>JAZGCO010000077.1:0-42048 GCA_036476995.1 Gemmatimonadota bacterium
GTCCCGAGCCGACGCCCGGACGAATAGGAAGCTCGGGCAGGCTGGCCTCACGGCCAGACGCCTGGTCCACACGGCAAGATCGCATGGCGTCTCATACTCCTGGCCTACCCGGCCTTGCCTCTCCGCGGGATGTGCTGATCCGCTTGTCGGGTGAGGTCACCACCAAGGGACGACGCACCAGGGTTCGTTTTCAGCGAGGCCTGGCCCGTAACCTCCGCGCAGCGCTGAATCGGCGCGATCTCTCCTACAAGATCAACGAGGACTGGAGCCGCCTGTATCTGATTCCTGAACGGGATGAGCAGACGGACGTGGCGTCCTCCGGCCTTCTGGATGAGGTATTCGGGATCAGTTCCTATTCCCCGATTGACGCTGAGTGCGAGGCAAATCTTGACCAAATTGTTGAGACCGGGTCGCGGATTTACTCGGACCGCGTGGAGGGGCGAAGCTTCGCCGTGCGGGCCCGGCGTTCCGGACAGCATGGATTTCGATCACGCGATGTGATGGTCGAGCTCGGGGCGGCGCTGAACGAGCTGGGTACAGTGGATCTTTCCAATCCAGAAGTTACGGTCAGCGTGGAAATCCGCGACGATCGCGTCTGGTTCTACTCCGAGCGGTTGGAGGGAGCCGGAGGACTTCCACTCGGCGTGGAGGGGCGCGCGGTGGGACTTCTATCAGGGGGATTCGACTCGGGCGTCGCTGCCTGGATGGTGCTTCGGCGGGGAGTGAATCTGGACTACGTGTTTTGCAACTTGGGCGGCGCGGCTTACCGGCGCATGGTTCTGCAGGTGGCCCAGGTCCTGGCGGACCGATGGAGCCACGGAGTAGAGCCCCGAATCCATGTGGTTCCGTTCGCTTCGGTTGTGGCCGAGCTGCGCCGGGTCGTTCGACCCGCGTTCCTGCAGGTAGCCCTGAAGCGCCAGATGTACGCCGCGGCGCAGCACATTGCCGAGGCGATAGGCGGCGAAGCGGTCGTCACAGGTGAAGTCATAGGCCAGGTATCATCACAGACCCTCACGAACCTGCGCGCCATTGACAACGCGACGTCGCTCCCGGTCTTCCGCCCGCTCATCGGATATGACAAGGAACAGATCATCGCGGCGGCACGCCGCGTCGGAACGCATGACTTGTCAGCACGTGTCAGGGAGTATTGTTCTATCGGGGCCGGCCGAACCGCCACTGCGGCGCGGCCCGAAGCGGTCGAGTTCGATGTGGCCAAAATGAACCCATCGGTTCTTGCAGGGGCCCTGGATCAGACCGAAACGATCATTCTCAAACAGCTAGATCTGGCGGCGCTGGCCGTGGACGGACTGTTCGTGGAAGAGATTTCTCCTGGCGCCACCGTCGTGGACACCAGGGACTCGGCCGCCTTCGCCGCGTGGCACTGGCCAGGAGCAGAGCACCATACCATCGCGGAAATCTCCGAAAGCAGCCGGACATTGAACAAGAATCACGTGCACGTGCTCGTGTGCGAGCAGGGATTGTTGAGTGCACAGCTGGCCGAGCGGCTTCAGTCCGAGGGGTATGAGGCGTACAGCTTCGCCGGCGGAATTCCGGCCCTGCGCCGGCTCCAGGAGTCGAGCAGGACACCGTCGGGGTCGTCCTCGGGTGGTCGCCCGTGAGGACTACCGCAGCCGATTCCGATCTCCAACTGCCGGATCCGGCCGAGCGACCAAAACATGTAGCCATCATCATGGATGGGAACGGCCGCTGGGCCCGGCAAAAAGGACTGCCGCGGTGGAGGGGGCATCGGCAGGGCATGAAGTCGGTTCGCGAGGCCGTGGAAGGCGCGCTGGAAGCCGATCTGGATTACCTGACACTGTACGCGTTTTCCCAGGAGAATTGGAGCCGTCCGAGGCTCGAAGTGAAGGCCCTCATGAGCCTTCTGTGTGAGTTCGTCGAGATCGAGAAGCACGATCTCCGCGAGCAGGGAATTCGGGTCAAGTTCTTCGGTGAACTCGATCGGTTGTCCAAGCTCGCCCGTGACGCAGTTCAGAAGCTCGAGAGTCATACCGCTGATCAGACGAGAATGCAGCTCAATTTTGCCATCAGTTACGGCTCTCGGAACGAAATCGTGAGAGCCGCCCGCAGGCTCGCAGAACAGGTAGCCGAAGGCGATCTGAGCCCGACCGATGTAACCGAGCAGTCAATGAGCGGCGAAATGCTGACCGCGGGCTGGCCGGATCCGGATCTCCTGATTCGCACCTCGGGTGAATTCAGGATCTCCAACTTCCTCCTGTGGCAGATCGCGTACGCGGAGATTCACGTCACGCCCGTCCTGTGGCCCGATTTCACGCGGGCCGATTTGTACCGGGCACTGAGGGATTTCGCGGGCCGGGAGCGCCGGTTCGGCGGAGTGGGCGGTCAGGACGGCGGCTCTTGAGCAATCTCGGACAGCGCCTGACCGTGGCCGCCGTTGGCATTCCGGTGGTGGTGGCCGTGACCTGGATCGGTGGGCCCTGGTTCGCCGCGGGCCTGTCCCTGCTTGCGGCCATCGGCACGTCGGAACTCATGGGAATGCTGAAGCAGCGGGGATCTCTCGTTCCAGCCCGCCTGGCAGTGCTGGCGGCAGCCGCGTTTCCGCTGCTCGTGTACGTCGGCGGCCTGGGCCGAGTGTGGCTGCTGCTCCTGGTCACGCTGCTGTTCGTGACCGCCTACGCAACCCTTACGGTGAGACCCGAGGACGGGCCGTTTACCTCCGCCGCGCTGACGGTCACGGGAGTTTTCTACGTCGGCGGTCTTCTCGGCTTCGGCGTGGCCCTCCGCAACATGGGGATGGATCGAACTGAGGGGACGCTCTTGTTCCTGTTTCCTGTCGTCCTGACCTGGCTGACCGACTCGGCCGCCTATTTCGCTGGCCGCGCTTTCGGCAGCAGCCAACTGGCGCCCAGGATCAGCCCGAACAAGACGCGTGAAGGAGGACTCGCCAGTCTACTGTCCGGTGGGATCGGCGCTCTGGTTTATGCTTGGTTCCTGCTGCCCGATATCTACCAATCTCTAGGCGTGGTGGGACTGTCACTCTTTGGTATGGCGATCGCGGCCGCAGCGACGGTGGGCGACTTGGCCGAGTCGGCTCTGAAGCGAGAGTGTGGAGTGAAGGACTCTTCGGCACTCCTGCCGGGGCACGGAGGCCTGCTGGATCGAATGGACTCGCTGCTCTGGACTATTCCTACGGCTTTCGTGTTTTTGTGGGTGGCGACTTGAGCTCCGTCCGAAACGTCATTGTGCTGGGTGCGACGGGTTCGATCGGCCGATCTACGCTCAACGTAATTCGCCGGCACCCAGGCCGATTTCGACCTCTCGCTCTGGCCGCCGCCTCCAACGCGTCTGGCCTGGACGAACTGGCGCTGGAATTCGATCCCGACTTCGTAGTTCTGGCCCACGAACCACCAGCCGGCTTTAAGCCACGGTGGTCCGGCGAATGGCGGGTCGGCGAGCACGAAGTCGTACGAGCGGCAGCCACAGCCGCAGCCGATACGGTAGTCAATGCGGTGGTGGGCTTCGCCGGTCTCGAAGCTACGCTCGCCGCGCTCACGGCCGGAAAGCGGCTCGCATTGGCCAACAAGGAGTCTCTGGTTGCCGGGGGTGCTTTGGTCCTGGACGCGTGGCGAGGCGGCACAGGCGAGCTGCTACCTGTGGATAGCGAGCACAGCGCAATTTTTCAGTGCCTTCAGTCGCGCCCTGTTTCCGAGGTCAGGCGAATCATTCTCACGGCCTCGGGCGGCCCTTTCCGAAGCCACTCGACACGGGCCCTTCAAGAAGTAACCCGGGCCGACGCGCTTGCCCATCCCATCTGGGATATGGGCGACAAAGTTACGGTCGATTCCGCCACGCTGGCCAACAAGGCGCTGGAGGTCATTGAGGCGCACCTCCTTTTCGGTGTGGGCTACGACCGCATCGAAGTGCTGGTCCACCCGAGTTCAGTGGTTCACTCGATGGTTGAATTCCGGGACGGCTCCACCATAGCTCAGCTCAGCAATCCGAGCATGGAAGTTCCGATTCAGTACGCTCTGTCTTTTCCGGAAAGGCTGGAGAACGAGTTCGTGCCTCTAGATCTGGTGGGCGGAGGACCGCTGAGCTTCGAGGATCCACGAAGGCAGGACTTCCCGCTCCTCGAACTCGGAGTGGACGCCGGCCGGCAGGGTGGAGTGATGCCTGCGGTGTTCAACGCGGCCAATGAGGTGGCTGTCGCCGCCTTCCTGGATGGCGCTCTTGATTTTCAAGGTATTTCGGCCATTGTAGGTGACGTTCTCATTCAAACGGCCCCGGTGCCCGTGGGCAGCCTCGAGCGGCTCCGCGAGATCGATGCCCGGGCGCGGTTATTGGCGCGGATTGCCATACAGGCTCGGAGCTCCGGAACCTCGCACGACACCGGGTGTGAAAACAGCGGTACGGTAGCGGCGCCCGATCTCACGAATAAACAGCCAACGGAATAGCCACATATATGCTGATCACCATCCTCGCTACGATCGTTGTTCTCGGTGTCTTGATCCTGGTCCACGAGCTGGGGCACTACTGGGCAGCCAAGGCAGTAGACATTGAAGTCAGCCGGTTTTCGATCGGCTTCGGCCCGAAGCTTGTCGGGTTCCGCCGCGGAGAGACGGAGTATGTCATTTCCGCCTTTCCACTCGGCGGCTACGTCAAGATGGAGGGGATGGTGGACGAAGAGGCGTACGCAGCCCTGGAAGGTGGCGCCTCAGAAGGTCCGCCGCGGCAACCGTCTCCCAGAGATTTTGATGCCAAGCCGCTGTGGGCGCGCACCATCGTCATACTCGCTGGCGTGACGATGAATATCCTGTTCGCGTTCGTCGCCTTTTCGGCCATCGCACGCACGCAGGGATTGGCGCCGGCGTCCATCTTCGAGGTGACACCAGAGATGCCGGCCGAGGCGGCCGGGCTGCTTCCGGGTGACGAAATCGTAAGTGTGGAGGGAAAAGCGGTACACCACCGCGGTGAGGTCGTGTCAGCTATTGAACAGTCCGCTCAGCGCCCGCTCGAGATCACCGTGCTGCGGGACGAGCAACTGCTGGATCTGGTCGTGACGCCCGCTCCGACACGAATCTACCACAAGATCGCGAGGGACACCGTCGAAGTGGGCCGCATCGGAGTGAGCTTCCGGGCCACCGGCTCGAGCCGTCCGATGGGTCTTCTCCCGGCCATCGGCGAAGGCGCCTACCGAACCTGGTACTGGGCGACCTCTATCGGAGACTTTCTTCGCCAGCTCTTTACCGGCCAGGTTCCCCCGGGAGACCTGGGTGGTCCCATCATGATCGGGCAGTTGTCAGGCGAGTTCGCTCGCTCGGGTTTCTGGGATCTCCTCAACTTCATGGCGATACTGAGCGTCAACCTGGCCGTACTTAATCTACTACCCATTCCGGTTCTGGACGGCGGGCACATGCTGTTCCTGGGCATGGAAGCGGTCCGAGGTCGCGCCATGAGTCTGCAAGGCCGGCTGCGCCTCACGCAGCTCGGCTTTCTGATCGTGCTGGGCCTGATGGTATGGGCCTTCTCGGCCGACATTGTTCGCCTGTTCAAGGCTTAGGCCGGCCTACCCTCAAACAGGCTGAGCTGACGAGTTGGCCGGGCATGGGCGGCTAGTACTCCGATGTCATAAACGGCGGTGGGCTCGTGCTGCTCAGCGATCTGTAGAAGGCCCTTGAATCCGGCTCGGGCCAACCTGCGCCCGACCTCGTTGCGCGCCTCTTCGCGGCTGTTGCATTCTCCGCTCAGATGGGCCAGAAGCACGCCGCCCAGATCGGGGTGAACCAGCTCAGCCGCGAGATCTCCGGCAAGACGGTTCGAGAGGTGCCCCCGGCTACCGCCGATTCTCTGCTTCACCGACCACGGGTACGGACTCTCGCGCAGGCGTAGCTCATCGTGGTTGGATTCGAGAACGAGGAAGTGGCAGCGGCCCAGGGCGCGGCGCACCGATGTGGTGGGACGGCCGAGATCCGTGGCGACGCCGACCCGCAGTCCGGTGCGCGGCTCATGGACGCATACGGCGATCGGATCGGCCGCATCGTGCGTCGTCTGAAGTGGCTCGACTTCGAGATCATCCAGGGTAAAGGCCCGATCTCCCTGGATAGGAACGATCCGTTCTGTCCCCGAAAACAGCCCGGCACACGCGTCAGCCGTACCCGCCGTCATGAACAGAGGCAGTCCCCACCGGCGGGCAAGCACGCCGGCGCCTCGCGAGTGATCCTGGTGTTCATGAGTGATGAGTGCGCCACTCAGACTTGCGGGCTCCATGCCCAGCTTCCTCAACCGGAGCTCGATCTGCCGGGCACTGAACCCGGCGTCGATCAACAACCGAGTCCGTCCACCTTCCACGACCAACGCGTTGCCGGCGCTCCCACTACCCAGCGAGGCCAGTCTCATCCGCGGGCGGCATCCCAGGCAGCGCCCAACCAGGTGTGCAAGTCGGCCGATTCCACGCCTCGTCGGGCCATTACCTTTCCAGCCGTCTCCAGAAACTTTTCCCGATCGTGTGCCACGGCTTCGGGCCCGAAACCCCACGAGAAGGGTGGAACCCATACAGGCGGCCGCCCGTCCCCGAACAGATTGCAGCCAGCCCCGATTACCGATCCTGTTCCCAGCATTGTGCCGATGGCCGTCTTGGTGTGATCTCCCAGCAGACTGCCGAGCTTCGTGAGGCCCGTATCAATCGAACCCTCGGGTCCGCCGAGCCGTACTTCGCCGTAATTGTTCTTGAGGTCGCTGGTCGTGGACAGCGCTCCCAGGTTGACCCAGCGGCCCAGGTAGCTGTGCCCGATGAATCCGTCATGTGCCTTGTTGGAATAGCCGAGGATCAGGCTGTCCTCAATCTCGCCGCGGAGATAGCTGCATGGCCCGGCGGCTACACCGCTCATAGATCCACCCAGCAGGCGGCAGCCGGCGCCCACCCACATTGGTCCGGCCAGTCGGGAACCGGTGCGCACCTCCGTGCCAGCGCCCAGATGGATTGCTCCATCGCGAGTATCGAACAGAACACCCGGTTCGACCTGGACATTTGGGCCTGCCGTTACCGGGCCATCTCCCACCCGTTGCTCCACGTCGAGAAGCCGGCTGCCATCCTCCGGTTCATCCGTAGTGCCCTCGAGATCGGCGGCCAGCCGGTCCCGGAGCCCACCAACCAGATGCCAGGGGCCGCCGAGGAGCTCGCCGGCCAGCTCAACATCGACCGAGTCACGGATGGGTTCCAGAGACGCGAGCTGACCCGGATCGAGGTTGGGTGTGCCGGCAGGCAACAAGTAGCCGGCCACCGCGTCCATGAGCCACAGAGTGCGAGCGCCGCCGCCATCCAGTTCGTCGACTGGAATCGCATCAATGACGGCTCGGCTCGTCACCAGAAGCCTATCTTCGTCGGTCGGAAGATCGCCCGACTCTTCCCGGGCGCGTCCCGGCGGCGCTTCCGTTTCCGCGAAGCCGCTCAGCCAGGGGCGCGTCAATGTGGCCGATGCCCGAATCCCCGAGGCCTTCTCGATGCGGCGGCGGAGCGTCATGGCTCCGTACAGGAGTTCGGCGACGGGTCTCGTTAGGGCGAATGGATGCCAGGTGTCCGCAACCAGGTCGTCGAACATGTAGAGATTCAATGGCGTGCCTCGTTCTCAAGCTGATCCACCAATTCCTTGAGTCGTTCCGCGCCGCCGCGGCTCGTGACCAGAGTCTGATCGCCGCTCCGGACGACTACCAGACCCTCCACGTCAAACAGCACGACACGCCCATCTTCGGACCACACGATGTTGTCGGACGCTTCCCTCAGGCTGGCCGAGCCAACTACGTGATTGCCGTCGCTATCGGCTGGCTTGGTGCGGCCTATGGCGCCCCAGCTGCCGACGTCGTCCCACTCGAACGTCGCTTCGACGACCTCCACGTTGTCGGCGCGTTCTAGGACTCCGACGTCCACGCTGATCGGGATGACTTGGTCGAAGAATGCCACGGGATCGCCCCGTTCCAGATGAGGCAGTGCTGCGCTGATTTCTGGCGTCAACTCTCGTACGGCCGCCAAGAAATCAGCCGCCCGCCAGGCGAAGATGCCACTATTCCAGACGTACTCGCCGGAGGCGACGTAGGTCGAAGCCCGGGCCCTGTCCGGCTTCTCTTCGAATCGTCTTGCTGTTCGGACGCCGGGAGCGCTTTCGTCGCCCAGCCGGATGTAGCCGTAACCAGTATCGGGGCGCTCCGGGTGGATTCCCACACAGACCAGGGCGTTTCGTTTCTCCGCCGTGTCAACGGCACGTTCGAGCGACGCTTGGAACTCTTCAAGCGGAGAGATCACGTGGTCGGCGTGCAGGGAAATCATTGTGGCTTCGGGATCTTCTTGCCACAACCTATACGCCGCCCAGGTGAGTACCGGGCCGGTGCCGGCAGCCTTGGGCTCCAGGAAGAAATGATCATCGGTCAGCCACGGCTCCGCCTGGCGGAACAGCTTGGCCAGACGGTTTCCCACCAGGATACGGACTTTATCTCGTCCCACCAGTTCCGAAGCCCGCGTCAGCGTGTCAGAGATGAGCGGTCTGTCTCCGCCGAGCGCGAGGAGCTGTTTGGGCCGCGCTGGTGTAGAAGCGGGCCAGAACCGGGATCCGATTCCACCAGCTAGGATCACGACGTGTGGTCGCATGGGTCGCAAAGTAACACGGGTGCGCGGTCCGGCACACGGGAGATTACCGGTGTGCCGAGAAGATGTCAGCGAGTGCTTGAACTATTTCACATGGCCCGGCATCTTGGCGGATTCGCACCCCTAACTTCGGACGAGTCTGTGCTAAAACAACACTTGATCGCGATCGGTGCCTGTACCGTGCTGTTCACGGGCTGCAGCGACACCCTCGGAACCACGCTGATACCTAATCCAAGTGAACCTGTAGAGGTATCGCTGTTCGATTTCAATAACGGCAGTCTCATAGACCCGGCAGCCTATGATCTCCTGAACGATGCGGCGGTCCGGACGGATCAGATTGCGAACTGGGACTTTCTGTTCGCCCTCGCCCCGGATGGCACGGCTACTCTCGAGCCGCGCTCCGCCGTCACTGGAGAGGAGTCCGACGCGGCCCTCCAACCGTCCTCGGAGGACTTCAACGGGGTTACGGAGGCGCCAACCACCGGTTACTCCATGGACGCGCTGACGGTTCAGGAAGGCGACGTCCTGTTCGCAGTCAGTCGGCGCAACCCCGTGTTCCAGTTACGGTGCCGTCTGTTCGCCAAATTCGAGGTCCTATCGATCGATTCAGACGCCCTCGAAATACGGCTGCGGTTCGTACGGAATCCCAACTGCGAGCAGATCGACCTGCAGCTCGCCGAGGCTTAGGTATTGCTCGACATCAAGGCTCTGCGAGCCAATCCATCCGCGGCCCAAGCCGGCCTGGCGCTGCGCGGTGATGAAGAGGCTGTGGCGACGCTCGATCTCTGTCTTTCACTCGAGGAGCGCCGTCGCACCGTAATCGGAGAGGTAGAGGTCCTGAAAGCACGCCGGAACAAGGCGTCGCACGAAGTCGGCGAGCGGAAGCGGCGTGGCCAAGCCGCCGAGGATCTGGTCGGGGCGATGAAGGCTGTGGCCGACGAGATCAAGGTGCTGGACCGAGAGTTGGGGAGTATTGAGGACCAGCTTCGGGACTCACTTCTCGGTCTTCCCAACCTGCCGGATGCCCGCGTGCCTGCTGGCGAACAAGGGGAGGGCCCCGTACTCAGGGAGTGGGGAGAACAGGCATCGTTCGACTTTGAGCCAGTCTCTCACTGGGATCTCGGCGCACGGCTCGGGATCCTAGACCTGGAGCGAGCGGCACGGATCGCCGGGTCCGGTTTTCCCCTTCTGCTTGGAGCAGGCGCTCGTCTTTCCCGCGCTCTCATTCAATTCATGCTCGACCTCCATACCGACGAACACGGCTACGTAGAGGTCGCGCCGCCGCTGCTGGTAAACCGAGACGCTCTCACGGCCACGGGTCAGCTGCCGAAGTTTGAGGAGGACGTGTACCGAACGGAGCCCGACGATCTATTTTTGGTCCCTACGGCTGAGGTGCCGGTGACCAATCTTCACCGGGAAGAGATTCTGGATGAATCGGAATTGCCGAAGGCGTATGTGGCGTTTACACCCTGCTTCCGCCGCGAGGCTGGCGCGGCGGGCCGCGATACGCGGGGTCTGCTGCGAGTGCATCAATTCGACAAGGTTGAACTCGTCCGGTTCTGCTCTCCGGAAGTAGCCGAGGAGCAACTGGAGATGCTCACCCGCCATGCGGAAGTCGTGCTTGAGAGGCTCGGACTGACGTATCGGCGTGTTCTTCTCCCGGCGGGGGATCTCGGGTTCGCCAACTCCATTACCTACGATCTTGAGGTGTGGGCTCCAGGTGTCGATAAGTGGCTAGAGGTCTCCAGCTGCTCCAGCTATGGGGACTTTCAGGCGCGACGCGGCGGGATCCGCTACCGGCCGGCAGCCGGCGGCAAGCCAGCGTTCGTTACGACGCTGAATGGATCGGGAGTGGCTCTAGCTCGTACTCTGGTAGCTCTACTGGAACACGGTCAGGAAGAGGACGGATCGGTCCGAATTCCGAAGGTTCTACAGCCGCACATGGGAACTGACCGTCTGACCGTACCGTGAGGCGCCGCCGGGTCACGTTGGGGATAGCGCTCGCCTTTTCCGCCATCCTGATTTCCTACCTCGTGTACACGACCAGAATCGCCAACACACTCCGGCGAGACGCCAGTTCCTACAGTCGCATCTACTTTCGGGTCGTCCAGAGCGCCGTATCGCAGGACGGCCTGTCTTTCGAGAGTATGCTGGAGCTCCTCGATGAGCTGTACAAGATCGAAATACCGGTCGTGCTCACAGACGTACAGGGCGTGCCCAACGACGCCAGGAACCTGCCTTTTGAAGTCGACCTCGGGGACCCGGCTGGGCGGGAGCGGGTGCGCGAGTATGTGGCACGGCTCGACGCCCGATCTATGCCCCTGGTTGATTCTACGCTGAACCTCGTGGTGCACTACGGAGAGCCGGTGTCCCTGCGCAGGTTGAAGTGGATTCCCTGGCTCCAGGCGGCCCTTCTGTTGGGAGTGCTCCTGCTCGGTGGCTGGGCCGTTCGCGAGACAGGTCGGGGCGAACGCGAACGACTCTGGACTGCGATGGCCCGCGAGTCTGCCCACCAGATGGGGACGCCCCTGAGCTCGCTGTCCGGCTGGCTGGAATTGGCCGCCGGACCTGACGGCCTGGCGGGGGCCCAGGACGTGGACCTGTTGGGCGAGATGGAAGCGGACGTAAGCCGTCTGCGCAAAGTGTCGCGCCGGTTCGAGTTGATCGGATTGGCGCCCGAGCTGGGCCGTGTTGACCTGGCGCCTGTACTGGAAGGTCTACAGCGCTATTTCTCTTCCCGCTTACCATCCCTGACCAGCCGCGTGCGCCTGACCCTGGATCTGCCCCCCGAAGGTCCTGTTCTTCGGGGCAGCTCCACGCTGCTCGAGTGGGGGTTTGAAAACCTGATCAAGAACGCGCTCGATTCGCTGGCGGGGCGCGAGGGCGAGATTCGAATCGCCTATGTCGGCCTCGAAAACGACCGGGCGGTGCTGCGCGTGAGCGACGATGGTCCTGGCGTGCCGCTGGCAGTTCGGGATCGCCTGTTCGATGTCGGGGTGACCACGAAGAAAGGTGGCTGGGGGGTCGGACTGTCTCTCACAGAGCGCATTTTCGTTGAAATGCATGGAGGCAGTATTGAGCTCGAGCCCACCCCCAGCGGTGCTTCGTTCCGCATCGAGCTACCTTTGCTTGGGTCCGCCTGATGGCTGGCCCACAGCTAAATCCGGAGCAACACAGCGCGGTCCAACACGGTCTCGGTCCGCTCCTGGTCCTGGCCGGCGCCGGTTCAGGCAAGACGCGCGTCCTGACGACCCGTGTAGCGCGCCTCATCCAAGAGGAAGGCGTGCCGCCGCAGCGCATTCTGGCCATGACCTTCACCAACAAGGCGGCCGGAGTCATGCGCAACCGAATCACGGACCTCATTGGAAGTGAGC
Organism: Gemmatimonadota bacterium; assembly: GCA_036476995.1. Classification (GTDB taxonomy): domain Bacteria; phylum Gemmatimonadota; class Gemmatimonadetes; order Palauibacterales; family Palauibacteraceae; genus JAZDDE01. The sequence continues at coordinate 11,989 of JAZGCO010000077.1, forward strand.
CGCGCGGACTCTGGGTTGGAACATTTCATTCGATCGCAGCGCGTGTCTTGAGGCGCGAGTCGGAGGGAGCGTCGAGGAGCAGGGGCTTCACGATCTATGACTCCGATGACACCTTGCGGGTCATCCGGCGAGCCATGGAAGAGGCCGGCCTGGATACGCAGCGCTGGTCGCCGCAGGCTATCCGAGGGCGAATCTCGGACGCAAAAAGCGCTCTCGTGACGCCCGAGGAGTACTCCGGAACCGCCTTCAACCTGATGTCCAGGGCTGTCGCCACCGTATATCCGGTATACGACCGCATGCTGGTGCAGGCTAACGCGTACGACTTTGACGATCTTCTTTTCCACACGGCCATGCTCCTGGAGAACAACCCGGCCGTCGGGGACCACTACGCGGATAGGTTCCTTCACATTCTGGTGGATGAGTATCAGGATACCAATCATGCCCAGTACCGAATTGTACGCCGGCTGGCCGAGGGTCACGGAAACGTGTGCGTGGTGGGGGACGACGATCAGTCGATCTATGGTTGGCGTGGGGCTGACGTAAGAAACATTCTGGACTTTGAACGCGACTTCCCGGGGGCCGAGGTCGTCCGGCTGGAGCAGAATTATCGGTCCTCCGCCTCCATACTCGAAGTGGCCAACGCGGTCATCGCTCTAAACCGATCGCGGAAGGAAAAGAGGCTTCGCACCGAGCGCGCCCCGGGAGACTCAGTAGTGGTAGCCCGGCTGCGGGACGAGAAAGCTGAGGCGAAGTGGGTTGTGGAGCGCTTCCGGGCGTTCGGAGTTCGCGCCACCGACTGTACCATTCTGTACCGAACCAACGCCCAATCGCGGCCCCTCGAAGAAGCGCTGCGGAGGGTGAGGATCCCGTATCGTGTCGTCGGAGGAGTCCGCTTCTACGAACGGCGGGAGATAAAAGACGTGCTGGCCTACCTCCTCCTTACGGTGAATCCTGCCGACGAGACGGCCTTCGGACGGGCCGTGTCCTGGCCGCGCCGCGGGGTCGGGTCGGTCACGCTCGAGCGTCTCGGGGACTGGGCCGCCGAGGAGGGGGTGCCGCTTCTGGCCGCCGCGGAACGTGCCGCCGAAGTTTCTGGCCTCCCGCCGGCTGGGGCTCGCGCGCTCGTAGACTTTGCGGCCGCCATTGCGGCGCTTCGGCTGCTCAGCCGGCAAGAGACCGTCGAGGCGGTGCTCAGGGAGTGCCTGACGTCGTGTGGATTGATTGCGGCGTTGGAGTCGGAGGATGACGGAGAGAACCGGCTGGCCAATGTCACGGAACTCCTCGCCGCCGCCGCCGCCTTCGACCCATCTCAGGTCGAGGACGCTGAGGCCGGAGGCACGGATCTCGAACTCTATCTTCAGTCCGCAGCGCTGCAAACGGAAGCCGACGAAGTGGACGATTCTGAAAACTGCATTACCATGATGACGATCCACAACGCCAAGGGTCTCGAGTTTCCTGTCGTTTTTCTGGTAGGGCTGGAGGACGGTCTCTTCCCACTGGCTCGGGCCTCCGAGTCGGAGGAAGAACTCGAGGAGGAACGCCGCTTGTTCTACGTGGGCGTCACGCGCGCTGAAGACCACCTGTTGCTGTCGCACGCGGACCGGCGCTGGAGATACGGAGCGGAGAGCTGGTCGGCGCCGTCTCCTTTCCTCCACGAGCTGCCGGAGGAGTCAGTACACCGCATTCACGTAGGGGGAAGAACGTACCGGCGGCACCAGGCTCCCAGCGCACGAAAGCCCCGCCGGCCAGCACCGTCGACGAGCGACCAATCCGAGACTAGGTTTTCCTGGCAGCGGAGTCCGGCCGCGGAAACGCGTTCAGGGTCGGAGCCGGCTGGCGTCCGCTATGATTTTGAAGATACACAGGAACCGCTCCGTCTGGAGCCCGGTGCTCGGGTCGTGCATCCCCATTTCGGAGCCGGTGAAATCCTGACGGTCAGCGGACACGGCGCCTCGGTGAAGGCGGACATTGAGTTCGAAGGATACGGAACGAAGAGGGTCGTGGTCGCGCACGCACGTCTGCGGCCGGAGTGAAACCGAAGAGAGCCACATGACGATAGTAGATCCCCATACGGTGCGACACGTCGCAAGACTGGCCCGCCTCAGTCTCGACGAATCCGAAGTCGAGAGGTTGGGGGCCGAGATGTCATCCATCCTGGACTACTTCGCGGCGCTCGAGGAAGTCGATGTCCCGCAGCAGACAGGTCCCACGCCGCGCTCACTCGACCCAGTTCTCCGTGAAGATGTGGAGTCGGCGGAACGGCTCGCATTGCCAGTGGAGTCACTGGCGCCCGATGCGCGAGATGGATTGATCGTGGTTCCCAGGCTGGAAGCGCTGGGCGGGAAGAACGGCGACTCATGATCCGGACGATTGACGAAGCGCAGCGCCTCCTGGCCGGCGGCTCGACGCCAGAGGAGCTGCTGGAGCGTGCGGCGGCCCGCCAGGCTGAACTTGAGGCCGGAGATCCGGCGCTCAACGCGTTCCTGAGCACCATCGACGAATACACCCCACAGGAGTCCGGCCCGCAGGCAGATGGGGAGCTGGAAGGTGTTCCGTACGCGGTCAAAGACAACATCTGTACGCTGGATCTTCCCACCACGTGCGGCTCTTTGATTCTCCAGGGTTATCGGTCTCCATACAGAGCAACCGCCGTGGCGCGCCTCGAGGCGGCCGGTGCCAGGCTGTTCGGGAAGACGAACTGCGACGAATTCGCGATGGGCTCCTCCACCGAAAACAGCGCGTTTGGCGCAAGCCGGAATCCGTACGACCGGGACCGGGTGCCGGGCGGAAGCTCCGGCGGAAGCGCCGCGGCGGTCGCGGCTGGAGTCGTCCCGTTCGCGCTGGGTTCAGAGACCGGAGGATCGGTCAGGCAGCCCGCCTCTTTCTGCGGACTGGTAGGACTCAAGCCATCCTACGGCAGGGTGAGCAGGTATGGGCTCGTGGCCTTCGCATCCAGCCTGGATCAGATCGGAATCCTGACCCGCGGTGTACGGGATGCGGGACGGGTGCTGGAGATTATCGCCGGCGCCGATCCGCGGGATGCCACCTGCCAGGATAGGCCGGCGCCGCGTGCGTCTGCGCTCGACGGCGTACAGCTGGATGGTCAAGTGATCGGTGTGCCCAATGAGTATCTGGGACTTGGTCTCGATGCCGGGGTTCGGGCGGCTTTCGACGCGTCGCTGGCGCAGCTCGAAGCCGCCGGTGCGCAGATCCGGGAGGTGTCCCTTCCCAGCACTCCGGCGGCCATTCCTTGCTACTACGTAATTGCGCCGGCCGAAGCGTCCAGCAACCTGGCCCGCTACGACGGGGTGCGGTACGGCCTGCGTGACACGTCCTCGTCCGGGCTGGAGGACCTGTACTCGCGGACCCGGGCCCGTGGCTTCGGAGCCGAAGTGAAGCGCCGCATCATGCTCGGGACGTTCGCGCTCTCGGCCGGTTACTTTGACGAATTCTATGGCCGCGCTCAGCTCGTCCGGCAGGCTATCGTTCGAGATTTTGACCGCGTATTCGAGTCGGAAGTGGACGCGTTGTTCACTCCTACGACCCCAACTACCGCGTTTCGGCTGGGCGAGAAAATCGCGGATCCGTACGACATGTATCTGTCGGACGTTTACACGGTGTCCGCCAATCTTGCGGGGCTTCCCGCGGTCTCCGTGCCGATTGGCAACATCGGGAGCCTACCGATCGGGGCACAGTTCATGGCGCCGCGTTTTGGGGAGGAGACCTTACTGGGTCTCGCCCTGCGCCTTGAAGAGTTGACCGGCTATGCATGTCCCGAGCTGCAGGAGACGGCAGCATGACCGCAGGCACTCCAGGTGCAGACGGCTGGGAAGCGGTCATCGGCATCGAGGTGCACGTGCAACTCAGGACGTCCACAAAAATGTTCTGCGGTTGTTTGGCCGAATATGGGGCGCCACCCAACACGCGCGTGTGCCCCGTATGCCTCGGCCTGCCGGGAGCGCTTCCGGTTCCGAACGAACAGGCCGTGCGTCTCGGCGTCCGGGCGGCACTGGCGCTCGGATGCTCGGTGCACGCCACATCCCGATTCGATCGCAAGAACTACTTCTATCCGGATCTTCCCAAGGGGTACCAGATCACCCAGTTCGACTGGCCTTTGGCTACGAGCGGCAGCGTCCGGATTCGGACCGGAGAAGAAGAGCGAGTCGTCGGTGTGCGCAGACTCCATCTGGAAGAAGACGCTGGCAAGTCGCAGCACGACCGGTTCGATGGGTGTACGGCCGTCGACCTGAATCGGGCTGGAGTTCCTCTGGCGGAGATCGTGACGGAGCCTGATCTGCGCAGCCCCGCCGAGGCACGGGCCTACCTGACGCGGCTCAAGCAGCTGCTCGAGCACTTCGCCGCCGTCAGCGACTGTAACATGGAGGAGGGAAGTCTGCGGGCGGACGCTAATCTTTCCGTCCGGCGGGTCGGTAGTACAGGCCTCGGAACGAAGACCGAGGTCAAGAACCTAAATTCGTTCGCGCACGTCGAGAAGGCTCTGTCGTTCGAGTTCGCGCGGCAGGTGGCTGTCGTCGAGGCCGGTGACGATGTTCGGCACGAGACACGCCTGTTCGATCCGGTGGCCGGCGAAACGAGGCCGATGCGTGGGAAAGAGGAGGCGACGGATTACCGTTACTTCCCGGAGCCGGATCTACCCCTGCTGGCGATTGACGAAGCGGTGATCGAGGAAGAGCGGGAGAGCCTTCCCGAGCTCCCTGATCAGCTCGAGGCGCGCTTCCAGTCACAGTACGGATTTTCGGAATACGACGCGCGCCTGCTGAGCACGAGTCCGGCCCGTGCTTCCTACTTCGAGTCGGTCGCGGAGCGCACCGGAGCGAAGCTGGCCAAGAGCGCCGCGAACATGATCATGGGCGATCTGGCCGCGGAGCTGAACCGGCGCGGCGTGAACTCGGCGGAAGAGCAACTCATTCCACCGGAGGCTTTGGCGCGGATTGTCACGATGCGGTCAGAGGGGGTGCTCAGCTCCGACACGGCCAGCGAGGCGCTGCGGCTGATGTTCGGCGAGGAGGCGGGCCAGGATCCCGATGATGTGATCGCTCGGCATGGGCTGGCGCAGGTTCAGGATGACACACAGCTATCGGCTTGGATCTCAGAGGTCGTAGAAGCTCACCCTGATGAGACCGCCCGGTATCGGGGCGGAGAAGAGAAGCTCATCGGCTTCTTCATGGGCGCGGTGATGCGTGCGTCCGGCGGCCGGGCCGATCCCCGCAGGACACGCGACGCCCTAAGGGGTCATCTGGCGGCCGAAACCGAAACCTAGCTGTGTCACCGTGCGGATGCCGGACCTAGGACGGAGCAAGTCGCGAGGTTGGCCTACCGATGGCGAAATGCGCTTCTTCGAGCAAGCGGTCCGACAGGTCACCCGTCTCCCCGCGCCGCTCCCAGTACTTGACCTCGCCACTCGGCTTGGGGAAGTGATAGTCGGCCGTTCGCCGAAGCGCTTCACTGTCCTGCCAACTTCCGGCCATCAGTACGCGCCTCCGGATCCGCTTGGCCTCACCCAGAGCCGCATCGCCGATCGGATCCTGCCGTACCGCCGCCGAAGAGCTGCCCTCGGCCAGAAAGCCGGCCACCAGCTCGAACGCGTACCGGTGGTACATATCTACTTCGTCGGGCGCGAGGTCCCAGCGTGATCGATCTACCAGCGAATCAAAAATCGCCTGCCAACCTTCATGGCCACTGATTCGAATCATTCCCCGAAAAATCCGCCTATTCGTGCCGAAGCTGAACAGAGTGTCCGAGAGGACCCGGCGAAATAGTTCGTCTGTTCGTGCATGGTCGGCTTCCGTCACTACCCAGCGGGCCAGAGTGGTCGGGGCGGGCCCCAGGTCCGCGTCCATGCGGTGCTCCCAGTACGAATGCCCGAGAGCCTTGGTCGAGGAGGTGAGGAGCAACTGCCGCGGAACGAAGCAGTTATGCGCCAGCACGTCCGCTGCCAGATGGCACAGATACCCCAGCATGGCGGCGCGGAGCTGTGGATCGTCGCCGGCCTCTTCGTATATCTCCTCGGCCACATGCCAGTGGTGGCAGTGCCGACCGGCCGCCGCGTACTTCTTCGCCATCGAGATGTCGGCGGCCAGATTGCCGTACAGGAAGTCGACCGGATACGAGGTCAGTAGGGCTGCGATCGAGGACGGAAACAAGTTGAGGGAGCGTAGAACTTCGAGGCCCAGCTGCGCATGCGTGGCGGGGCCCCACGCGAGGGCTGGCTCCGGGGTCAGTAGGAGGAGTGCAAGAACGATTAGCGCAACGAACCCCGGTGTGCGGAGCTTCAACCGTACCGCCTGCGCTCTCGACCGAGGAATCGACGAGGGCGCTTGCGGCTTTTCCTTCTCCCTGTCACCCTGCGTATCGTTCGGAGCAATCCGGCGAGCGAGAAGAAAGTCTCTTCTGCTTCTTCCTGCACCACGGTCAGAAGGGCGTTCAGGTCTGAGGCGCGCTCCTCCGCCAGGTCCACCATTCTAAGGACCGACTCAGTGGCCCGCGCAACGGTGTCGTCCACCGCCTCAACGTTTGACAGAAGCATAGAAGCGATCTGGCTGGACTGCTCGAGAAGCTGGTCGGATCGGGCGAGAAGAGGAGCGGCCTGATTCTCGAGTCGAGTCGAGATGCCCTCCAGCGTCCTGAGCGCTCGAATGAGACGGGGAACGAGCACGGCTATCGCCAGCACGAGGCCGCTTCCAAGAACGACCCACAGGATCAACGATGCCAGAATCAGAGCTTCCGTAAAACTCAACAATCCTCCGCGGTCGAATAGAGTACGCGCCCAGCCGAAGTATACGAGACGCTCCCGACGGCCTCAACTGCACGATGCGGGCCGCTCAATCGGCCCCACTCCGCAGATCCTCTGCCAGTCCCTGCACATGAAGTATCGGAATAGTGAACGCGATTCCCGTCGCGGGCTCGTCGGCTCCGCCGCTCGACTCCTGCAACAGCCTGAGTGCCGCCTCCACCTTCGCAGGATCATCAATAACGCTGAACAGCGTCCGGTTCTCGGGTCGCGAGCCGGCGATCAGGCTTTGAAGCCCGGCGAACGCTGGGATATCGTGGCCCAGCAGTTTTCCCATTCCCTGAGACTCGATGATCGTGGCGCCACGAATCCCGAGCTCCAGAAACCCGGTCAGGATTTCCTCCAGGTGTGCCGGTTCAGGGATCACGGCCACGAGCAGTTCGCACTCAGTCTGCATCTGACGTCCATTTCATCTAGGGTACCATCCGGTGCGGTCCGGTCGCGGCAAGCATAGAAGTGTGCGAGAAAACATGTCAAGGCGCCAAGACCACGTCCATCCGCGTTGCTCACGCCCGCGTATGTCGCCTAGGTTGGCCGCGTGGATTCCCTCAGGAGGAGACGTTGAGCCACTTCAGAATCGAAGGACCGGCCACTCTGTCGGGAAGCTTTCGGCCCGCCGGCAACAAAAACGCCGCGCTGCCGATTTTGGCCGGATCGCTCATGGCGCGGGATCCGGTAGTGCTGGAGAACGTTCCGGACATCAGGGACGTGCACACCATCATCGAGGTGCTTCAGGGCCTTGGCGCAGTCGTGGACTGGACCGCGCCGAACACCGTGCGCATCGATTCCGAGCATGTGTCGAGCGGTGTGGTACCCGCTCACCTGGCCTCCAAAATCAGAGCGTCAATCCTGCTTGCGGGTCCGCTTCTCGCTCGGTGCGGCGAGGTAGTTCTGCCGCCTCCAGGTGGCGATGTTATCGGCCGCCGGCGGGTAGACACGCACTTCCTGGCCCTGAGCAAGTTGGGGGCGGAGGTGGAGGTGGGCGAAGAGTACGTGCTGCGCGGGAGGCGCCTTCAGGGGACCGACATCTTCCTCGACGAGCCTTCGGTGACAGGCACTGAGAACGCCATTATGGCTGCGGCCACCGCTTCGGGTACGACACGTCTACGAAACGCTGCCGCGGAGCCACACGTTCAGGATCTCTGCCGCTTTCTCGCATCTCTTGGAGCGCGCATGGAGGGCGTCGGCACGCACGAGCTGACGATCGAGGGCGTGTCCGAGTTAGGTGGTTGTACTCATCGGATCGGACCCGATCACATCGAGATCGGAAGCATGATCGGGCTGGCCGCGATTACCGGGTCCGCGATCACGATCCAGGATGTGGAGCCGGAACTCGTCGATCCCCTGCGGGTGGGCTTTGGCCGTCTCGGAATACAGTTCGACCTGCGAGACGGTGATCTGAGGTTGCCCGCCGAGCAGTTGTTGGAAATTCAGTCCGACTACGGAGACCAGATTCCGTCCCTGGGTGATGGTCCATGGCCAGCGTTTCCTGCCGACCTGACCTCGATCGCCCTGGTCGTGGCGACGCAGTGCCGAGGAACGGTTCTCATACACGAGAAGATGTTCGAATCGCGCATGTACTTCGCGGACAAGGTAATCGGCATGGGGGCGAAAATCGTGCTCTGCGATCCGCACCGGGCAGTGGTAGTCGGTCCGGCACGGCTGCGCGGATCGACTATGGAAAGCCCAGACATTAGAGCCGGAATGGCGCTCCTTATCGCCGCGCTCGCGGCTGAAGGTGAGAGCCGCATCTACAACATCCAGCAAATCGAGCGCGGGTACGAACGTATCGACGAAAGGCTGCGTGCGCTTGGCGCTCAGATCGAGCGTGTCGGGGATGACGCCTCGGCTTGATGGAAGAGCCGGACACCCTAGCGGGCGGAATTCTTCCGCTTGACGTCTGGACTGATGCGCTGCCGGACGTCACTGCCGGCATTACGACGGCCGAGACCGGGCTCGATTTCGGCATGACTACGGCTCGAACGCCGCAGGACCTGGCAGCAAGCTATGAGATTCTAGGGCACACACTTGGTTTTTCGGCGGTGTGTGTGGTGCGACAGGTTCACGGCGACAGGGTGGTGGCAGCTCCTGCAACCGCCAATCCAGGCCTTTGCATACTGGGCGCGGCGGACGGTCTGATCGGTGGGCCCGGTCAGCTGCTGGTCGTTACCACGGCCGACTGTGTACCCGTCTATCTGGCGTCTGACCGCGGGGACGCCGTCGGTATGCTGCACGCCGGCTGGCGCGGCACAGCGGCCGGAGTGCTCAGCGCTGGCCTTACGGCACTGGGCGACCGGTGTGGCGTGGACATCGAGCACGTTCATGTACACCTCGGTGTCGCGATCTGCGGGGACTGTTATGAAGTCGGCCCGGAAGTGCTTTCCGCGCTTGGCCTGAGACACTCTGGACCGGCGGACAAGGGAACCGTCGACCTGAGGGAACAGCTGGCTGGACAGGCGACAGCAGCGGGCGTCCCCGGGAGCCAGATTTCAATCTCCGAGCACTGCAGTCGGTGTCAGGCGCCCCGCTTCCACTCGCATCGGGGAAGTGGCGGCGACAAAGGCAGAATGGCGGCCTACATAGGGCTTCGCTGAAGTCTCCGCAGCTTCATTCACGCGGTTGCCCCGGACCTGCCTTCCCCTTACTTTTCCGATCTTAGTACTTGTGCTCGGGTAAGCAGGGCCGACCCGGGCGTAGAGCGAAGGTTTTTGAAGTGGGGAAGCTCATTAGGCCCCACTTTTTTATTGTATGGAGATTTGGTGTGACGGCCCCGACGCAGGTGCAACGACCGTGGAAAGAGAACTCGAGGGGTTCCTGGCAGGCCTCGGATTTGAGCTGGTGCAGCTAGAGCGGGGAGGCGGACGAAGACGCCCGCTGCTTCGCCTACGCATAGATCATCTGGAGGTAGAGGACCAGGGTGCGCGTGGAGTCACGCTTGAGGACTGCGCCCGGGTGAGCCGTGCGGTTGATGAGTACCTGGCCCAGCGCGATGGAGCGGCGGAGTACATGCTCGAAGTCTCGTCACCTGGCGTGGAGAGGCCGCTTGTCAAGGAGAGAGATTTTGAGCGCTTTGCGGGCTCGACGGTTCGCCTCCGAGGCTATGAGCCCCTACACGCCGGGGCGAAACAGGTAGAGGGAGAGCTCGTGGGGCTGGTGCCGGATGGGACCGAGCCGTGCGCGCTGATTCAGGTAGAGGATGAGAGGCTCGAGATCCCGCTGTCGGGATTGGCTCGGGCAACGCTCGTGTATCGTCTGGCCGACGATCTCTAGGCGATAATAGCGATAGGGCACTTATGAACGATCAGATTTCAGTGGTCGAGGCATTCCGTGTCATGGCGGCGAATAAATCGCTGTCAGATGAAGAGCTGCATAGTTTGATCAAGGACGGGATTATGGCTGCCCTGGCCCGCCATTTCGGCGGCCCGGTGGATGCCGAAATCCTGATCCTTCCGGACGGCGACATAAAGATCGTGGTGCTCAAGGAAGTAGTGGAGAAGGTTGAGGATCCGGCCCGCGAAATCCTGCTCGAGGAGGCCCGTTGGGACGATCCGGAGTTTCAGCCCGGCGACCTGATCGAGATTCCGATCGCGTTCTCAGACTTCGGCCGTAACGCCGTGATGGCGGCCAAGCAAAGAATCATACAGCTGGTCCGCGAGAGTGAACGCGACCGTATCCGGGACGAATTTTCGGAGGTAGTAGGCGAGCTTGTGTCGGGCGAGATCCAGCAGATCGAGCGCGGTAAGCTCGTAGTGATGCTGAACCGCGCGCGAGAGGCCGAAGCGGCCATCCCGTGGCGAGAGCAGAACCCCCGGGAGCGATTTCGGCAGGGCGAACCTATCCGGGCGGTCCTCAAGAAGCTGGAGGAAACGCCGCGTGGTCCCAGGCTTGTGTTGTCGCGAGCGGATCCAGCTTTCGTTCGTGCCTTGTTTGCGATCGAAGTGCCCGAGATCTATCAGGGAATCGTGGAGATCAAGGAGATCGTCCGTGAAGCAGGTGGGCGGACCAAGATTGCGGTTTCCTCTCGTGACGAATCCGTAGATCCGGTCGGCGCGTGCGTTGGCCTGAAGGGTTCTCGTGTGCAGGCTGTCGTTTCAGAGCTGAGCGGTGAGCGGATCGATATCGTTCCATGGCATCCGGATCCCGATATCTTCGCGCGTCGAGCGTTGGCGCCCGCCAAGGTCAGCAAGGTCATGTCTGATGCGGAGCGGCACGTGGTGACGGCGATCGTGGACGAAGACCAGCTGTCGCTGGCGATCGGGAGAAACGGACAGAATGTGCGACTCGCATCGCAGCTCATCGGCTGGCAGATCGATCTCTACTCCAGCCGGGACTGGATGGCCAAGGGAGCCGACACGCAGCTGTTCGGAAGCGGAGACGAGTACGAAGTGGCCGACTTCGCGCTGTCGGAACTCGATGGACTCACTCCGGCCACGCTGGCGGCCCTTCAGGCCGCGGGAATCAGCAAGTTTGTGGACCTGCTGGACATGGAACGGGAAGACCTGCTCCAGGTGCCGGGAATCGGCGAGGAGGAGGCGACCGCGGTCATCGCGATCATCGAAGAGTTAACCGTGGAGGAAGAGATACCCGAATCCGTGGAGACAGAGCGCCTCGGAGATCCCGCTGCGTCGGCCGAACCGGTCGCGGCCGAGGAGGAGCAGGAGAGGGGCGTGACCGAGATCGAAGTGGTAGTTCCGGTTGAATCGGAGACAGCGCCCGAGCAAGAAGAGGTGGCGTCGGCATCTTCGGCTGATGGCTCCGCGGAAGACTGAATCACGGGCTGATGTGGTCAGGCGATGATTTTGGAATCGGCAGGTGACAAGAAGGCTCTGGAGATTCTCGGGCTCGCGAGACGGGCTGGCCGGACGGTGCACGGCGATCGGTCTGTCAAACAGGCAGCCCGATCGTCCCAGTTGCGGCTGATCGTGGTGGCCCGCGACGCGTCGGAGAACGCCAGAGCGAGGCTTCCGCAGGCGCTGTGGAGCGAGCTCGCGGTAGTTCAGTGTGGCTCGGTGGCCACGCTGGGAAGGGCAATCGGCCGCGGACGAACGGCCATACTGGGAGTGACGGACGGAGAACTGGCGTCCAAAGTAATGCAGGTACTCGATAGGCAGGCGTAGCAGCAGCGGAGGTTCCAGGTTGGCAAAGTATAGAGTCTTTGAATTGGCTGAGGAATTAGGGGTTGAAAGTAGTCACCTCATCCAGATTCTACATCAAATGGACGTTCGCGTTCGGAGCCACATGTCCAGCGTGGATGAGGTGATGGTTTCGCGTCTGCACGCGCGCCTGGAGCGTGAACGCCGCAGTGGAGAGGCTGACGAGGCGGACGGGCCTGCCGGGACGAAACGGCGCCGCCGGCGGAAGCCACCAGCGGTCGTAGATCCGACCCTGGAGGAAGCCGAAGAGAGTGTCGGCGACGCGGAGTCGGAAGAGCCGGCTGCGGCCGAGGCTGAGGCGATCGAGGAGGCTGGCGGGGTCGACGCTGTAGCTGATGCCGCGGAGGCCGATGAGGCTGAAAGGCCTGCTGCAGTAGCCGAAGAAGCGCCTGAGGCCGATCAGGTCGAGGAACCTGCTGCAGTAGCCGAGGCAGCCGAGGAGCCGGCACCGGTTGAAGCTGAGGCTGAGCCCGGACTCACGATTAAGCCCAGTCCGGTCCGCACCGGACTCCCGGAGGCCCGCCCGGAGCCCGCGACTCCTTTGGCGTCGGCAGGTCCCGGCGGTACGGTTCGAATTCAGGCCGAAGGCTACACGGCGGACGGACGGAAGCGGAGCCGACGGGAGAAGAAGCGAAAGGGCAGTGTTGACCGCGAGGCCGTGCAGGAGAATGTCAAGAAAACTCTAGCGGCCATGGGCGGCGGAACCAGCCGCCGCCGCCGCCGCGACACGGGTCCGACGCAGCAGGAGGTCGAACGCGAGGAGCGGGAGGCCCAGGAAGAGGTGGAACGGACGACGGTCCGCGTCAATGAGTTCCTCACCGTCGCCGAGTTGGCGGATCAGCTCGGAACTTCAGTCCAGGAGATCATCGCCTCGTCGTTCAAGAACCTCGGTTTGATGATCACCATCAACCAGCGCCTGGACTTCGACCAGATCGAACTGATATGCGACGAATTCGCCTTTGACGTGGTGAAGGAAGAGGCCTACGAGGCGGACCTGGTAGAAGACCAGCTGGAGGCGGAGGACGAGGCGTCGCTCGAACCGCGTGCACCGGTGGTCACCGTGATGGGCCACGTCGATCACGGCAAGACTTCGCTGCTCGACCACCTGCGAGAGACCAACGTGATTGCGGGAGAGTCCGGAGGTATCACGCAGCATATCGGTGCCTACCACCTGCAGCTGCCGGATGGTCGGTCGGTGGCTTTCCTCGATACCCCTGGTCACGAGGCGTTCACCGCCATGCGAGCTCGCGGTGCAGAAATGACCGATGTCGTCATTCTCGTAGTCGCCGCGGACGATGCGGTTATGCCACAGACTATCGAGGCTATCAGTCACGCCAAGAACGCTGGTGTGCCAATGGTAGTGGCCATCAACAAAGTGGACCTGCCATCGGCCAACGTCCTCAAGGTGAAGCAGGACTTGCTGGCCAAGGAAGTCATCCTGGAAGAGTTCGGCGGCACGGTGCTTTCGGCTGAGGTGTCGGCCAAGACCGGCCAGGGGATGGAGGAGTTGCTCGAAAAGGTGCTGCTGCAGGCCGAGCTCCTTGAGCTGACGGCGAATCCCAGCGGGCCGGCCCGTGGTACGGTTGTGGAGTCTGAGTTGGACAGGGGCATGGGTCCGGTGGCCACGGTTCTGATTCAGAGTGGACAGCTTGAGATCGGAGACGACTTCATCTGCGGACTGCATGGTGGTCGTGTCCGGGCTCTGCTGGACGAGCGCGGAACGGCTGTGACGGAGGCGGGCCCGTCGGTGCCTGTGAGAATTCTGGGTCTAGGAGGGGTTCCGCAGGCCGGGGACAGACTCCTGGTTCTGGAAGCGTCTCGCGTCCGCGAGATCGTTGCCCGGCGGCGGCAGCTCGAGCGCGAGAAGTCCATGCGCCGCGGTAAAGTGGGTACCCAACTCGAGGATGTGTTCGAGCGCATCAAGGCCGGCCAGGTGGCGACCCTTAATCTTGTCATAAAGGGCGACACGGACGGTTCAGTACAGGCCCTGTCCGATTCCTTCGAACGGCTCAGTACCTCTGAGGTAGCCGTCAAGGTGATTCACCGCGGCGTGGGTGCCGTGAACGAGAGGGACGTACTGCTGGCTTCCACTAGCGAAGCCGCGATTATCGGATTCCATGTCCGGCCTGAGCCCAAGGCGCGGTCTGTCGCACAGCGCGATGGGGTGCAGATTCGGGTGTACAACGTAATCTACGAGGCTGTCGAGGACGTCAGACTGGCACTGGAGGGTCTGCTCGAACCGGAAGAGCGGGATGTCGTGATAGGCTCCGCCGAGGTAAGAGAGCTGTTCAGGGTCCCGAAGGCCGGAACCGTTGCCGGCTGCTACGTCGTAGACGGCACGATGCAACGCAACGCGACCGTCAGACTGCTACGTGAGTTCGTCCAGATCTATGAGGGCAAGATCGGTAGCCTGCGAAGATTCAAGGACGACGTCCGCGAAGTGAAGGAGGGCTACGAGTGCGGAATCGCGATCGAGGGCTACGATGACATCAAGGTGGGCGATGTGATTGAGTGTTTCCGGGTCGAACAGGTTGCCCGTTCGCTCTCCGAAAGCGCCGCCGCGACCTGAGGCTCGAGTGCCCCCCGTGGTAGGCGTGATCCGCTGGGTTCTGCAGATTCCCGACTGCAGCTCGTTGAAGCAGAAGCGAGCTGTTATTCGCAGCATTCGTGACCGCATGGCGTCCCGATATCGCATTTCGGTCGCCGAAACCGGATTCCAGGATGATCGGCGACGGTCCGAATTGTGCGCTGCGGTCGTCACATCAGACCGAGGTCTGGCCGACTCCTTACTGGAACGACTCGACCGCACTGTGTCAGGGGATCCGCGCGTGTACGTGCTCGAACGGGAGGCCAACGTATCATGATCGGGCGACCGTGAGCGGCGGCCGGCGCATCGAGCGCCTCAACGGACTTCTCCAGGAGGAACTCTCCCGGCTGGTTCGGACGGAGCTTAAGGACCCTCGGGTGGGCGTGATTACGATTACCGGTGTGAAGACGACCACTGATCTTATGCACGCGGTCGTGTACATCCGGACGCTCGGTAACCAGACGCCGGTAGAGGAGGCGATCGATGGCCTGGACAGTGCCGAGGGATACCTTCGCCGGCTTCTGGGCCGCGAACTTCACCTGCGGCGCATTCCGGAGCTGCGCTTCGTGGCAGATCGAACAATTGAACACGCGCAGCGCATCGAGGTCCTGCTGGAGGAGGCCCGGGCGGAGGACGGATCTGAACCAACCGACTGACCTGGTCCGCGGACTGTGGCTGGTGGACAAACCGGTGGGGCCTACGTCACACGACATAGTGCGGGCCGCGCGGCGTACGCTGGGCGTCCGGCGGATCGGGCACACCGGAACCCTGGATCCCTTCGCGAGCGGATTGCTGCTGCTATGCGTGGGGAAGCTCACTCGTCTGGTGGAGTACTTTCATGAGCTTCCCAAGACCTATCTGGCCTCCGTGCTTCTGGGCACGGAGACGACCACCGATGACAGAACCGGCGAGATCATCGCGAGCACAGACCAGTGGCGCGGCGTCACCTCCGGGGCACTGGAGACGGTTCTCGAGGCCATGACCGGGCCGATCGACCAGATCCCGCCCGCGTACTCTGCAAAGCGGCGGGGAGGCCGGCGCGCCTACCAGCGAGCTCGGGCCGGAGAGGAGTTCAGCCTGGAGCCCCAGCGCGTTCACATTCACGAGCTTCGTCTCGAGTCGTACAACCCGCCCGTGGCTCAGCTCAGCGCTGTTGTTTCCACCGGAACGTACATCCGGGCGATGGCCCGTGACCTGGGCCGCGGTCTCGGTTGCGGGGGGCATCTATCGGAGCTTCGTCGCACATCTATCGGGCCGTTCGATGTGCTGGATGCTGCGGACCCGAATTCGTTCACGGGGCTCACCGCGGCGGACATCAGGCGAGAGGGGGCGGTGCCCGGATGGTTTGACCCGGAGCAGGCGCTCCCGTGGCTGCAGGCCGTCCACGTGACCCCCGAAGATGCTGAGCACATCAAACACGGACGCACGATCGAGACAGAGAACTCAGGGGCGGAAACGAACCCCGTCGTACTGTACGCCGGCGGGCGCTTGCTAGCGTTGGCACAGCGCGAGGGGGCGACTCTGAAACCGGAGAAGGTTTTCCTTGACCACTGAGTTTAGAGACTGGAGCGACAGCGGCCTGCCGCCGGACGTGCCCGGGACCGTGGTCACCGTAGGCACATTCGACGGTGTTCACCTCGGCCATCAAGCGGTACTGCACGAGATCTCCGCTCGAGCCCGGCAGCGGTCGCTGTCCAGCGTCCTGGTCACGTTCGACCGTCACCCTCTCACGGTTGTGCGGCCTCAAGCGGCCCCAGCGCTCCTTACCACGCCAGATGAGAAGAAGGCGATTCTGAGCCAGTCCGGGCTCGATTATGCGGCGTTCCTTCCGTTCACGCCTCAGCTTGCGTCCTACGAGCCCGATGAGTTCGTGAAGCTGGTACTCATCAAACGCTTCCGAGTGAAGGAGCTGGTGATCGGCTACGACCACGGCTTCGGTCGATCCAGAACCGGCGATATCAGCTTGCTGCGAGAGCTCGGCGCCGATCTGGGGTTCGCGGTAGATGTGGTATCAGCAGTGGCCGCCGGCGCCGACCCGGTCTCATCGACCCGTATCCGCAAGGAACTGGAAGACGGAGACGTGGAGTCCGCCGCGAACGGTCTCGGGCGCCCCTACTCGTTCCGCGGACCGGTCGTACACGGACAAGGCAGGGGTCGTCACTTGGGATTCCCGACCGCCAACCTGCTGCCTCCCGGAGGCGGAAAGCTATTGCCCAAGGCGGGCATCTACGCGGTGAGGGCGTCCCTTCGTAACGAGATTCTGGCCGGGCTTCTCCACCTCGGCCCACGCCCGACGTTCGCCGGATCGCCACCGTCCATTGAACTCTATGTGTTGGACTTCGATTCGGACATCTACGGAGAAAGCGTTCATGTTGAGTTTCTTGCGCGCCTCCGAGACGTTCTCCCCTTCAGCTCAGCCGCTGAGCTGGTTGAGCAGATGCAGCGGGATCTAGAAATCGGACGGGCCTATTTTCGGGAGCACCCTGTAGAAGGCGGATCGCCGTAGGATATTTACAATAGTCAAGAGGAGACTTATTTTATCAAGCTGTAGAAACAACGAAAATAACCATAGAAACAACGAAAAAAAGCGCGGAGGAAGTACATAGGATGGGTCTGGACACAGCACGAAAAGCACAGATTGTAGAAAAGTTCGGGTTGCATGAGAACGACTGCGGCTCAGAAGCCGTACAGATCGCGCAGCTCACTGCTCGGATCGCCGAACTCACCGACCACTTCCGTACTCACCCGAAAGACAGCCACAGTCGCCGCGGTCTTCTGAAGATGGTTGGACGCCGGCGCCGGCTCCTGGAGTATCTCAAGAAGAACGACCTTCCCAGGTACCGCAACGTCATCAAAGAACTCGGCCTCCGACATTAGAGTCGGCTACCGCCGGTAGTAGTGTACCCAACGGTGGCTCGCCTACCGCGCTCCTGCGGTGTCGAGGCCGTCCTGTTGTACAAGCGTGCAAGAAAGAAGAAAGAAGAGAAGAAGCCGAAATGACTCACAGAATCGAACGAGAATTCGCCGGCCGGAAACTGATCCTCGAGACAGGCCGGATGGCACGAAATGCCGACGGAGCCGTCTTCGTGCAATACGGGGACGCCGCCGTCCTGGTAGCTGCGGTGGCTGATCGAAAGCCATCCCACCTGCCGTTCTTTCCCCTGACCGTCGAGTACCGGCCGCGCACCTACGCCGCCGGCAAGTTTCCAGGCGGGTTCATCAAACGCGAGGGTCGGCCGGCCGACAAGGACATCGTATCGGCCCGGCAGATCGACCGACCGCTGAGGCCGTTGTTCCCCTCCGATTATAGAAATGAGACGCAGATCGCCTGCTTCGTCATCTCGGCGGACCAGGAGAACGATGCCGACGTACTGGCCATGCTGGGCGCTTCGGCCGCCCTTACGATCTCTCCCGTCCCATGGGGCGGACCGATCGCCGGAGTGCGTGTGGGACGTATCGACGACGAATGGGTGATCAACCCGACTTTCCAGCAGCTGGACTACTCGGACCTGGAGATCGTGGTCGCCGGTACCGAGGACTCGATTGTAATGGTCGAGGGCGCCGCGGTTGAGATCAGCGAGGCGGTCCTCGTGGAAGCCCTTGAGGTTGGGCACAGGGCCGTGGTCGACTTGATTGGATTTCAGAAGGAATTAGTCGAGGAGATGGGCGGACCGGTCGAGAAATTCGACTACACGCCAGTAGCCGTCGATGAAGAGATACGGGCCGCAGTAAGCGAACAGGTCGGTGACCGGATCGAAGCCGCCCTGAACGTCGCCGACAAGGCGGGTCGCGCTGACGCGCTGGCCGAGCTCCGGGGGCAGATCACCAGCGAGCTGGCGGACCAGTTCGAGGATCAGATGAAAGACGTAGCTTCGGTCCTCAAGGAGCTGGAGAAGAACACCATGCGGCGCCAGATATTGGACAAGGGCGAGCGCGTGGACGGCCGGGGAGTCGAGGACATCCGACCCATTACGGTCGAGGTGAGCGTGCTGCCGCGGCCGCACGGCTCGGCACTGTTTACACGCGGGCAGACGCAGGCCCTGTGCGTGGCCACTCTGGGCTCCGTGAGGGACGAGCAGCGGATTGATTCCATCGACGTCCGCGAGGAAACGTCAAAGTCCTTCATGCTGCACTACAACTTCCCGTCTTTCTCGGTGGGCGAGGTTCGACCGTTCCGCGGTCCGGGCCGCCGCGAGATCGGACACGGCATGCTGGCCGAGCGAGCGCTCCAGCCGCTTCTGCCGGAGTACGAGACCTTCCCCTACACGATACGCCTGGTATCGGACGTGCTGGAGTCCAACGGCTCGAGTTCGATGGCGACGGTGTGCGGAGGCTCGATGGCCCTGATGGACGCGGGCGTCCCGGTTCGGGCTCCGTGTGCAGGGATCGCAATGGGCCTGATCAAGGAAGCGGACGACGTTGCCGTGCTCACCGACATTTTGGGCATCGAAGACTCCCTTGGCGACATGGACTTCAAGGTCGCCGGTACCCGTGAGGGTATCACGGCGATTCAGATGGACATCAAGATCGAGGGCCTACAGCTGTCTACGATGCAGGAGGCGCTGGAGCGAGCCCGCAAGGCACGCCTGCATATCCTGGATATCATGGCGGAGACGCTGCCGGAACCCCGTGCCGAGATGTCGGAATATGCTCCTCGGATCATTACGGTGCAGATCAACACCGAGAAGATCGGCGAGGTGATCGGGCCGAAGGGGAAGACGATTCGCGCCATTCAGGACGAGACGGGTGCTCAGCTGAACATCGAAGACAGTGGCATCGTCACGATCTCGGCGATCTCGCGCGAGGGCGGCGAGCGAGCCGCAGAGATGGTCAAGGCCATCGTGGCCGAGCCCGAGATAGGCCGGATCTACGAGGGCGTGGTCAAGAACACCACGACCTTTGGGGCCTTCGTAGAGATCATCCCCGGCGTCGAAGGGCTTTGCCATATCTCCGAGCTCGAAGAAGGCCGCACGGAGAACACCGAAGACGTCGTCAACTCAGGCGATGTGGTGAAGGTGAAGCTGCTTTCCGTGGATGAGCGGGGGCGTATGAAGCTGTCCCGGCGCGCTGCGATGGAAGAGGAAAAGGCGGCGGCAGTTTCCGAGCCTGCCGAAACGGTCACTACCTAGTCGTGGGCGCGGTCTGAGCGCTATCGCCTCACCCGTGCACGAACAACTGGACTCCGCCGTCTGGCGGACGCAGTTACCCAACGGCCCGGCCGTGCTGAGCGAAAGAATGACCTCGGTCGGCTCGGCCGCCATCGGGTTTTGGGTTCGGCACGGCACCGCCTACGAAGATCCTGCTCTCGCAGGCATCTCCCATCTGCTGGAACACATGGTGTTCAAAGGTACGGCCAAGCGTTCAGCCAGCATGTTGGCGCGGGAGATCGAGGCCCTGGGCGGGTCGCTCGATGCATACACTAGCCATGAGCACACCTCCTATCAGGCGTGGGTTCCACGGCAACACGTGGACCTGGCTCTCGATGTGCTGGTGGACCTCGTGTTCGAGCCTCAACTGCGCCAGGAGGACCTCGATCTGGAACGCCGCGTCGTGCTGGAGGAATTGGCGCACGCTGAGGATACCCCCGAAGACGTCGTATTCGAGCTGCACGCCTCATGCTTGTTTGGGAAGCATCCGTACGGCGCGTCTATTCTGGGCTCGCGGGAGTCGCTGGAAGCCGTCGACGCCGGGGCGCTGCGTACGCTGCATGCCCGGGCCTACGTTCCCGACAACCTCGTCGTCGCTGCGGCCGGGGACATCGTGCATGACCAAATCGTCGAGACCCTGAGACGCCTCCTACCAAAACGTGACGCCGCGCCACGGCCACAGCTCGCCACGCCAGTCCGGGAGAGCGGAGAGTTTCAGTCGGTGCGCAGAGAGGGCACACGGCAGTCTCACATCGTTCTCGGAGGGACCGCGGTGCCTTACGTGGATCCGCTTCGATACGCGGTAACTCTGGTTGGCACGGCTCTTGGAGACGGAATGAGTTCGCGGCTGTTTCAGCGCATCCGCGAGGAATTGGGCCTGGCCTATAGCGTGTTCTCCTACCAGACGTTCTACGAGCGTGGTGGCCACGTCGGAGCGTATGCGGGCACTGGCCCCGATACGATCGAGGCGGCGCGAGACGCTTTGCTCGACGAACTGAAGTCGCTGGCCCGGGAGGGGTTGTCTGCGGACGAGATTCGGGCCACGAAAGAGCAAATGAAGGGCGGCTTGTTGCTGTCACTAGAGACGAATACGGCTCGAATGCATCGATTGGCGGCCCTGGCCCTGTACGGAGAGCCGTACGCGTCGCTCGAAGGACTCGCGGAGCGGATAGATGCCGTACGGGCCAGCTCGGTTCAAGAGGCCGCCAGCCTGTACGATCCGGATCGGCTGGCGGTACTGGAGCTGGTGCCCGCATAATCAGGCCCGCCGCGCAGCGCGTGGCGGCCCGTCGGGGTGGCTGACAGGCAGTTGTCCGGAAGATTCCAACAAGGGAGCTACAGATGATCGTGGGCGTTCCACACGAACTAAAGGCCAACGAAAATCGTGTGGCTCTGGTCCCGGCCGGGGCCGATGACTTGTGTAGCGCCGGACACGAGGTCTTGATCGAATCCGGCGCTGGGGACGGGAGCGGCTTTCCCGACGAGACCTACATGCGGGCTGGTGCGGAGATCGTGTCGGATGCGGACGAGTTATGGCAACGCGCCCAGATGATCATGAAGGTCAAGGAGCCGATCGAGATCGAGTATGCCCGGATCCGTCAGGATCAGGTGCTGTTCACGTACTTCCATTTCGCGGCGAACGAGGCCCTTACGACGGCGGTTATCGATCGACGGTGTGTATCGATCGCGTATGAGACAGTTCAGCTGCCGGGTGGGGAACTGCCCTTGCTCACTCCGATGTCGGAAGTAGCAGGTCGTATGGCGGTTCAGGAGGGCGCCAAGTACCTGGAACGGGCCCAGGGCGGTTCAGGCGTTCTTCTCGGAGGTGTGCCCGGAGTGCTACCGGCAGAAGTCATGGTGATCGGTGGCGGAGTTGTAGGAACGAACGCCGCCAAGATTGCGGCCGGGTTCGGAGCGCACGTCACGATTCTGGATCTTAATCTCGATCGCCTCCGCTACCTGTCTGACGTGATGCCGACCAACGTGGATACGCTATACTCGAACCGTCACAACATCCTGGATGAGCTACAGCGGGCGGATCTACTCATCGGAGCGGTTCTACTGCCGGGCGCCAAGGCGCCCAAGCTGGTGAGCCGCGAAGATCTGAAGCTGATGAAGCCTGGGTCCGTGATCGTGGACGTAGCGGTGGATCAGGGCGGATGCGTAGAGACGGTTCGCCCGACGACACATGCCGATCCCACGTTCGTAGTCGAGGGCGTTATCCATTACTGCGTGGCTAACATGCCGGGAGCCGTGCCGCGCACATCGACGTTAGCGCTCACCAACGCAACCTTTCCGTATGCCCTCAAGCTGGCAAACAAGGGCTGGGTGCAGGCCTGCAAGGACGACCCTTCTCTGGCCCTCGGCGTGAACAGCGTGGATGGCCATCTCACATATGCCGCAGTGGCCGAAGCATTCGGGCTCGAGACGCAGGATCTAGCCCGCTGGGTTTGACCTGAGGAGAGGCGGAACGAACCGTCTTTCGCCCCCTTTACACAAGGTCTAGATTCCGGCGGCCGGGAGGGGCACCTGGCCCGAAGATTGCTCTCTACAGGGCCGGCAGGGCATCATGCGCGCTGCCAAAATGGCCAAACACTCAAGAGGATTCATTAGGTGGCCGAGAACGGTGCTTAGCGTCCGAAAGTGGTTCTCGAAGGGGAGCCTGATCCCGATCAACGATGTCGGCGTCGATCTGGGCACCGCAAACACGCTGGTCTACGTCAGCGGCGAGGGTATCGTCCTGAACGAGCCGTCCGTCGTGGCGATCGAGAAGAGCACGGGCCGAATCATGGGGATCGGGCTGGAGGCCAAGCGAATGCTGGGCCGCACCCCGCACGGGGTAGAGGCGGTACGCCCTCTCAAGGATGGCGTGATTGCCGACGTGGATATCACTGAGATCATGCTCCGCTATTTCCTCAAGACGGTAACGGCTAATCGCTTCTTTAAAATCCGACCCACGGTCGTCGTGGGCGTACCCTCGGGGATCACGGAACTCGAGCGCCGGGCAGTTCGCTCGAGCTGCCACGCGGCGGGTGCCAAAGATGTGTTCATGGTTTCCGAACCAATGGCGGCCGCGATCGGAGTGGGGCTTCCCGTCGAAACCCCGACCGGAAACATGGTCATCGACGTTGGAGGGGGAACGACGGAAATCGCAGTGATCGCACTCTCGGGGCTCATTGCTGAGACGTCAATGCGCGTGGGAGGCGATGAGCTGGACGAGGCCATCGTGTCGTTCCTCAGGAAGAACTACAACCTGCTGATCGGTGAGCCTACCGCCGAAGCCATCAAAATACAGATTGGATCCGCGTACCCGACCGACGACGAGCGGGACATGGCGGTCAAGGGACGTGACCTGGTGTCCGGCATCCCCAAGACCGTACATGTCAACTCAGCCGAGATCCGCGAGTGCATGTTGGAACCGATCCACCACATCGTCGGCGCCGTGCGTCGTGCGCTGGAGATCACCCCTCCGGAGCTGGCCGCTGATATCGTCGATCGCGGAATCGTGATGACGGGCGGTGGATCCCTGATTCGAGGACTGGACAAACTCCTCCACGAGGAGACGGGTCTGGCCATCCACGTGGATGAAGAGCCGCTGACCTGTGTAGTTCGCGGGGCGGGCCGAATCCTGGACGATCTGCCGCGCTACCGGAGCGTGATGGTTACCTGACAGGCGCGTGCGTGACATAGGGAAGGGACGGCCGAGGCACCAGCGACGCGACATTTTCTTCGTGGCTGCTGTCGTGTCGATCGCGATCGTACTGGCCAGCCTGAGTATTCCATCCAAAGTAGTCGTCACCCGGGCGCTTCGCGCTTCTGTGTTGGCCCCTTTTCTTGCCATCCACCAGACGTGGCAGGAGCGGGCCGACCTGCGCGATCGCATAGCCCGGTTGCAGACCGAGCGAAACGAACTTTCGCTATCGGTGATCACCCAGGCGGCACTGGCGGCAGAAAACGCACGGCTCCGCTCCACCCTTGGCCTCCCGCTCTCGGTGCCCGACACCTTTGTGGTTGTGGAGCTTGTTCCCGGCCGGCCGATTGTGGGCGATTCGCATTCCTTTCTGGTCCGGTCGGGCAGTGATTCCGGACTAGAGGCTCCGGTGGGAGTGGGCACCTGGCAGGGCTTGGTCGGAGTGATCCGCTCGCTCCAGGCGACCTCCGGATACGGCGACTTCTGGACGCATCCCGATTTTCGGGTCGGCGCGGTCGTAGAGGGAAGCGACGCGACCGGCATCGTGCGCGCACAGCGCATGGAGACTGGCGAAATCATGATGCTCCTCGAAGGGGTGCCGTTTCAGTCTGTCGTCACAGACGGCAGTACAATCGTTACGTCGGGTGAGGGCGGCATTTACCCCGCCGGGCTTAGAATTGGAACCGTCGCCGGCCCCGCTGACACTGCTACAAAGTCTGGTTGGTCCCGCAGTTATATCGTTGAACCGGGCGTCCGGCCCGGTCAGACCACGGTTGTGCTTGCCTGGGTACGTAATGACGGATAGAAGTGCGGGCGCCGCCCACGTTGTCCTGGTGCTGCTTCTGGTCGTCGCGCACTTCACCTTCCGCCCTTTACTCCGCGAAATGCCGATTGGCCCGGATCTTCTCGTGGGAGGACTGCTCCTGGCAACGCTGCGGCTTTCGGCGGGCCACGCCGCTCTGCTCGGATTCACGTTGGGTCTGCTCGAGTCTGCCATGGGCCTGGAGGGTGTGGGCTCCCTTTCAGTCGTATACGCACTGATCGGATTCCTGGGAGCGCGCTCACGGGACTTGTTCTACGCCGATGCCGCCCGCTTCGCATACGCCTACGTATTTGTCGGTACCTGGGTGGCACAGGTTGGAACCGCGCTGGCATTGCAGGTTGTTCCTCGTGTGTCGTTCGTATTCTTTGCGCTGGGCACGGCTACGGTGACCGCCGTGGTGTGCGGTGCTGTTGCCGCTTCGTTGGATCGCGTGTGGGCGGATTGAGGAGGGAAGCGTGACGATGCGTGAGGCGGATTCGGTCCGACCGCGGCGGGCGGCCGGGGCTACTGTCGTCCTGTTCGCAGCGATTGGCATACTTGTGGCCTCTTTCTACCAGCTGCAGGTCGTTGGCCGGAGCGACTTTGAACTCAGAAGCAGGGACAATCGCCTCCGGCCGATTACGATACCTCCCGCACGGGGCGCGATCTATGACCGGCGAGGCCGGGTGCTGGCCGACAACGTTCCAGGATACTCGATCTCCCTCCTTCCAAGCCCGGTGGACTCCGCCCGTGCCACGCTGGAGCGCTTGGCTTCCTACCTGGCACTGGATTCTGCGGACATCGAAGCTCACCTGAGCCGGTTGAGGCGCAGGCCACAGAGCGCCCTGGTCATCGACGACAATTTGAGCTTTGACCAAGTCGCCGCTATCGAGGAGCGCAGGCCCGACTTCCGTCACACGGTGATCGAAACTCATCCGCGCCGCCGGTACCCGTCGGGCCCGGCGATTGGCCATGTGATCGGGTATGTGGGTGAAATCAGTGAGGCGGAGCTGGAGTCTGAATCGTTTCAAGACTATGACGCCGGCCGGATAATCGGCCGACAGGGAATCGAGCGTCAGTACGAGGCCAGCCTCGGCGGAACCCCCGGGGTCCGGTACGTAGAGGTCAACGCCCGTAACATGATCGTGAGCGAGTTCGGGCCGCAGTCCACGGTAGAGGCCATCACAGGTAGCGATCTGGTACTCGGTCTCGATCTGACTCTGCAGGAGTACGCCGACTCCATTTTCCCTCAAGGCATGCGGGGCGGACTTGTGGCTATCGAGCCGGGCACGGGGGAGGTTCTGGCCTTGTACAGCCGCCCCACATTCGACCCGAACCTGTTTATCGGCGGCATCTCCACAGACGACTGGACCCGGCTGCGGGACGACCCGGATCGGCCGCTGCTTAACCGCGTTACCACCGCTCTCTATCCGGCCGGCTCGACCTGGAAGCTGATCTTGGCCACGCTCGGCATGCGAAGTGGCGTTTTGAGCATTGGATCGCGAATGCCGACGAGCTGTGACGGCACGCTGCAGTACGGCCGCCGGGCATTTCGGTGTTGGAAAGCGACCGGGCATCACGTCCTTGACCTGTCCGGTGCGATCAAGGAGAGCTGCAACGTGTTTTTCTACCAGGTGGGCCTGCGCCTCGGCCTAGACCCGCTGCTAGCCGGTGTGAACTCTCTGGGATTCAACAGTCCCACCGGAATCGACCTGCCCACGGAGACGAGTCCCCGATTCCCGGCATCCCGGGAGTGGTATGACGAGCGGTTTGGCCCCCGTGGCTGGACGGAGTCTGTGATCCTCAACCTCTCGATCGGGCAGGGCGAGACGGAGCAGACACTCCTGCGCATGGCTCAGTTTTATTCAGCTCTGGTGACCGGTGACTCCCCCGTGGTACCCCATCTCATGCGGAACGAGGCTCTAGAACAGAAGCGCGAGTCGTGGACTCTGGATCTTCCCGAGGAGCGCAGATTGGAGCTTCTCAACGCTTTGAAGCGTGTGGTCAACGAGCCGGGGGGTACTGCCTACGGATCGCGGTTGCGGGACTGGACGTCGGCGGGGAAAACAGGGACCGCACAGAATCCACACGGGGCTCCCCACTCCTGGTTCGTGGGCTTTGCCCCGTTCGAGGCACCGCGTATCGTGGTGGCCGCCATCGTCGAGCAGGGGCACCCGGACAATCAGTCTTCGCTCGCCGTCCCGCTGGCCAACCGGATCATGAACAGGTTCCTGGAGCTCGAGGGAGTGGAGCCGAATCCTCCGCTCCCCATCCCCAGGCCGGTCATTCTCCCGCTGGACACCGTAGACGAATGAGGCCTGGGCGTTGAGAGCGGGTGCCGACAGGCGAGCCGCCTTTCTCGGAGACCCGGGTCTGGTGGGTATGTCGCTTGTCCTGGCGCTACTGGGTATCGCCATGATGTATTCCGCCGGCCAGGTGGAGCTGCCTTCAGCTGCCACGGGCGCCTGGCGCCGCCAGCTCGTATGGCTGGCGATATCGATCGTGGCGTTTTTCACGGTGACGCGCGTACCCCTGCGCTGGCTCGAATGGGCCACACCATGGATCTACGCGCTATCGGTGCTTCTTCTCCTGGTCGTGCTGGTGGTAGGATCCGGACCCAATACACGTAGCTGGCTCCGATTCAGCGGGTTCTCGTTCCAGCCCGCGGAACTGGCCAAGCTCGGCACCATTCTTATGCTGGCCCGTTTCTTTGCGGGTCGCCGCGACACGATCCAAAGGCTGGCGGAACTCTGGAAACCAGTGGCTATAGTCCTGGTTCCGTTCTTCCTGGTGATGGCGCAGCCGGATCTGGGGAGCGCCTTAATCTTCGGCGTTATCCTGATGTGCGCCCTGTACTGGGCCGGAGTTCCGTTGCTTACGATTTTCATGCTCGTGAGTCCGGGGGTGAGCATGATCCTGGGCTTCTCCGCCGCGATCTGGGGTGTTTGGTTTCTGATTCTGATCGGGGTGCTATATGTCCGGCGCCCATTCTTTGTTGAGGCCCTGCTCGTCGCGCTGGCAAACATCGCTGCGGGGGCCATTACCCTCCCCCTGTGGAATCGGCTCGCCACGTACCAG
This sequence comes from Gemmatimonadota bacterium, assembly GCA_036476995.1. Taxonomy (GTDB): domain Bacteria; phylum Gemmatimonadota; class Gemmatimonadetes; order Palauibacterales; family Palauibacteraceae; genus JAZDDE01. Next base: position 39,258 of record JAZGCO010000077.1, read on the forward strand.
CAGAACCGCTTGCTCGTGTTCCTGAATCCGGAGATAGATCCGCGCGGCGCAGGTTGGCACCTTATTCAGTCGCAGGTGGCGATCGGATCGGGGGGGTGGTTCGGCCAGGGCTACGGACAGGGACCCCAAAAGAGGCTCTCCTTCCTTCCTGAGCAGCATACAGACTTCATTTTCTCGGTTGTGGGAGAGGAGTTAGGCTTCCTGGGCGCTGTCGTTCTCCTCCTGGCGTTCACCTGGTTTCTCCGGCGCGTCTTACTTCTGGCCCTCCGTGCTCCGGCGGGTTTCGGGAGCATGGTCGCTTTCTGCTTCTTCGGCGTCTGGTTCGCGCACCTCGTGATCAACGTCGGGATGACCGTGGGTCTGATGCCCATTACAGGTCTCCCGCTGCCCTTCCTGAGCTATGGAGGTAGCTTTCTTCTGACCATGTTCATCGGAATCGGAATCGTCGTGCGAGTGGCCACCGAACGCTAGTTCCTCCTATATTCGGGTCTTCCCAAGCAACGCTGATTCAGCGGAGTACGTATGTCCTGGTTTCGAAAACCCAAACAGAAGCTTGTCTCTCAGAAGCGCGACACGGCCGCCGATGTATGGGAGAAATGCGGTGGCTGCGGCGAGGCGCTATACGTTCGTCGCCTGGCAGAGAACAACCGTGTGTGCCACGAATGTGGCCATCATTTTCGGATCACCGCTCCCGAATACATCGAGCTTCTGTTTGACGACGGTCTCGAGGAGGAACTCGATCCGGGCCTGCGGTCGCTGGATCCTCTGGGTTTCGTAGACTCCAAGCCATACCCGCAAAGGGTCCAGATAGCGGAGCAGAAGGCCGGGCCTTGGGACGCAGTGATCACAGGTTGGGGCAACCTGGAGGGGCGAAAGACGTTCGGCGCGATAATGGACTTTCGGTTCATTGGTGGTTCGATGGGCTCGGTGGTCGGCGAGAAGATCTCACGCGCCGTGGACGGGGCCCGCGAGGCGCGCGCCCCGATTATCATCCTCTCGGCCTCCGGCGGCGCCCGCATGCAGGAAGGAATCTTCTCTCTCATGCAGCTCGCCAAGACTTGCGCCGCGCTTCACGCTTTGTCGGCCGACGGTCTTCCGTTTATCAGTATCCTCACAGATCCGACGACCGGCGGTGTCACGGCCAGCTTTGCCATGCTCGGAGATGTGAACATCGCCGAGCCTGGTGCGCTCATCGGATTTGCCGGCCCTCGGGTGATCCGGGAGACGATTCGGCAAGAGCTACCGGATGGATTCCAGACGGCGGAGTTCCTGTTCGAACACGGCATGCTCGACCGGATTGTGCCCAGGAATGAACTCAAGGGCACGGTAGCCACGCTGTTGCGCCACATGTGCTGAAGACCGGTTTGACAGTGCGCGCAGATGAGTCGCCTAACCTGGCGCGTCTGCTGGCGCGCCGCCCCGCAGATCGAATCGTCTGGGGGCTGGGCCGAATGCGGGACCTCATGGCCTCCGTTGGGCAACCGCACGAGTCCTTTCGCTCGATCCATGTGGCTGGCACCAACGGCAAAGGCTCCGTTGCGGCGAAGTTGGAGGCCCTGCTTCGGGCCTCTGGCGTCCGGACCGGACTGTTCACATCCCCGCACCTGCGAGAGTTCAGGGAGCGCATCCGCGTCAACGGAGTTCCGGTTCCGATCGGGGAGCTCGACCAGGCTGCCGCCGACCTCCTGCCAGCCTTGGACGCGGTCGATGCTTCCTGGTTTGAGGCGGTCACCGCCCTGGGGTTCCTTACGATGGGCCGCTCAGCCGTGGAGTGGGCTGTGGTAGAGACCGGTCTGGGCGGACGGCTGGACGCGACCAACGTGATTCTGCCGGATCTGGCCGTTGTTACTAACGTATCCCTGGACCATGAAGACTATCTCGGATCCGATCTGGCTCAGATCGCGGCCGAGAAAGCGGGCATTATCAAGGCAAATGTGCCTACGATTCTGGGCCGGATGCCGGAGTCAATCGCCGCTGTGTTCCGAACTCGCGCTGCGGAAGTTGACGCTCCCGTTTGGTTGCTCGGAATCGACGCCGCCGTAGACGGGATCCGGGTGTCGGCGAGCGGGACGCGATTCGAGTTTCGTCTCCCCCTTGAGGCCGAGCCGGAGGTCTACCAGACACCTCTTCCGGGAGAACATCAGGCGGATAATGCCGCCCTGGCTCTTATGGCTTTCCGGCAGCTCACGGCCGAGAACCGCGTCGGCTACCCGACTAAGCCTGGGGTGCCGGCTCGCAGAGATCCGGCGCGCGACGCGATAGCTCTGGCAGGTGTGCGGTGGCCCGGTCGTTTCCAGGTGGTATCCGGCAGTGAGGGTACGTCGGTGCTCGATGTAGCCCACAACCAAGCCGGGGTAGAGGCGCTGCTCCGCACCATGGACGATGTCCGGCTACCCGGGCCCGTCGTCGCGTGCGTGGCGATACTCGGGGACAAGGAATGGGGCGCCATGCTCGGTCCGCTCCTCGCCAGCTGTGATTCCGCCGTCCTCACCGTCCCACCCTCCGCTCCGCCGTCCCGCCGGTGGGATCCGGCTGGTGTGGCCCGTGACGGTGGCTTCCCGGTCGAGGTCGTCGCGGACTTCGACGATGCGATGCGGCGGTCTCGCCAGTTGGCCGGTTCGGGTACGGTCCTTATCACGGGTTCGTGTTACACGGTAGGGGACGCCCTGGATTGGCTGGACGCACACATGGCGCAGGCCTGACCCGCGAGATAAACTGAGCCGCAGCTGGGCCGATGGGACCCGTTTCGATCCTTCGTTCCGGACAAGACATACCGATCGACACACTACGC
>JAZGCO010000078.1:0-2925 GCA_036476995.1 Gemmatimonadota bacterium
ACAAGAAGCGAAACCCGAGCACGTAGTTGACCAGGGTGGGGTAGTCGGAGCGACCGGTAGCCATAATGACGACGCTCCGGACGGCCAGCGCCTCTTCGGGAAGGATTTCCGGGTCGGGGTTGGCCAGGGCGAAGATGATGGGCCGGTCAGCCATATCGCGCACCATCTGCTGCGTGACCACACCGGCCACGGAGAGGCCGACGAAGACGTCGGCGCCGGCCATTGCCTCTTGGAGGGTGCGGGCGTCTGTCTTCGCCGCGAACCGCGCCTTGTACTCGTTCAGGTCTTCACGGCCCTCGCTCAACACTCCCTTACTGTCCACCAGAACGACGTTCTCTCGCTTGACTCCGAGTCGCACATAGTGCTCGGCGCTAGCTATGGCGCTCGCGCCGGCGCCGGAGAAAACCACCTTGACCTGATCGACGCTCTTGCCTACCAGTTCCAGCGTGTTGAGCAGCGCAGCGCCGGAGATGATGGCGGTACCGTGCTGGTCGTCGTGGAATACCGGGATTGACAGGGTTTCCTTCAGGCGATCTTCGATGACGAAGGCATCCGGGGCCTTGATGTCTTCCAGGTTGATCCCGCCCACAGTGGGTTCCAGCAACTGGCAGAAACGGATGACGTCTTCGGGATCTTCCGAGCCGACTTCGAGGTCGAAGACGTCGATATCCGCAAAATGCTTGAAAAGGATACCCTTGCCCTCCATCACCGGCTTCCCAGCGAGGGCACCAATGTTGCCAAGGCCGAGAACTGCGGTGCCGTTAGAGACCACTGCTACCAGATTGCCCCTGGCTGTGTAGCGATAGACGTCATCGGGCCGTTTGGCGATCTCACGACACGGATCGGCGACCCCCGGCGAGTAGGCAAGAGACAGATCCCTCTGGCTCTTGAACGGCTTGGTGGAGACAACTTGGATTTTCCCAGGTCGACCCTGGGAGTGATAGTCGAGTGCATCTTGACGGCGAATAGACATTCCTACGCGAATCCTAGTTGAAGTTGCCGTGAGCCGTGCATGGCAAAGATACCTCTTCCTTCATTAAGGCTCATTTAGGGATCACCCCGTCAGGGGTAACCGATTGAGCACGGCGCGCGCAACGAACGCCACCAGCAAGGTCGCGGCGAACGCGCAGACCACAACCGGGCCAGTGGGCAGGTCGCTCTGGAAGGATACGTAGAGCCCGAGAACGGTAGCCGCTGTTCCGGAACTCCACGCGAGAGCCAACAGGCGGCTCGGCCTGGCCGTGAAAAGAAAAGCAATTACGGCTGGGATGACCAGAAAGCTGAAGACCAGCAGAACGCCGGCGATCGCCACGGAAGATGTAACCACGATGCCGAAAAGGACGTAGAAGAGGAAATCCCACCGCACCACCGACCAGCCCCTGCTCTTCGCTTTGTCCGGCTGCATCGAAATCGTGAAGAATCGTCCCCGAAGGAACCAGTGTACCAGTCCCACCCCGCCGAGGACGATGCCCGTCCTCCATATTTCGGGCCAGGTTACCCAGAGGAGGCTCCCTGTGAGGAGTTCCTCGACGTGCTCCGCTCCGCGGGGCGCCTGGGCCGCCAGAAGAATCGTCCCCGCCGACGCCACGACAAAGACGATTCCGATGATCGCTTCCTGAGGCACGTATCTGTGCTCCATCCGGGTCACGCTGAAAATGGCGGCGGCGATGAGCGTGGCTGCGAGGCCGATGGTGTAGCTGGCCACGTCCGATGGGATGCCGAGCCAGGTCGCTAGGGCCTGTCCCAGACCGAGGCCCGCCGCCGTCCAGCCGAGAGCCGCCACTTGGGCCAAGGCGAGGTCCACGAAGATCACCCCTCGGGCGATGATATGGATTCCCAGGTATCCAAGCATCCCTGCCAGTATCAGCGAGGCCACCAGGGCCGGCAGCATCAATTCGAGCATTGCACTTCAGTCATGGGTGTTCGGTCAAGCGGTTCAGGCTGAGCGGCGATCCACGAGGGCCTCTTGCCGGAGAATCCGTTGCGCATCGATCAGTTGAAAGATTCCGAAGTCTCGTCCGGATGCCGCGACCTCCGGGCGGCGTCGGCCTCAAACGGTGTGGCAAGCCGAGAGACCCACAGATCGACAAGGCTGAAATAGTCGTCCACTTCCTCTTCTCCGTCTACGTGCTCCGGCACCATCACGGAGGCCGCGCCTGTGCGGGAGGCCACGCGCTCCACCTGCTTGCGGCTGAAGTAATTGGCTGCGAACAGAACCGGGATGTTGTTGTCCCTCATGAAGGCGATGACGTCGCGCACGTGACCTGGGGAGGGCGGTATTCCCGGCTTCGGCTCGACGTACATGCCGCACTCGACTCGGAAACGGGCTGTGAAGTACGCCCAGTTCTTGTGGTAGCACACCATCCGGCGGTCTCTGAACGATGCGGCCTGCTCCAGCCATCCTCCGACGTAATCGGTAAGCGGCTTTCCCTGGTAGGTCTGCTTCCCGGTGAACTCCCAGAACCGATAATCGCGTGCCAGCGAGAAGATGGTCTCCGTTCCCAGCAGCTCGACGAGCTGGTCCCCGAACAGTCGCCGCATGACCCGGTCCTCGAAGCTCTGCAGGTTCGCCTCGTACGCCCCCGCGTTCCCCGCGTCGATGCGCTTCAGGCCGGTCACGATATTTCGCGCGATAAGGATGGCGTTAATCGGGTCGCCGTGGACGTGGGGATTGCCGAACACGTGGACGTCTCCGCCCGTGCGGGAGACGTTCTGTGGAACCTGTAGCAGCTTCACCCCCGAGTAGGCAACGACGTTGCCCGGTGCGCCATCGATCACCTTTCGGTTGTTTGCCCGATCCAGCAGGGAGGGGACCCAAAGCTCGAGGTCCAGGCCCGTGCTGACAAACAGGTCCGCTCGCTGGATCATCGCGACGAAGCTCGGCCGGGGGTTCACAAAGTGAGGGTCTTCGTCGCCACGCGCGAT
>JAZGCO010000079.1:0-3139 GCA_036476995.1 Gemmatimonadota bacterium
ACTCTTTCTTCCACATGAGCCACGCCGGTGTGGACCGACTCTTGGATTCCGCCGGGCTTACGGTCGATAAGCTTCAGGGAGCGCAAAGCGTCACTTACTCGGTGTTCGGTAGTATGCTGCCCGTCGGATCGCGCCGATTTCGCCGGATCGTCTTGGGACTTGTCGACCGCCTCATCCTCAGCTCCCGTCAGCGCATTTGGGTGTGGAAAACGGGCCTGGACCCCCGGGAGCCGACGGACCGGTTTTCAGACAGGCACAGATTCAGTTTCAAGGATTTCGATCAGCTACGGTTCGCACCCGCGGTCGTCTTCAGGGCCAGAAAATCTGACGGAAGTAGAGATTCGAACTGTTGACAAGGTTGCTGGCACCGCCTTCTCTTTGGCATAAGCTGTGCAGAGAGGCGGCTTAGGGGTTCGACGTTACCGTTACCAGGGAGGCCAGATGGCTGAGGGAAGCGCCGGTCGAAAGAAACTGTACACCATTCTAATCGCCGTGGCGATCGTAGTCTGGTTCTTGACTCAGTTCTAGTCTGGCGGGTCGGCTGAGCCAGGCCCTTGTGCTCGCCTACCTGAACCAGCTCGCGATTTCGTAGTACACGCCGGAAAGCACTCCGGTGATCGTAGTGCCGCCGACCTTGGCGGTGATCCAGAGTACGAACAGGATCACGCCGCCGAGCACAAGGGCGATGGCGAATGTACCCGGCGGATGGTAGCTATCTCTTTGCATTCAGATCCTCTTTTAGCCTGGTGTGAGCCGCTCGCTGGGGTGCGCTCCGGTCGGTCGTTTGGTTAAACCTGGCGGCCACCACAGCCCGCGTCCAGCCCTACCTGCCAAGCAGCTTCAGCACGTCGTTCATGACGGCAAAGACCATGAAGAAGCCGACCACACTGGCACCGGCAAGGTTTGCGTAGTGCGCGAACGCAGGGGGCAGGCGCCGACCGCGGATCCCCTCAGCGACTAGCATGAAAAAGCGACCCCCGTCCAGCACCGGAATGGGAAGGAAGTTCAGCACGGCCAGATTCAAGGACAGGAAAGCCACGAACGAGAAGAATTGGTGCCAGTTCATGAGGTAGGCCTCTTCGCTCATGCGGGCGATCTCAACGGGACCACTCAGCTCTCTGATACCTATCGCGCCGGAAGCAAGTAGCCGCCCGCTGGCCGCTATCAGGCGCGCGTTCTTCTCAACCTGGTCGGCCCCGTAGTAGAAGGCCTCTCGGACCCCGGTGCCGGTCCGTTCGTTACCCAGGTGTGCGCCCAGCCAACCGAAGCTTCCCCGGCCGATGAATCCGGTCTCCGAGGGCGCGACGGTAAGTTCGCGGATGGTCCCGCCGCTCTGTATCTGAAGCGTGACAGGTACCAAGGGTGTCGGTCCGCCAACGGTCAGCCAGTCGGCAAAAGTCCTTATAGGCTGATCGTTCAGCGCCCGAATCCGGTCGCCGGTGCCCAGGCCCGCCGCTTTGGCCGGAGACCCTGCCTCCACCCGACCGAGAACCGGAGGGAGCGGCGGGAGCATGGCTTGCAGCAGCTTGATCCTGTCCGATTTCTCCGCCGGGAGTTCAACTCCAACCGACGTTCCGTCGGCGAACCACACAGTCGTGAGTCCTGACTCGGCCCCCAGAATAGCAAGTGCCAGGTCGCTCCACTCTGAGACGGCTACCGAACCGAATCTTTCTATCGTGCGATTGCGGGGCACTGTCCCCCAGCCCGCGGCACCTGGGGGCAGTGACTCTTCAAACACGGCGGAGATGGAGGACGGAATGGGGACCGCGGCACCCCCGGTCAAGGCCAGGCTGGCGTAGAGCAGTCCGGCGAGAGCCGCATTCATGGTGACACCGGCCGCGATTACGATCATCCTCTTGTACAATGGCTGGAACGCAAACCCGGTCGGCCAGTTGAGGCGTTCTTCTGGCGTGCCCTTCATCGCACGGATACTCACGAAGCCGCCCAGAGGAATGAGGGCCAACTGATACCTTGTCTCTCCATACTGGATGCCGAAAAGCTTCGGGCCAAGTCCCACGGAGAACGAAGCTACGGGCATACCGGCCCACTTCGCGGCGAGCAAGTGTCCCAGCTCGTGCACGAAGATCAACACATTGGCCGCCAGCGCTGTAAGAAGGATGGCTGTCCACATACGGTCTCCGCTCGTCAGCTTCTTCGGGTTCGGTTCCGAGTGCTTCGAATGGCAGTGCGAAACGCAAGGTCTTGAGCATCCTGGCATGGATGTCGGACCAATGGGCTCGGTCCGCGGATTGGGCTCGCCGCCTGGTCCCGCTTCGGGGGCCTATCAACGCCCACGCGTAATCGTGGAAATATCAGTCAGATAGAGAGTTAAGTACGTCTTCCTGGCGATCCGGCATGGTACTCTTCATGTGTGCCGAAGCGGATCTCTCGGCAGAATTGTCGCTGCTCCTAACGCGGGAGCTATTGGGCCTGGCGTGGCGTCGCTACTACATAATCCGGACGGCCACTGTGTCATCGATGCCACGGATTTTCCGGTCTCCGAGCGAGCAAAATCACACCGGGTAGCTGTATGGACCCGCACCAGCCTGGCGGAACCGAACCCTAAGGCCATGCGTTACAAGCATTATCGCCTGTCCGAACGTTTACCTTGTCATTCTGGAGGCGGTATGGTGAGTTCCAATCGGTTCGCGTGGGCATTGCCCACTGCGCTCCTCATCTTGGCTGGCTGCGGTGGATCGCAGGACACGGCAGCTGAGAATCCGTGTGCCGCAAATCCGTGCGGAGGGGGAGCCTCTCTGGATGCGGCCCTCATCACCCAGGGGGACCGAACTCTCAACGCCGCCGGGAACTCACAGGCCCAGCTGGTGGCCATGGGCGAAGAGTTGTGGGGCGACGCATCGCTCAGCTCAGGCGGCTCGACCGCATGCTCCACGTGTCACGTCGGTACGTACGGAATGATGATGCCAACTTTCGCCAACCCATATCCTCACGGCGTGGCGATGGCGAAGGACCGGGCCGGACTCGATCAAGTAACAGCGGCGGAAATGGTGCAGCTGTGCATGGTCATCCCGATGAACAGCGAGCCCCTGGAGTGGAACTCGGTTGAGCTCGCCGCGCTTTCAGCCTACGTCGAATCGATCCAGCCTGGCTTCGATCCCTCGGCGGCACCGGCGAACCC
>JAZGCO010000008.1:0-3085 GCA_036476995.1 Gemmatimonadota bacterium
CTGGTCCTTGTGGGACGTGCCGCATACACACTTATGCGCACACAAAAGGTAGACAAACCGGCTCGTCGAGAGGGCCTGTTGGTAGCTCAAGGGACCACCATTTTGGGTGTGTCCGCCTCCATGCGAAACGCGGTCAACAAGGCGCAGAAGGTGGCCACAACCGACGCCTCCGTATTCATTACCGGCGAAAGCGGAACGGGAAAAGAGCTGTTTGCCCAGTTCATTCACCGCGAGAGCAGGCGCTCCAGAAAGGCGTTTGTGGCCGTCAACTGCGCCGCACTCCCGGCCGAGCTTCTCGAATCAGAAATGTTCGGTCACCGGAAAGGTGCTTTCACCGGCGCCATAAGGGACAAACCGGGTCTCCTTGAAACCGCTGATCATGGCACGTTCTTCCTGGACGAACTGGCGGAGATGCCGATGCCACTCCAGGCCAAACTGCTTCGAGTTGTGCAAGACGGGGTGCTGCGCCGGGTCGGAAGTGAGAAGGACGACGCCGTCGTAGATGTCCGTTTCATTTCGGCCACGAACCGGGAGCCCGAGGAGGCCCTGAAGGACAAGTCGCTGAGGCACGACTTGTTCTATCGCCTCCGGGTAGTGCCCATTCATCTGGCCCCGCTGAGGGAGCGGCTGGAAGACATTCCCGTACTCATTCGGCACTTCATCGACCACTTCTGGCGCCGGCATCAGATGCCAGGCAATGAGCCGCCGAAACTGTCCGCCGACGCGCTAGACACCCTGATCAACTATGCGTGGCCAGGGAATGTGCGAGAGCTCCAGAACGTGATCGAAAATCTGGTGGTCCTGGCCGACTCCGACGACGAGATCGACGCGGACCGGCTGCCGATCTTGGGGCACAACGGCCATGAGTCATCCGCGTCCGCTGTTTCCCCTGGCGCTCCGCTGAACAGTAGGCTTCCTTTCCATGAGGCCAAGCAGGACCTGATCGACCGGTTCGAGCGTGAATATCTGGCCCAACTGGTGGCCCGAACCGGCGGCAACATGTCTGAGTCAGCCCGTCAGGCCGGAATCGACCGCACCACCCTCTACCGCCTCATGGACAAGCACAAGTTGGCGAGAGAGGCTTTTGCCTCCTGACTCGATTCGGGACAATCTGGTCCCATGGCCCGGATCTCCGGACGACGGATCTCCTGAGAGGAATCAGCCCGAGGAGGGGAAGCGGCCTCCCTGGTGGCGTCCGCCGCATATAGACGACGCGACTCCCGAGCAACTCGAGCTGGCTGCCTGTCTGGAAGCCTTCCTGTTTTCACAGGAGACGGGGCTGGATTTCAGCGTCCCCGGGCTGACCGGGTCGCTGCCCCGGAATCTCCTGGGCCAGATTCGGGCTGCTATCGGAGACGCTGACGGTTCCGGCTGCTCTGCCTCCGAAGCTCGCCAGCTCCACCGCCGCCTGGATGAGCTGTCGACCCAGCTGGCGGGGGCCGCGGTGGCCGAAGCGATTGCCAACCAACACCGGTTGCTCGAGGACATTTCCCACGACATTCGCTCGCCGCTCAATTCGATTCTGTTCCTGGCTGACGCCCTGCTCAATCAGCGCCAGGGAGAGCTCAACGAGGCCCAGGAGCGGCAGGTGAGCGTGCTTTACTCCGCATCCGTAAGCCTGGTGAAGCTGGTAAACGATCTGATCGACTATGCCCGAATGCAGGCGGACGGACCCATATCTGTAGCCCTGGTGTCGTTCTCGGTGGAATCCGTGCTGCAAGAAGTGAGCGGACTTGTCGGTCCTCTTGCCGCTCACCGGGGCGTCCAACTCCACACCTCTGTCAATACGGAGGGCATGCGATCGGGCGACCCCCAAATCCTCAAGCGCGTCCTCCTCAACCTGGTGACGAACGCGATCCAGGCCTCTGACGAGGGTGGTACCGTCGCCGTTCACGTGTTCCAGCAGGACGGACCCGCCCTGTGTGTTGAAGTCATGGACGATGGGGTGGGGACTGACCTCGAGCTCATTCGCCGCCGACTCACCCATCCAGACGAGAATCCGGGCCAGACTCGAGGTTGGACCCACGGGTTGGGTCTTTCGATCAGTTCGCGCCTCGTGGCAGCCGCCGGCGGCTCGATTGACGTCCGCAGTCAGCCAGGAGAAGGAACTGTCTTCACCGTCGTACTCCCTTTCCCACACTTGTAAGTCCGAAGGCTTGAGTTTCTGGCCTTCATCGGGCAGTGTGGCTCTGGCGCAACACGTTCGAGTTTCATACGGATTCAGATTTCGAAAAGTACTTGTATTTCAAGATCTTAGCGCGCAGTCGGCTGGGTGCCCGGTTTTTGCTCTTCGGGCGGGCAACATAGGACGGACGGTGCCGGCGACGCCGGTTCCACAATGGGCGACGCTGGTACCGCCGCAGAAGTCGGCTGCGGTACCCCATGTTACTCACGGGCACGGAGTGTACCTTGAACCCAGCACATACCGCCGAGGCAGACCAGCTTTTGGCGGCGATCGACCCCTTGAGCGCCGAGTTGACCACCGTGGCTACAGACCAGGAAGCTCGGTGGTATGCCTGCTATACGCGCTCGCGCCATGAGAAGCGGGTTGCCGCCGCGCTGGAGGAGGCAGGACAACACGTCTTCCTTCCCATGTATCCACGACTCAGCCAGTGGCACGACCGCACGCGGACCGTGTTATGGGCTCTATTTCCGGGATACGTGTTCGTACGCTGCGAGCCGCAGGACCTGACCGATATCGTCCTTCGCGTCCCCGGCGCCGTCTTGATCGTAAGCCTGGCCGGAAGACCGGTTCCCATTCCCGATATCGAGATCGCCAGCGTAGAGCGCTTCGCGGCGGTCCTGACGGAAACTGGAGAGATTCCGCAGCCGGAGCCGCTCGTGGAGGAGGGCTGGAGAGTACGCGTTAGCGAAGGGCCCCTGGCTGGCGTCGAGGGAGTGGTGCTGGAAAAACGTGGCAGGACCCGCGCCCTGGTTCAGCTGGGAGTGCGGGCCATTGGGCAGGGTCTGAAGATAGAGTTGAACACGCGCGTCCTGGATACGATAGAGAAGCTCGACTCAGGAAGCTCATCGCCCGGTGAGTGAGACACACGAGCGGGAGATGTCGGTGGCTTTCTGGACCGAC
>JAZGCO010000080.1:0-2397 GCA_036476995.1 Gemmatimonadota bacterium
TGCTTTATGCCATGGCGAACTCCGTTCCGTCCAGCTCGCTGGGATACGGGCCACCAGCACCCGTGGCCCGTACCAGTCCCCATTACGCTTAACTGGCTCCGGCGGCTGTTCCTGGTCCCTGGGCCGCTGGATAACCTTCCGCCGCACTACAACCTCGCGCCGACCCGCACGCGCCAGTACTGCTTGTATCCAGCAAGATTAGCACCACTCCAATTAGCGTTCTCTAAGAGCACTTTTGCTGGTATGGTTACGACCAAAACGTCTTTTCAGGGAGGCGACAACGTGGACCCTCCGGAAGGGCAGAGCGGAGACATCAAGCAACGCCTGGTCGATCTTGTTGGCTACGTCGAACACATGGTGCGGCTCGGCGAGAAGCCGGTTTTTGCCCTCGGCGAATATCGTCAGCTTACCTACCACGAAGCTGAACTAAAAGGCCGGATCGGTATCCGACACGATCAAGCCGACGACGATGGCCCAATCTGGCTGTCCATCGACCGGCTCAAGCGCATCGATCCACCGGACGTTCCCGAGAAAATCCACCCGTGGATCACCATCAGCCCCGACCCGTTCACCGAGCCGGTCGTCGCGGCAGTGCGCACAGAAACCATTGTGAAGGCTGATGCCGACGAATTCATTGAAGAGGGAATCCTTGAGGAAGAGGATGTGCAGCCAGCCCTGCGGCCGGGCCGGTATGGTGAGGAAGAGGAACAGGCGGGGCTGTGCGACGTTATCTTTCGCCTGGAGAACCTCACCGACATCGAGGCCTCCGTCCGCACTTACGTCCAAGGCCCTTGGCGGGAGTGGGCCGAGGAGGAAAAACCACGGCGTGAGACCATCAAAGTCTATGACGACTTCTTCAGCCTTCAACATTCCGTCCAGGCCATGGATGGAGAACAGGGACTGGAGGTCGTGTGGGGTATGGGCATGGCACGCTGGCGCCTGGAAGATGGCCGCACCATTGACCATCCCCTCGTGGAGCAACTGGTCGAGATCGACATGGACACCAGTACCGGCCAGATCAACATCCGGCCGCGCTGGAGTACGGAGCCCCAGGTGGCGTTGAAGGCGTTTTCGGCGCTCGATAATCCTGGAGCCGATCAGGTCGACGCCTTTGCAAAGAAGTTCTTCGCCTCCTTCCCCGAGGACCAGGACATCTCCCCATTCAACGGCGAGACGTTCGAGCCGATCCTGCGCGAGGCCGCGTCCCGGCTGCACGGGGAAGCGCGCTACCACCCCGACGACTTGTCCGACATCACCGATCGTACCGTGCCGCCTATCGGCAGCACGCTCCGCGTCACCAACACCTGGGTCGTGTTTGCGCGTCAAAGGTCCGAAAACTTCTTCATCAGCGACCTCGGACGGCTGAAGACATCCATTGAGGAGGCCGATGAGCTTCCCGGACCGGCAAAAAGGCTGGTCACGGAACCGAGCAGCCAGACCACTTACACACCCACACTTATTGACCTCGGTCACACCGGCTTCGGATCAGGTGGGGGAGATGCCGGTGGGGTCGCGCCGGCGCCGGCTCCCGAGCCGGGGATCGAGGCCACGCGGACGGACGAGTTTTTCTTTCCCAAGCCGTTCAACGACGACCAGATTTCCATCATCCGCCGACTGAATGAGGCCGATGGCGTGGTCGTACAGGGACCGCCGGGTACCGGCAAGACTCACACGATCGCCAACATCATCTGCCATTATCTGGCGACCGGCCGGCGTGTCCTGGTCACCTCCAAGGGCGAGGCCGCGCTGACTGTCCTCCGTGACCACGTTCCCGAGGGCATCCGGGACTTCACCATCAGTCTCCTCACCAACGAGCGCGCGGGCCTTAAGCAGTTGGAGCAGGCGGTAACCGTGCTGGCAAATACCGCCACGCAGGTGAATCCCCGCCAGCTGGAGCGCGAGATAAAGACAGGCCAGGAGCGCATCAACGGACTGCGGAAGAAGATCAAGGACATCGACCGCGAACTCGGCGAATGGGCTGACCGCCACCTGAAGCCGATCGGGGAAGGCGACAAGATACTGCCCATGGAACTGGCCCAGAAAATCGTCGGCAACCGTGAACGGCACGCATGGCTACCCGATCAGCCCGGACCAGAGGCGAAATACGATCCCCTCTTCACCGACGAGGATATCGCCAATGCACGAGAGGCGCGCAAGGCGCTAGGTGACAACCTGCAATATCTCGGAAGGGACTTACCTAGCCTCTCGGATTTACCTGACGCGGCCATCATCACCGCAGTCCACGAGGACCTAGTCAGCGCGAAAAAGCTCGAGGATAGCGCGGCCGATCGCAATACCCCTGTCCTTTCGCTCTCGGCCGAGCGCGCTGTTGAGCGGGCCGGAAAGCTATTGGAAGCCGTAAAGAGAGTCGCCGCCGTGTTCCAAGACCTGGAAGGG
>JAZGCO010000081.1:0-3517 GCA_036476995.1 Gemmatimonadota bacterium
TCGACCGCATGACGGCTATCGCCTTCGAGGTGAAAGAGGGCGAGTTCATCCAGATCATCGACGTGGACGGGCGCCAGTGTTCGGACTTCCAGGCATTCGAGCACCGGCAACTCGATCGTGGCGTCGAACGTTGCCTGGACTCGACGGCCACACGCACGCTCGTGCGCGCCGCTTACCCGGGGCCCGGCCTCTTCTCCCGGTTCTTCGATCAGGATATGCGGCCCCTGGTGGAGGTCGTGCGCGATACCGTCGGGCGTCACGACACCTTCGCGTTCGCCTGCACGGCGAAGTATTACGAGGACATCGGCTACTTCGGGCATCCCAACTGTTCCGATAATTTCAACGCCGCGCTCGAACCGTTTGGCGTCGCATCGCGCAAGGGATGGCCGGCGATCAACTTTTTTTACAACACCGCGATCGATGCCAACAACGTGCTATATTCTGATGAACCCTGGTCGAGGCCCGGAGATTATGTATTGTTGCGCGCGCTGGATGAGGTGGTCTGCGCCACGTCGGCCTGCCCCGATGACACTTCGCCGGCGAATGCCTGGATCCCAACCGATATCCACGTTCGTGTCTATTCTCCCAAAAACACGTTTTCCAGTGCGGTCGCAATTCGCATGACCCCCGACGCAGAGCCCCGTCTGACCCGCGAGACTGGATTTCACTCACGTACGTCCGGACTCACGCGCAACTTCACGGAGTATCGCGGCTACTGGCTGCCGACCTCATACACGCAACATGGGGCGGTGGGGGAGTATTACGCATGCCGAGAGCGCGCCGCGATGATCGATCTGTCGCCGCTGCGCAAGTTCGAGATTCTGGGACCGGACGCCGAGGAGCTGCTGCAGAAAACTCTGACGCGAGATGTCCGGCGGCTGTCGGTTGGCCAGGTCGTCTATTCGGCGATCTGCTACGAGACCGGCGGCATGATCGATGATGGGACGCTGTTCCGCCTGGGAGCCGACAACTTCCGTTGGATTTGCGGGGACGATTATTGCGGGATCTGGCTGCGCCAGCAGGTGGAGAAGCTGGGACTGCGCGCGTGGGTCAAGAGCTCCACCGACCAGATCCATAACGTGGCCGTCCAGGGGCCGCGCAGCCGCGACATCCTCGAGGACGTGCTGAAGACGCCGGCGACCCAGCCGGCCCTCGGTGAACTGGCCTGGTTCCGCTTCTGCGTGGGGAGGATCGGAAAAACGGCGGAGATCCCCGCGATCGTCTCCCGCACCGGCTACTCGGGCGAACTCGGATATGAGATCTGGTGCCATCCGAAGGACGCCCCGGCCGTATGGGATGCCATCCAGGAAGCGGGTGAACCACACGGACTCGTTCCGATGGGTCTCGAGGCGCTGGACATGCTGCGGATCGAAGCGGGACTGGTTTTCGCCGGCTACGAATTCTGCGACCAGACGGATCCGTTCGAGGCGGGTATCGGTTTCACCGTCTCGCTCGAGAGCAAGAAGGACGACTTCGTCGGCAAGGAGGCCCTGTTGCGACGCAAAGGGCACCCGCAGCGAATGCTCGTGGGCCTGGAGCTCGAGGGTAACGAGCCGGCCAAACACGGGGATCCCGTGCTCGCCGGGCGCGCACAGATTGGAACCGTGACGAGCGCAACGCGCTCGCCGATTCTGCGCAAGAACATCGCCCTGTGCCACGCGGACGTCACTCAGGCGAAGCCCGGAACGAAGGTCGAGGTGGGCAAGCTGGACGGCCATCAGAAACGGATCCCCGCAACCGTCGTGAGCATCCCCTTCTACGATCCCGCCAAGAAGCGAGTCCGCTCCTAAGAGCCCGAGCTGCGGCGCGCTCAACCCCAAAGACGCAAACGACCGACGTACTGATCCCCTCCCCGAACGGCCGTCAGCCCGAATCGGGTCGACTGGTCAGCCATTGGTGTAGCTGATCGGCGCTGACCGGCATGGTGTCAGAAGTTTGTCGGTGCCCCGGGCTGCCGGGCCCGCATCCCGCACCTATATTGCAGCGAGGTGGAACTGATTCACGGCCTCGCTGGTGAGGGATTCGGAGGATGACAATGAAGAGCAGGTTCGCGCTGGTCGGTATGCTTATATTAGCTCTGGTCGCGGCCCTGGGTTGCGTCACCCGGGTCTACGTGCCGGCCTCGACATCCTACGTGCCGCCCCCTCCCACCGCCCCCGACCATCCGGAAGAGGTCGAAATGTTCTACGAGGACCTGTCGGTTTCCGGTTCCTGGGAATGGGTGGAAGGGCCGGGCTGGGTCTGGTCGCCATACAACATCTCGATCGACTGGCGTCCTTATACGCTGGGCCACTGGACCTATACCGACCGTGGCTGGACCTGGGTTTCGAACGAGGATTTCGGCTGGGCCGTTTACCACTACGGCCGCTGGACCTACGAAGCTTCCTACGGGTGGGTCTGGGTGCCGGGTATGGACTGGGCTCCCGCCTGGGTCAGCTGGCACCGAGGACACGATTGGGTCGGCTGGGCTCCCCTGCCGTGGCGAGTGAAGTGGCGCGCGGGCTCCGGTCTCGACTGGGGAGGCGTCAGCGTGCGTGCGAGCATCAACACGACCTCCTGGTCCTTCGTCAGGACGCGTGACCTGCTGGAAGTGAACCTCGGGCATCACATCGCGCCGGCCGCCCGCAACGTGACCCTGGTCAAGATCACCAACAACGTGACCAACTACACAGTGGTGAATAACAGGATCATCAATGGTGGCCTCAAAGTCGGGGTCGTCCAGAAGGCGATCGGCCGGCCGGTCCCCCGGCTGCGGGTGAGGGAATCGGCTTCACCGCGAGGGAAGCGCGACAGGATCGTGAACGACACGGAGTTGTTGATCTACAAGGCCGGAGTGGCCGGCAGCCAACTGTTGCGCCCGAAGGCCCGGGCCGATCGTCCGAAGACCAGGCCGGCCAGCGTCTCCTCTCCCGGGTACCGCGTCGGCGCCGCACCAGTCGAAAAGCCACGCGCCGTTCCGCCCGGACAGGCCAGGAGGGAAAAGGCGGAGAAGCGGCGCCTTGAGGCGCGGCATCGGCAGGAAAAGAACAGGCTGAAGCGGATCCATGCCTTTGAGAGCCAGAAGCCCCCTGCCGGTGTGCCGCGGAAGGAGGTCAATCGTCGACAGAATGAAGAGAAAAAGGCCCTCCAGGGTAAGCAGCAGCAGGAGCGCTCGCGCTTCAAGCAGTGGAAGACACTGCACAAGCCATCTCCGCAGCCTGGAAAGGCCGTATCCTCGGGACCGGGATCGAAGGTCGTCCCTGCCGCGAAAGGAAAGAAATCGACGAAGTCCGAGAAATCGAAATCGGGCAAGTCGAGGTCGGGCAAGTCGAAATCCGACAAATCGGAGTCCGGCGATTCGCAGTCCGAAGACGAAGATTAGTAGCTTGCGCGCTCCTTACAGGCTCCCCAGGGCGTTACGGAGTGGAGGCCGAGACCATCGGGGCTGGACCGTCGAGCAGCCGTTCGGTCTCGATGAAACCCAGGAGCGCCTCCGCCACAATCCGGTTCCCATGCGGCGAATAGTGGGGATCGTGAG
>JAZGCO010000082.1:0-2805 GCA_036476995.1 Gemmatimonadota bacterium
AGTTGGTGGCCGCTTCCAACAGTTCGGGCCCCGCGTCTTGAGCCTGTGCTTGGCCGGAGCGGCGGCCCACCGCCGGGGTTAGCCGTGTTCCGCCCGACTGGACAGCTCCTCGCCACCAGCGCTCGAATGAACCGGATCCCGAGGGCTGCAGCGCGCGCCATGAGTTTTGCAGAAACGTCTTGAAATCAGCCGCCAGGCTGCTCCCGGCTACCTCAGGACGCATGCCCAGGAGGATGTCTTCCATCTGCCGGGTGTCGAACAGGGGCTGCATCGCCGGCTGTGCCAAGGCGCGCCACGACGGCCGTACCTCGATGTCGCCCCATGCCTCAAGCGCGTGGTGGGCCGGCAGGATCCACCGGGCGCCTGAAGCGGTCTCGTCCATATGGGTGGCGAGCGAAATGACCGTTCGCACTTGGCTCAAAGCTCGAGCGAAGCCGCCCGCAGCCGGCATGGAATACGCCGGGTTACAGCCCGAAACGATCAGCGTGCCGACTTCTCCCTGCGTCATCCGGCGGGTGAGGTCGATCAGGTCCGAATACGAGGAAGTCTTTCCACGAATGGGACCATCACCGAATCGAACCGTGTTCCCGATAGCTCCGACGACAGCGTTGAGCACGGTCACCGCAAAGTGTGCGTCCGTGGCATTCGCTCCCTGAGCTGCCACGCCGGGCGGAAGAGCGACCGGAGCCCGAGCCCTCGCCATCTCCTGACCCAGCGCCTCGATTCGTTCCGCCGGAATTCCGCTCGCGTCGGCTACAACGCCGGGAGAATAGGGTGCCAGAAGTGTGGCCAAGCGGGTTGCGGTGGGGCCGCCCTTGGTGGCTGCCACCACCCGAGCCACGCCAAGCGCGACCAGGGCCTCAGAGCCTGCCTTCGCGGGGATCCATTCATCCGCATTCGTCCCCGTGAGTGAACGCCGTGGGCCAACATAAGTCAGCTTCGCGTGCTGCCCCGACTGGATGTCCCGGGCGCGGGCGAAACGCGCGGCCAGCTCGACGGGCGCGAGCCACGTCTCAAGGAAGTCGGCTCCAAATGACAGCACCAGGTCTGCGCGGTCGAGTTCATAGGAGGGGATTTCATCCCGCCCGAACGCGATCGCGTTTGCTGTACGCAGCGCTTCCAAGCCGAACGGCTCATACACCAGATGCTCGGCTCCAGCGGCCGCGGTCCACTGCTGGATCAGATCGGCCGTCGCGCCGGTGACGGGGCCCGTGAGAAGGACGAGTGCGCCGCTCGACCGTGCCACCGCCGCCTGTGCCGCGTTCAGCGCGTCGTCCCAGCTTGCCTCCGCAAACTCGTCGCCCTCTCGCCGACGCGGGCCCGTGATGCGGTCCGGATCGTACAGATCCTGCAGCACCGACTGATCCAGAGCCGACAGGCGCCCGTGCGTGGGTTCGAAGTCCGGATCGCCCTCGAGTTTGATAATGCGTCCGTCCCGGACAACCGCATGGACTCCGACCGGCTCGGCTCCGGCCCGGAGCGCGGTGGCGTACAGCGTGTTCGTACCAGGGATGATCTCGTCGGGCTGGACTAGATACGGAATCAGCTTGTCGGCGGTATCGGGCGGGCCGCAGCTCACCGCAGCCGCACCTGCTCCGGCCACGCCCAGCACCTTCAGGAACTCACGCCGCGTCGCTTCCGGTTGCGGCATGTCGGTACCGGACTTAGGGCCGGATCCGTTTTCGTTCTTCATATCAATAGTGGCATGCCACGCAGTCAATCGGACCGCGGCTCGACGCGTATCTCTCATCGAGCCGCAGCGGGTACAGACCCGGGCCCTCGCTCCGGTCCGGTGTCTCGGGCGGCGGGTGCGCCTCAAAAAGAAGCCGGTCCGTGGCCACGTCAGTGGCCTGGCCATCCTGCATGTGACAATCGAGGCACCAGCCCATGCGAAGCGAACTGTACTGGTATACCCGATCCATGCTTTCGACCGGCCCGTGGCACTCCTGACACTGGATATCGTTGCGCAGGTGCGGTTCGTGATAGAACTGAACGAATTCGGGAAGCTTGTACACTCGCTCCCACTGTACAGCCTCTTTGTTCCGGCTCATCTCGCGCAGTCGATCGATCGGCTCCAGGCCGCTACCCGCGATCAAGTGGCACCCCATACAAACCTGCATCTCGGGCATGCTGGCCACTTGCGACCGGTCAGTGCTCGTATGGCAGTATCGGCACTGCAACTGAAGCTCTGTAGTGTGGAAACGATGATTGAAAGGAATGGGCTGCGCGGGTCCTTCAGTGGCAGTCTCGTGCGCGGTGATCGCTTCGGCCGCTGTCATCCCGGAGGGGCCGCCCGCCGCTTCCTGCGCAGTGCCCAAGCGAATCGAGCCAGAGGCCCACACAGTCACGCCCAGCCCTATGAGGACGAGGACAGCGCCTGTCAGCCTGTGGCCTACACTCATGCGCGACCTTCGTTGGTTTCGCTGGGGAAGTGCACCACAAGGTAGCGCACGGACCTCCCGACGCAACCGCTGCTTTGGCACTCTGTTTCGGACTTTCGCGCAGGACGCCGGATGAACGGAGGCGGGGTGTTGGGGTGTCGCCACAATTGCATCCAAAGACTGAAAACTAGTCCAGCGAGAAGCTCCAGCGAGGGGAAAATATTACCGCCCTGATGCTGCCCACTATTTCGGTTCGGACATCGCCCGTTACATTCCGGTAGTCCGAGATTGAATTGACGCCAAGATCCCATTCGAGATCCAGTCCGAATCGTGCCGAAGTCCTCCACCGCCCGCCCAGGGCTACCCGCACCGTATTTTCGGGCTCTCCCAGCAGGATAGGATCGAAGTCCGACAGATCCCCTTC
>JAZGCO010000083.1:0-2221 GCA_036476995.1 Gemmatimonadota bacterium
TCATGGAGGATCCATCCGGGCTTCGGCAGCTGGATCTGATGGGCTGGGACAAGGTCATGTGGTGCTCGGACTACCCGCACCCCGAGAGCACCGTCGGCTACTCCCACCAGTCGATCTGGGACATCTTTGATGCCACGGAAACCGTGGAGCAGGCGCAGGCCATCGTCGGAGGGACGGCCATGAAACTCTGGCGCCTGTAGCGAGCGCGCCGGGAGTATGGCGTCTCGGAGTAGCCGGAAGTCGAGCTTATTGCCTGCCGGTTCGCCCCTTCAGGACGGCTTGGCGGCGAGAGCACGCACCATTGCTGCCGCCTCGGACGAGTCGGGCTGAGAGGCGATCCCTCGCGCCACCGCGCGTGCGCGCTCCTTGAACTTGCCATCCGACATCGTCTTTTCCAAGGCTGCTCGGACGGATTCGGGCTCGTCAAGCCGAGCCGTCAGGCCGACGCCGATCTCCTCGCAGCGGCGAGCGTTTTCCGGTTGATCCGCGCCGATTGGCGTGAGCACCATGGGGATGCCCGCGGATAACGCCGTCACGATGGACGCGTAACCTCCGTGTGTCAGCAGCACGTCCACATGTGGAAGCAGGGCACCGTTTGGGATATAGCGTTCCAGGTAAACTCCTTCGGGCTGCGACCCAAGCTCTGCCGGATCGATGTCAGTGCCAGTTGTAATGATGACGTTCGCATCAAGACCATGAACCGCGTCGACGAGATGACGGAAGCGATCAATGGTGCCCCATACTGTTCCCAGGGTTGCGTAGACAGTTGGACGGTTCGGAAGCTCGCTCACCCAGGACGGAAGATCCGTGTTCATCGTTGCGTCGAAGATCTCGGGGCGGACCACGCGCGTCCTAGCATGAACTGCCTCAGGTTCCTGGGAGAGGAGCTGGCGCGGGACAAGGTGGAGGCACAGTGGAGGATCTGCCAATAGATCGATCGGATCGGCCGACACTCCGTAGGTCTCGCAGAGGTTTCCGAACGGTTCGGCGACCATGGACGCGAGCGCTGAAAGCGTGAAGGCACCCCCTCCGAACAGAAGGGCCACATGCGGTACTTCGAGGATCGCCGCCAGCGCCGGGCCAGCGAACTCTGTAGGGTCGGAGACGACAACGTCAGGCTGCCAGCCTTTCACTGCGGCCAATAGGTCGTCGAGGAACGGTGGTGCCAGCCGCGTGGCGCAGATATCTCTGACGTAGGTCACCGGCTGCAGCTCCGGGGGGAGGTCGTAGAAGCCAGGAAGGACACGATCAACCGCGCCGCCCTTCCATGCCGTTCCCGCGGGAAGGAACGATATGTCCGCCGCACCGACCACGGGCTCTACCGTGGCCGAACTGGCGAAACGGACGTCGTCGCCCTCTTCTGTGGCCGCCCGCGCGATGGGAAAAGCCAGGTGAAGGTGAGCGAGGGCAGGCTGGGATGTCAGAAGAATTCGGGCCATACCGAGTGCCTCCAAGGGCGACTAGAGTGCGATCCTCGCTGGAGCGACAAATCCTGGAGAGTGCCTCCGTGGATGAACAGCTCGCCATGTAGGCGATCCGACTCACGGCGGACCTCCTCGGGCTTCAGCCTCCTCAGCCCCCTAGCCACTCAGGGAACTGCGGGCCGGAGACGATGCCACCGAGTGACGCCGTGTCTACGATATGCGCCTCTTCCGCGGCGCGCAGGTACGGCAGGAAGGCGTCGACCGTCTTGACGACGCCGTGCATGTTCACGGAGAAGACGTACTCCTTGCCGATGAGCAGCCGCGGTCCGCTCCCTTTCGTGCGCACCCGGGACTGGTGGTCCAGGATCGTCCCGCGCAGCCGCTGGAAGAGCTCCTGTGGCGCGGCGTCCTCGATGACGGTGTAGCCTTCCTCTTCGAGCTGGCGGAAGTTCTTCTCGAGGCCCAGCTCCGCCGCCGTGGCCGCGAGTGACTCGCTCACCTCGGACGGTGCGGGAACCGCAGGAATCACAGCCATGGCATCCCTTCGGTATCCGGCATCGCTGATTGTACTCCGAGCGCCAACCTGCCGCACAGGGCGGGTTCAATCGCTCCGCGGCCCGCCGCCCCCGGGACATGC
This sequence comes from Gemmatimonadota bacterium, assembly GCA_036476995.1. GTDB lineage: Bacteria > Gemmatimonadota > Gemmatimonadetes > Palauibacterales > Palauibacteraceae > JAZDDE01. Next base: position 2,062 of record JAZGCO010000083.1, read on the forward strand.
GTGATCATTCATCGGGGTCTTTCCAGGCTTGTGAACCAGTTCTGGTTCAGGCACTCGTCCCGGAACTTGCCGTTGAAGCTCTAGCCGCGTTCCTGGGCGAAGTGGACTTGCAGGAGCTGTGGAACTTAGAATTCTGCGACGCAGAGTTTTCGCAACGGGT
>JAZGCO010000084.1:0-61736 GCA_036476995.1 Gemmatimonadota bacterium
TACGAAGGAGGCACCAGCGAAACCGGAAAAGCTGTTGCACCGGAATTCGCGACAACGAGTCCCCGGGTGGGACGGAAGGCACTCTTCGGAGGGCTGGAGGTCACATAGCTAACCGGGATTGGTAACCAGGCTTGTTGATTCTTGGAAGGTGAGCGCAACCGACCGAGAAGGACGCGATGGTGTGGTAAATAAGTCCTTCCTCAACCCCTGACGCTCTTCGGAGTGGCAGGGGTTGAGTACATCCAGGTATCTCTGTCTAGCTCTCCCCGGTAGTGATCTGAGCCGTGTCTCCCTGCGAGCGTGTTTCGGGCCGGCTAGAAGCCGGCCACTCACTCTTCGAGCTGCCGCGCTGCGTGGAACGGACGTATCGGAGCTCTAACTGGAAGAGTTTTGCGAAAAACGCTGTGTGGATAAACTGTTGACGAACTGTTGAAAAAGTGAGAAATGCTAGGGAGGGCCGCCGCCAGTAAGGGGTGTGAGCTACGATGTCGGGTCCAGCTTGTGTGGAGAAGGCCCCAACGGAGCGAGCCTCATGAGGACAGTGGTTCAGCGAGTTCGGAGCGCGTCGGTAGCCGTTGACGAGCGGGTGGTGAGTGAGATCGGGCGTGGCATGTTGGTGCTGGCCGGTTTCACGGCGACCGATGGGGAGGAGACGCTCGGCTGGATGGCGGAGAAGCTGCTCACGCTTCGTCTGTTTGCCGGTGAGGACGGACGGATGGATCGAGATCTGGCTGAGGTAGGAGGTGAGATGCTGGTCGTATCCCAGTTCACGCTCTACGGAGATGTCAGCCGCGGGCGGCGTCCGTCATTCGCGAATGCGGCGCCGCCGGACGTGGCGCGCGATCTATACGCCCGGTTCCTGGATGGGTGCCGGGCTGGAGCCGTACCGGTTGCCAGCGGCGAGTTTGGGGCTGTCATGAGCGTGAGGCTTGTGAACGATGGCCCCGTCACCTTAATCATCGATCGGTGAGCGAGCACCTGGTACTGGCGTCGGGGTCTCCTCGCCGCCAGGCGCTGCTCCGCCAACTCGGATTGGAGTTCGAGGTGCGCGTCACGAACATCGATGAAACGGCACGTGCCGGTGAAAGGGCTCAGGATACCGCGGAGCGATTGGCGCGAGCGAAGACGGCCGCTGCAGCTCCTGCCATGGACGAGATTGTGATCGCCGCGGATACGATCGTGGTCGCTGACGGCAGCACTCTCGGCAAGCCACGGGATGAGGAGGAGGCGGTGCGCATGCTCGTTCATATGTCCGGCCGCAGCCACACCGTAGTGACCGGTCTGGCGGTGCGCTCAGCTAGTCGAGTGGAGAGCGCCACCGACAGCACGAAGGTGTGGTTCAGATCAATTGCTGAGGCAGAGATCCGAAAATACGTTGCCACTGGCGAGCCCCTGGACAAAGCGGGAGCCTACGGTATCCAAGGGTTTGGTGCCGCTCTGGTACGGCGAGTTGAGGGCGACTTCTACAACGTCATGGGTCTGCCGGTCCACCTCCTCCTGGATCTGCTTCAGCGATTCGGCGTCGACTACGAATTCGGGAGACTGGAATCGACGTGACTGCTGTCCTGGCCATCGATCAGGGAACGACAGGCTCGCGGGCCCTGATAATCGGACACGATGGCCGGCTGCTCGGTTCCTCCTACCGCGAGTTACCGCAGTATTTTCCCTCTCCCGGCGAGGTCGAGCACAGCGCTGAGGAAATCTGGGAGTCTGTGCGCGTGACGATCAGAGAGGCTCTCGAGAAGGCCAGCCTACGTGCGGATCAATTAGCAGGCGTTGGAATCACTAACCAGCGCGAGACGACTATCGTGTGGGATCGACACACAGGCGTCCCCGCTGGTCCGGCCATCGTGTGGCAGGACCGCCGGACATCAGCGCGCTGCGAGTCCCTCCGAGGGACCACCGACGAAGCGCTGATCCGCGCCCGGACCGGCCTCGTGGTCGATCCGTATTTTTCGGCCACCAAGATCGAATGGCTGCTGGATCGGCATCCGGATTGGCTCTCCCGGGCCGAGGCGGGAGATCTGATCTTCGGTACGGTGGACAGCTGGCTCGTGTACCGGCTCACGGGCGGCCGTGTGCACGCTACGGATCATACCAACGCATCCCGTACGCTGCTCTACTCCCTCGACGCGCAGGCCTGGGACCCCGATCTGTGCAGCCTATTTGGAGTTCCCGCCGCGATGCTACCGGAGGTGCGCTCGTCGGCCGGCGACTACGGAGTCACCGATCCTGAGGTGTTCGGCGCGGAGGTACCGGTCGCCGGCGTCGTCGGAGACCAGCAGGCGGCCCTGTATGGCCAGGGCGCATGGAGCGCCGACACCGCCAAGGCCACCTACGGGACAGGAGCGTTCGTTCTGCTCCACACCGGTGACACGCGCAGATCGGCCGCGGATGGCGTTCTTACGACCGCGGCGTGCGGGCCACGGGGCGAATTTGCCTATGCATTCGAGGGGTCGATCCTAATCGCAGGAGCGGCCATTCAGTGGCTACGGGACGGGCTCGGCCTGATCGAGGATGCTGCCGAGAGCGAGGCCATGGCCCGCGCCGTCGCCGACTCAGGCGGAGTATACTTTGTACCGGCCTTCGCCGGCCTTGGGACGCCCTGGTGGGAACCCCGGGCGCGAGGCACCGTCGTTGGCCTGACACGCGGAACTCAGCGCGAGCACCTGGTCCGAGCTACTCTGGAAGCCATGGCGTATTCGACACGTGACGTACTGGACGCGATGACAGAAGGCCGGCCGGACTCCATCGACAGCCTCCGGGTGGACGGCGGGGCGACCCGAAACGCTTGGCTCATGCAGTTCCAGGCCGATGTTCTGGGTGTGCCGGTTCACGTTCCTTCCGCGGCGGAACTCACGGCCCTTGGAGCGGCCGGGCTGGCCGGGCTGCAGACAGGGTTCTGGTCCGCGCCGGAGCAGTTTCTTCCGGCCCGCGGCGAGGATCGCGTTTTCGAGCCGGACGCTGAGAGCCGATCCGCGGCCGAAGCGGGCCGGGCCGGCTGGGGCCGCGCGCTGGCCACAGCCAGGTACTGGGCGGCCGGCGTGCGCGGCGACGAATGACGATGCGACGTCCGGTCCGGATCGGCGTGATCGGCTCGGCTGAGGCCACCGAACTGGCGGCCCGCCTGGCGCGAACGATCGGAACCGCCCTCGCCCATGCAGAAGCGGTGCTCGTATGTGGTGGTCGCGGCGGCGTAATGGCAGCGGCCGCGGCGGGCGCCGCCGAGGAGGGGGGGATCGTCATTGGGCTTCTGCCGGGCGAGGATGCGGCCGGGGCAAGCAGTGGAGTAACGATTCCCATTCCGACGGGCCTGGGTGACGCTCGCAACACCCTGGTTGTGCGTGCTTCAGAGGTGCTCATCGCGGTAACGGGTGGCTGGGGGACCCTCAACGAAGCGGCGCTGGCGATGAAACTCGGCCGGCCGCTGATCGGGGTCCACGACAGCCTGGGCGATGCATTCAACATCGAACGCTTCTCGGACCCGTTCGCGGCTGTTGCCAGGGCCATCGAGCTGGCCACCGAAGCCCGCCTGACCGGTGGCCCAGCAGTGGTCCGGCCACGCCGCCCGGAGCGGCAGCACCTGTGATCGCCGTGGCTGTGTTCGGGGTGATCATGGCCATGCTTCTAGCCGCAGTCGTCGTCGCACCCATGGTCGAGGAGAGAAAGCGCTCTGAGCCGCAGCCCGGGGACGAGGAGGCGGTTCGTCTCGAGCGCGCCTTGGACACGCTGCGCCGACTTCAGTTCGATTACGAAACGGGTAAGCTCGATGAAGAGGACTACGCTGCGCTCCGGCGCGAACACGCCGACGCCGCGATCGCGGCCAGAGACGAACTGGCGTCGAAGGACCCACAAAACGCCGCGGTAGCAGGAGAACCGGCCGCCGCGGGCCAGGTGAGATGCGCCGGGTGCGGCTCAACGCTGCCTCCATCGGTTCAGTTCTGCACCAACTGCGGCATCCCGGCCCCGCAGCCGTTCGACTCGTCCGGTGAATAGCTACTCCGTAGATCTGCGAAGCGACACCGTAACACGCCCCTCATCAGGCATGCGCGAGGCGATGGCGCAGGCCGAGGTGGATGATGACGTTCTAGGAAAAGATCCGACCGTGGACCGGCTCGAACGCCGCGTGGCCGACCTTCTGGGTAAGGACCGGGCCCTCTTCTTTCCAACCGGGACACAGGCCAACCAGACTGCCTTGCTGCTTCACACGCGGCCCGGAACAGAGGCCCTGTGCGAGGCCGAGGCCCACATCTACCACTACGAGATGGCGAGTACGGCAATGCTCGCCGGCGTACAACTCCTCCGGGTGGCTTCGGAGCACGGAAGACTCGATCCCGAGGCGGTGGAAGCGGCCATCCGTCCCGGCGACCGACACCATCCGGTGACGAGCCTCGTCTGCGTGGAGAATACGCACAACATGCATGGTGGGGTCGTGCTTTCTCTCGACCGGCTAGCGGCTATCCAGCAGGTAGCCGTCCGGCACGAACTTCCTGTCCACATGGACGGAGCCCGCCTGTGGAACGCGTCCGAGGCATCCGGTGTGTCTCTCTCCCAATACGCTGCCTGCGCGGACACCGTGATGGTATCTCTGAGTAAAGGCCTCGGCTGTCCGATCGGTTCGCTGCTGGCCGGTCCCGCGGCCGTGCTTGAGCGGGCTTGGGCGGTTCGAAAACGGCTTGGCGGCGGGATGCGACAGGTCGGAATTCTCGCCGCGGCGGGTCTGTATGCCCTGGACCACAATCTGGAGCGCCTCGGCGAGGACCACGTGAGAGCCGCCCGCCTGGCCGGGGGGTGTAGTGACATTCCCGGTCTGTCGGCCACCATGCCGGACTCCAACATCGTAATGATCGAGGTGGCCGCCCCCCGGACGCCGGAGCGGATCGCAGCTGCTCTGGAGAAACGGGGCGTGCTGATTCTCTCAGCCAGCCCGACCCTGCTGCGGGCGATTACGCACCTGGACATTGACGACGACGGAATCGCGGCTGCAATCGAGGCCCTGCGGCACAGCCTGCGCGAATCGTGAATAGAGGGTACGTTGGGCGTCCGCCGCCGACTTGAGGCAAATCATGGCCGAGTGAGGATCCTGACGCAGGAGGAAATGCGCAGGCATCACGACCAGCATGGGGAGAACCGAAATGAGTGTCGCGAAAGTAACTGAAATCAGCGCGTCTTCTCCGAACAGTTTCGACGACGCGGTCAAAATAGGGATCGCACGGGCCTCAAAGACGCTCAGCGGAATCAAGAGCGCCTGGATCAATGAGATGAACGTGGATGTCAGGGACGGCCAGGTGACGGAGTACCGGGTAAACATGAAGATTACCTTCATTTTGAAGGACTAGCTGTCAGCCACTCGCAACCTTGGATCGGGGCGCCGGCCGATACCCGGTCCGGTCGCCCCGACAGCGACCCTGTCCCCGCCCGGCTTCGATTCGGACCTGGCTCCGATTCACCTTGATAGCCAGTTGAGGCCGTCACCACAGGCTTTCCACGCCCATGGATGCGAAGTTCTCAGCCGGACTTTCGTAATTTGTTCGGTTTTGCTATACTGAGATTTCTGAGCCGAGAACTCACTACTCATCCCGATTCGAGGATATGCTGCGATGGCACTGGAGATGACCGAAGAGAGAGATAAGGCCCTCAATGTGGCGATTAACCAGATCGAGCGCCAGCACGGAAAGGGTGCCATCATGCGGTTGGGCGTGGACGGCGTTCGCAACAAGATCGAGTCCATTTCCACTGGGTCGTTGGCTCTCGATCACGCCGTGGGTATCGGCGGTATCCCCCGTGGCCGTGTAACGGAAATCTTCGGGCCGGAGTCTTCGGGCAAGACAACGCTCGCCCTGCATGTTATCGCGAACGCCCAGACGACTGGCGGCGTTGCGGCCTTCATCGATGCGGAGCATGCTCTCGACATCGACTACGCTGAGAAGCTAGGCGTAGATGTCGAGAACCTGCTCGTATCGCAGCCGGATACGGGCGAGCAGGCTCTAGAAATCGCCGAGGTACTGGTTCGATCCGGAGCGCTCGACGTGGTGGTTATCGACTCGGTCGCCGCTCTTGTCCCCCGCGCGGAAATCGAGGGTGAGATGGGCGATTCCCACGTGGGCCTGCAAGCCCGGCTCATGTCCCAGGCGCTTCGGAAATTGACGGGTGCCATCGGTCGCTCGAACACGTCTGTGATCTTCATCAACCAGATTCGCGAGAAGATCGGTGTTATGTTTGGCAACCCGGAGACCACCTCAGGAGGGCGGGCTTTGAAGTTCTATGCCTCGATCCGCTTGGACATCCGCCGCATCGCTTCGATCAAGGACGGAACTGATCAAGTGGGGAACCGAACCAGGGTGAAGGTGGTGAAGAACAAGTGCGCGCCACCCTTCCGGCAGGCGGAATTCGACATCATGTTCAATGAGGGCATTAGCCGAGAGGGTTCGCTCGTGGACCTGGGGGAGGAACACGGTGTGGTGCAGCGGTCCGGCGCGTGGTATTCGTTTGGCGAAGATCGGCTGGGCCAGGGCCGGGAGAACTCGAAGGCGTTTCTCAAGGAGAATCCCGACGTCGCGGCAGAAATCGAAACGGCCGTGAAGGTTGCTCTGGGTATGCTGTCCATCGACGACCCTGAGGAGGGCGAGGAGGCTGAAGGCGAGGCCGACCACGGTTCGGTCAAGGCTGACCACGATTTGGTCGAGGTCAAGCCCCGTACGTCAGACGCCGCGGTCGGGGTTCCGGCGCACGCCTGACGAAGGGACGGTACGCGCTCCGGTCGCAGCCGGCTCGGGTCCGGATGCCGGGCAGGCGGCGATGAAGGCTGCCCTCCGGTACTTGGCCTATCGGCCCCGAAGTACCGTCGAGGTGCGGCGGCGTCTCCGCCGCGATCGTTTTTCCAGCTCAAACATTGAGCAGGTTCTGGGCCGCTGCTCAGAACTCGGGTATCTGAGCGACCAGAAGTTCGCTGAGGCCTGGATCCGCGATCGAATCCGCCTGAAACCGTGTGGAACGATGCGGCTGCGATCCGAACTTATGCGGCGGGGTGTACGGACGGACGATATTGATGCGGCGATCGCCGAAGTGTTCGAGCAAGAGCAGGTCTCGGATGCGACTCTTCTCGAGAAGGTGGCCGAGCGGCGCTGGGCTCGCCTCCAGTTGTCCAACCCGACAAAGGCGCCCGCAAAGCTGTTCGCATATCTGACACGCCGCGGTTTCGCGGTACGGGCTGCCCGAGAAGCGGTTCGCCGACTCTCGGCTTCTGAGGACGATCACGCCTGAGGTTGGCCACGGTCTCCACACGGGACTCCCGCAGTGCTGCCAATTGCAGCGGTGGGCACTTTCCCGGCATATTCTCCTGATGATTCCCGGCGCTGAGTGCGCCCGACCGATGGCTAACCACTGGGTCACCCGAACCGCATGAAAGCACACGAGATTCGGTCTCGGTTTGTTGAATACTTCGAGGCGAAGGGGCACCTCCACCTGCCGTCCAGCTCCCTCGTCCCCGAGGATGATCCGACCCTGCTGTTTACGAATGCGGGAATGGTTCAGTTCAAGCGCAGCTTCACCGGGGAAACGGGGCCTCCGGCCCCTCGTGTAGTAACGTCACAAAAATGTCTACGGGTCAGCGGAAAGCACAATGATCTGGAAGAGGTTGGGAGGACCGCCCGCCACCACACGTTCTTCGAGATGCTGGGCAACTTCTCGTTCGGTGACTACTTCAAGCGAGAGGCTATAGCGTACGCGTGGGAGTTTGCCACTGGCGAGCTGGGCCTGGACACAGGCCGACTTTGGGCCACCGTGCACCACTCGGATACCGAGGCGGCCCGCCTCTGGCTCGAGACTACAGAACTTCCTCCAAGTCGTGTACTGAAGCTGGGAGACAAGGACAACTTCTGGCAGATGGGCGATGTGGGACCGTGTGGGCCTTGTTCTGAACTCCACTACGACATGCGTCCAGCCGGCGCGCCGGCGCGCCTCACCGAGGATGAATTCGTCGAGATAGGCGAGACCGACGCGTTCATGGAAATCTGGAATCTGGTCTTCATGCAGTTCGAGCGATCGGAGTCCGGCGACGACCCCCTTCCGGCCCCCTCGATCGATACCGGGGCTGGCCTCGAAAGAATAGCCGCGATCCTTCAAGGCACTAAAACAAATTACCACACCGATCTCTTTCTCCCGATCATCTCGGCTGCAGAAGAGATCATAGGGAGGCCCTACTCCCAGGATCCGAGCGACTGGGAGGACGGACTCGCGTTTCGCGTAATGGCGGACCACGCAAGGGCCGCCGCGTTCATGATTTCCGACGGAGTTTTCCCCTCCAATGAAGGCCGAGGGTACGTACTGCGCCGGATTCTCCGCCGGGCCGGCCGTTACGCTTGGCTTCTTGGGCGCCGTGAGGCCACTCTCGATGTGCTGGTCGGCGTGGTGGCGGACATCATGAGTGATACGTATCCGGAGCTGGCCGCTCGCCGTAACCACTTGTTATCCACCACCCGGGCCGAAGAGGAACGCTTCCTCGCGACCATAGACGCCGGCATGCACCGTTTCGATGACATCGCGCCGGCCGGGTCCTCGGGAGTGATCGCTGGCGCAGAGGCGTTTCGTCTCTACGACACGTTCGGCTTTCCGCTCGATTTGACCCAGCTCATGGCAGCAGAGCGTGGTTACGAGGTCGATGAAGCGGGATTCGAGATTGCACTTTCTGAGCAACGCGAACGATCGAGAGAGGCCCGCGGAAGCGGCGGTTCGGGCCGGAAGGCGACCGCCGGCGCCGCGGCGCAAGTAGTGATAGACAGCGGCGCAGCTCAGGAGTTCACAGGCTATGACCAGCTCACCGTAGATACGTCGGTTATCGGGTTTTCAAAGACGGACGACGGCCGGGCAGCATTCGCACTTGCCGACAACCCGTTCTATGCGGAGGCCGGAGGCCAGGTAAGCGATCGAGGTGAGATCCGGGCTGACGGTTGGGTGGTGGAGGTCGATACCGTGGTCAAGGATGCCGACGGGGTCACTCTCGTCGAAGGCCCGATTACAGCGGGCGACCTTGAGGCCCGCCCGGAACGCGTTATGGCGGCGGTGCCAGAGGATGTGCGCCGCGACACGGAGAGAAACCACACGGCGACACATCTGCTACACGCAGCCTTGCGCGCCGAACTCGGCACGCACGTCCAGCAGGCTGGCTCGCTCGTGGCGCCGGACCGGCTCCGTTTCGATTTCCAACACCGCGGTCCGTTGAGTCCCGTGGAGCGAGAGGCCGTGGAGAGGTGGGTCAATCGGGCTGTTTGGGGCAACGAGCCCGTGGAAACTACCCATACCGACTACCGTGAGGCACTCGCGTCTGGAGCGATGGCACTGTTCGGCGAGAAATACGGCGACGTGGTACGAGTGGTGAGCGTGCCCGGTGTCAGCACGGAGCTGTGCGGCGGCTGCCACGTGCGTACGACAGGTCAGATTGCCCAGTTTCGTATCACCTCTGAGACGGGCGTGGCCGCCGGCGTGCGCCGAATCGAGGCCGTGACGGGCGAGCGAGCCTACGAGCGAGCTGTGTCGTCAGAGAGGAGGTTGGCCGAACTTGCGGACGCGCTTCGAACGACGCCGGATCAGCTCGGAGTCCGGCTGGGGTCGCTGATTTCTGAGAGAGATCGCCTGCAGGAGCAATTAGCCGAGAGACATGGCGAGGACTCGGCTGGCCTGGCGAGACGGGTCGTGTCCGGCGGCGATGATCTACCGGGGCCTGGCGGAACCATGGTGAGCGGTGAGGTGGAGTTATCCTCCGGAGCGGATCTTCGTGAATTCGGGGACCGGCTACGCGGCGAACTTACGTCTGGAGCCGCCATCGTCCATGTCACAGTGCCTTCGGAAGGCCAGGCTGCGTTCCTGGCGGTGGCCACGGATGACTGGATCAGCCGGGGCCTGAAAGCCGGCGACCTGGTGCGCATTGCGAGCAAGGCCACCGGTTCTGGCGGCGGGGGCAAACCCCACCTTGCCCAGGGCGGGGTTGGTGATCCAGAACGGGTGGCCGAGGCGCTCCAGGGTGCGCGGGAACACGCGTTCGAGGTGGCTACGGAAGCGGGCGCCAAGTGAGGCGCGATTCGACCGCTTCGAAGCCGGATTCTTCGGCGGAAGCGACGCTGCGGTGGCTCGAACCCCGGCTTGAGAACGTTCCACCTGAGTTGTCGGCAGAAATCGAGCGCTGGGTACGCTCCGCGGCGCCCAACGTACTGGCTCACGACATCGTGACGGAAACGCTGGCTGCAAGTGCGCTAGCGGCTCTGGACCGGGTCCTCGCGGCACCGCAGACGCGCGATAGCGCGGGGCAGCTGCTGGCGGCGGACGCATGTTTGACCTACGCGTTCGAGTCTGCGGCCGACCAGCGCGGCGACCTGTCCGGCCTGGCTGAGCGCCTGGGTCTCCAAGGAGAACTCGGTGCGCGCCTGCGGGCGGCGCTGGCTGACGACTCCGGGCCTGCGTGAACACGTTTCCGCTCGTCGACATCCACTGCCACTTCGTGCCGGGAGTCGATGACGGGGCGCGCACGCTGGAAGACGCGCTCTCGTACCTCAGTGGGTTCGTGGAAAGAGGTATCGAGCGTGTCGTGACGACGCCGCATCTCGATGCCCGAGGCGTTGCCGGCCGTCGCCGCCAAGCGATCGACGAGGCGTATGAAGAGCTGGAGAGCGCGGCCCGGGACCACGTTCCCGGGCTGCGACTGGGGGGTTCGTTCGAGCTTCGGTTGGAGGACCCGGACATTGATCTGGCGGATCCACGCCTCGGGCTTGGAACCGGCGGACATCTCCTGGTCGAGTTTCCGATGCTTCTTCTCCCGGCATACCCCGATCGCATACTGGATGTGGTCCACGCACAGGGCTGGATTCCTGTTCTGGCGCATCCTGAGCGATATGCCGGAATCGAGCAGGGATACGCCTGGATTCCACGCTGGCGCGACGCCGGGGCAGTCATGTGCGTCAACGCCGGTAGCCTCTGGGGCGTGTACGGTTCCGAGGCTGAGCGGGTATCGCGGCGCATGCTGGCCGACGGGCAGGTGGACGTCATCGCTTCCGACCATCATTCGCGGCCCGGCCGGTCCGTGGACCTAGCGGATGGGCTCGCTTTTCTCCAGGCGGCCGGGTGTGGAGAACAGGCCCGCCTTTTGATGTCCAGCAATCCGACCGCCGTACTGGACGGGGGATCGCTCACTGCGGTGCCGGGCTGCGACCTGCGGAGCGGCTGGAAGAGCCGTCTGCGTTCCATGCTGAGAGGGCGACCGTGAGCGAGTCCTCACGGGAGCACAGGCTGCTGGGCCTCGTTCCGCCTGTTTTCGTTCGGGAGCTGGCGCAGCGGCTGGAAGATGCCGGCTATGAGGTGTGGGCCGTTGGGGGAGTCATCAGAAAGGCGCTGGCCGGCGGGGACCCAGGCGCCGTCGGCACTGGCCAGCCTGATCGCTCCGACTGGGATCTTGCCACGAGCGCCAAACCGGAAGAAGTACAGGGCCTGTTCCGGCGTACCGTCCCGATCGGTGTGGATCACGGCACCGTTGGTGTTCTCGGCTCTGACGAAGTGATGTACGAGGTGACCACTTTCCGCCGGGATGTCCAGACGGACGGACGGCACGCGGTAGTCGAGTTCACCGATTCGATCGATGAGGACTTGTCGCGGCGTGACTTCACCATCAATGCCATCGCGTGGCGGATCATTGGCGGCGCCCTGCTGGATCCGCACGGCGGCGAAGAGGATCTGCGCCGCGGACTTCTACGCGCTGTGGGCGACCCGGAGCAGCGATTTGCCGAGGACTATCTCCGGGTTCTGCGGGGAATACGATTTGCCGGGACTCTAGCCCTGGAAGTCGAACCGGAAACGGAACATGCCCTTCGGGATGCGGTCCCGCACCTGGATCGGCTGTCGGCTGAGCGCGTCCGGGACGAGCTTCTCAAGACGCTGGCAGCGGACCAGCCGTCCGCTACGCTGCGGATGTATGGCGAGGTCGGAGTCTTCGAGGTGTGGTATCCCGAACTCTCAGGCGCTGCGCTCCAGGAGTCGTGGCCACCGCTCCTGGCCTCCATCGACCGGCTGCGGCCGGCGCGCACGCTGCTCCGAGTAGCACGGCTCTGCATGGCGGAGACGGCAGAGGCGGAGTCGCTTCCGGACCGGGCTGAACGCCTGTTGGACCGGCTCAGGTTCTCGAACGCGGATGTTCGCCGGGTGAGCGATCTGGTCAGGCATTTCTCTTCAATGCCGGCCCCGTTGGATTCGGACGCGGCCCTGCGCGAATGGCTGGCGGAAGCCACCGGAAGCACGTGGAGGGACGCGGTACGAATTCGGGCTGCGGAGGCTCGCGTACGCGGGTCTGAAGAACACCAGCGCTCCCTGGCTTTCGTGTGGAGGCGTCTGCACGGGCAGGTTCTGAGTCGTGCACCCTTGCTTCTCTCCGATCTGCAGATAGGAGGTGCGGATCTGATGGCGCTGGGGGTTCAGGAGGGGCCAGCCGTAGGGTTGCTGCTCGAAGAGTTGCATAGCGAGGTGCTGGAGGAACCGGAGTTGAATGACCGGGAACGCCTGCTCGGCTTGGCCCGGGAACTCATGAACATGGCGGACCTCGGATCTCCGGCGGACGCGCCGGCTCGACCGCAGACACCAGCTCCACCGGATGGGCCGGACGGACCGTGATTGAAGTCTCGCCGGTCGTGGAGCGCGCCATCCTGGTCGCCGCACCGCCATCCAACGAGCCGCAGGCTCTGGTGGATGAGCATCTCGAGGAGCTGGAGCGACTCGTGGACACCGCCGGGGCTGAGGTCAGCGGGATGCTGGTGCAGCGTGTGACGTCGCCGCACTCGGCCTTCTACATCGGAAGCGGCAAGGTGGACCAACTCAGATTGCTGGCCGAGTCCAACGAGGCCACGCTGATCGTTTTTGACGAAGATCTGACACCCGCGCAGGGCTCGGCGTTGGAGAAGCGACTCGGAATTCGGGTCATGGATCGGACCGAAGTGATCCTGGATATTTTTGCTCTACGCGCCCGGACGGCGGAAAGTCGAGTTCAGGTAGAATTGGCGCAGCTCCAGTACCTGCGGACGCGGCTCAAGCGCATGTGGACCCACCTCTCGCGGACGCAGGGGGGAATCGGGATGCGCGGTCCCGGCGAGACGCAGCTCGAGACGGACCGCCGCATCATCGACAGGCGGATTGCTCGCCTGCGCCGTGAGCTGAAACACATCCAAAAGTCACGGGAAACCCGCCGCCAGGGCCGGGGTGACTCGTTGCAGCTCACTCTGGTCGGATATACGAACGCGGGCAAATCGTCTCTGCTAAAGGCTCTTTCCGGTACGGATGTATTTGTGGAGGATCGGCTGTTCGCCACGCTGGACTCAGCCACCCGGTCGGTGACCCTCGGGGATGGATACGCGGCACTAATCACCGATACGGTTGGATTCATCCGTAAGCTGCCGCATCACCTCGTGGCCTCATTCCGGGCGACCCTGGAAGAGGTCCAGAGGGCCGACCTGCTGCTTCACGTAATCGACAGCTCCAGTCCCAGCTGGGAGCACCAGGTCGATGCCGTGAACGAGGTACTGGCCAGTCTGGAGTCGCTGGATCGGCCGACGCTTCTCGTTTTCAACAAGGTGGACCAACTCACGCACGTGGAGGAGAAGGCACTCTCTGCACGAGCCGAAGGCATGTCCGAGCCCAGCGTTCTTACCTCGGTCCGGGAGCCGGGCGGTCTGGACACTCTCGTCGCGGCCCTGTGCGACAAAGCTCGGGCGCAGCGACCCACGGTCATCGTGACTCTACCCGTCACGGACGGTCGGCTCCTGGCCGAAGCCTATCGCGAGAGCGAGGTTTTGGAACGGCTCGACGGCGCAGCGACCATTCAGATTACGGTCCGTGTGCCCTTGGCTGTACTGGGCCGCTGGCGCCGTCACCCCAACATCCGTATCGTCGAGCAGGATGCGGCCTAGGGCGCGCAGGGCGGATACTCTGGCGATCGTCGGCCCCGGCCGGCTAGGCTCGTCTCTGGCTGCGGATCTCGCCCGCGCCGGACCATTTTCCGACGTGGTGCTGGTCGGGCGCCAGGAGCGGCCCCCGAACGCGATCGCGGATCTGCTGGCCTCGGCGGGTGAGGCCCTGACCTACTCGGTTCAGCCACCCGAGGCACCGGCGTGCATCGTGTTCTGCGTGCAGGATGATGATCTGGTCCCCACGGCAGCATGGTGGGCCCGCACGCTGGCATCACGCGCCGAGCGCGAGTCGTCTGGAGTCGCGCTGCATGTCAGCGGCGTTCATGACCACACGGCCCTGTGCGATCTGGCCGGCCTCGGCTGGTCGACAGGCTCATGGCACCCCCTGATGGCGCTCGCACGCGCCGGGCAGGGCCAGCTATCCGGCGTGACCTTCGGCATAGAAGGAGATCCCGCGGCCGTAGAAGTCGCCGCCGAATTGACACAGCGGGTGGGCGGGGAAGTGCTTCACATCCTCCCGGGGCGGAAGGCATCGTACCATGCGGCTGCTGTGTTCGCGTCGAACTATCTGGTGGCCTGCCTGCACGCCGCGCAGCAAGAACTGGCGGCTGCCAGTGATGGGGCGGAGTTTGGGGCTCTGCTGTCGCTAGCCCGGTCGGCCATAGACCGCGTCGAGCGACATGGACTGGAAGGAGGCGCTACGGGTCCGCTCACCCGCGGCGACACCGGCACAATCCGGGCCCACATCGCCGCTCTCGACCCCGCTAGAGGCAGACTGTATCGTGCCCTCGGAATCGAGCTCCTGGCGGCCATCGATGATCGCCTCGAGCCTGACAAAGTGCTCGAGCTTCGTATGCTGCTGGATGAGTTGCCACCCTCTGAGCAGGCACACTGATGCGGCTGTTCGTCAATGTTGACCATGTGGCCACTGTGCGTGAGGCTCGGCGGACCGTCGAGCCGGATCCCACCGAGGCTGCCGTCCTGGCCGAGGAGGGAGGGGCTGACGGAATCACAGTCCACCTGCGCGAGGACAGGCGTCACATTCAGGATCACGATGTGGAGCGTCTCCTCAGGATTGCGCGCGGCGCGGTCAATCTCGAAGTGGCGGCCGAGGAGACTGTCCTGTCGATAGCGGAACGGCTTCGTCCGGCACAGGTCACACTCGTGCCGGAAAAGAGGCAGGAGATTACGACGGAGGGTGGGCTCGACCTCGGCCCCGCGAGTCGCGGCCGTGTGCGTGGTGCGGTAACGCGGCTGCGCGCGGCGGGCATCAGGACCTCGCTGTTCGTCGATCCGGTTCCCGAAGTGATCGCGGCGTGTGCCGACCTGGAAGCCGATGCGGTCGAGCTACACACGGGTGAGTACTCGAACGCCGACGAGTCCGAGAGAGACGGGCAGCTGACCCGGCTGGCCAGCAGCGCGGAACTGGCGGCTCAGCTCGGGCTAGCTGTGCACGCCGGACACGGACTCACCTATGAGAACGTGGGTCCGGTAGCCGCCATCGAGGTGTGCGAAGAGCTGAATATCGGGCATTCCATTGTGAGCAGGGCCATTTTCGTAGGAATCGCGAAGGCGGTCGAGGAGATGCGCCACGCCATCGACACGGCCCGTGCCGAAGGGTGAGCCGCCGCCGCGTTGTCACCGTTGTCGGAGCCGGTCTGACTGTCGCGCTCCTGTGGTGGACCCTGCGCGATGTGTCCGCCAGCGAGGTCCTGGCCGAGATCAGCACAGCCGAGCCACTCCTGCTGTTGGCCGCGGTGGCGGTTGCCACCTTTAGCTTTGTACTTCGGGCGCTGCGTTGGCACGTTCTTCTGCTACCGCGTTTCGATCAGACCTCCTTCGGCTCCCGGTTCGGCGCGACCTGCGTCGGGTTCATGGCGAACAATCTCCTGCCGGCCCGAATCGGCGAATTTGCCCGAGCTGCGACCTTGACGAGGGCAGAGCGGGTGCCGCTCGCGGCGTCCCTGGCGTCGCTGGTTGTTGAGCGCATCTTTGACGGTGTCATCCTGGCGGTGATGCTGTTCGGAACCATGGTCTTGCCGGGTTTCCCGGGCATCAGCGAGAGCGGCGCGGCCGTGCAGCGGACGGCGACGGTTGCCGCTGCGCTCTTCGGCGCGGGCATGCTCGTCCTGTGGGCCATGGTCCATCAGCCTGGCCCAGCGCTAAAAGCTTTCGAGCATAGCGTAGGCCGGCTGCTTCCGACCCATCTGACCGACAGGGCCATCTCCGCGTTAGCCTCTTTCATCGAGGGGCTCGGAGCGCTGCACCGGCCGGGAGTGTTCTTGGCCGCCCTCGGCTGGACCGTCGCGGTCTGGATCTGCCTGGCCTCCTCGCTCTGGCTCGGCCTCCTGGCTTTTGGCATCGACGGTCCCGGACTGGCCGGTTCGATGTTCTTGCAGGCTGTTATCGCCTTCGCGGTTGCCCTGCCGTCCACGCCGGGATTCTTCGGACTGTTCGAGGCAGCAGCGCGGGTCGGTCTGACTGTGTATGGGGTCTCTGCCACGCAGATTGTCTCGTTCGCGACCAGCTACCACATACTGACCTTTGTGCCTGTCACGATCCTCGGCCTTGTGTACGTTCGATCGTTTGGCTTGAGCTGGTCGGACTTGCGAAGGGGCGACGAGCTCGTTGAAGCTAGCATCAGTCCGGGCGGTCAGGAGAGCGAGGCGAACCCAGGCGACCCGGACAGATGAACAGGGGCCAGCCAGCCATACACTATGCTCCGGCCAAGGTGAACCTTTGGCTGAGCGTGGGTCAGAGACGGGCCGATGGGTACCACTCGGTGGACACCGTCTTTCTTGCTCTGGGGCTGGCGGACGAGATCAGTCTCTCACCCGCGAATCAGCCCGGCCTACAGGTGGATGGGGATGCGAGTGTCCCGGCTGGTGAGGACAATCTGTGCTGGCGCGTCCAGGAACTATTCGCTGAGAACGTCCCCGCGGCACGCGGCCGCCCTCAGCGCATTCACCTCCGTAAGCGGATCCCGGCTGGGGCGGGCCTCGGCGGCGGCAGCGCTGATGCGGCGGCCGTACTGTCGGCACTGAACGAGGCGTTTGGAACCCCGCTCAGCCCTGCGCGACTCAGGAAGCTGGGCGCCGAACTGGGCAGCGATGTGCCCTTCTTCCTGTCGGGAAGCCCGATGGCAATCGGCTCAGACCGGGGTCAGGATGTGGTGGCGCTCCCGGCCCCTCCGGTCCGCCCGGTACTCATCCTCGTGCCGAACTTCGGCATCTCGACCGCTCAGGCCTACGGTTGGCTCGACCAGGACCGCGGGCCGGAGCCGATCCTGCGCGCCTCATCTGACTGGGCCCCGGACGAGAGAGCTGTTCTCTCCGGCTGGGAGGGCATCAAGGCTCTCGCCGCAAACGACTTCGAGGCACCCGTTTTTAGGCGCTTCCCGGTTCTGGAAGCCGGAAAGAGCGGGCTGCTCGAGGCAGGCGCGACGGTGGCCCTGCTGTGCGGGAGTGGTTCGTGCCTGTTCGGAGTGTTCGAGAGTTCTGACGACAGAGATCGGGCAGCGCTAGTTATGGCAGCCGAAACACCCACCGAGTCCACGTTCCGCCCCATCGCGACCCACACCATGGAGCCGTCTCAGGGCTGTTGACGCTGCGCGCGCCTGGCCGGCATCTTCGGGCTTGCAGCGAGCTTTCTGGCCCCTCGTCTAATGGCAAGACCTCGGCCTTTGGAGCCGGTAATCCAGGTTCGAATCCTGGGGGGCCAATCGTCTACCCGTTTTCCCGCGACCCCTAATCTCAAATGAGGTAGGCGGTGACCCATCGCAACCGGCTCGCAGACGAGCAGAGCCCATATCTACTGCAGCACGCGTCCAACCCCGTGGACTGGTTCCCCTGGGGCCGGGAAGCGCTGGAGCGAGCACGCGATCTCGACCGGCCAGTATTCCTGTCGATCGGGTACTCGACCTGTCACTGGTGCCATGTCATGGAACGCGAGTCGTTCGAGGACGAAGAGGTGGCGGCGCTGATGAACGAGGCGTTCATCAACATCAAGGTAGACCGCGAAGAACGCTCCGATATTGATTCCATCTACATGAGGGTGTGTCAACTGATGACCGGCAGCGGAGGCTGGCCCCTTACCGTGGTGATGACCCCCAGCGGCGAGCCCTTCTTCACGGGTACTTATTTCCCCAAACACAGCCGGTCGGGCCGGCTCGGGATGACCGATCTAATCCCCCGAATCCAGTCAGTGTGGCAGCAGCGGCGTGCCGAAATCGTACAATCGGCCCAGCACACGACGCGCGTCCTCCGCGATCTGTCTCAGGTGCCGCCTACGGGCGAGCCCACCGCGGAAGACCTACAGGAAGCCCACGATCGGTTGTGCTCTTCATACGATCCGCGGTTCGGCGGGTTCGGGCCGGCCCCGAAGTTTCCCTCGCCTCACACACTCATGTTTGTTCTCCGCCAGTGGTGCCGGACGTCCGACGACGCCTCACTCGAGATGGTCGATTCGACTCTGAAGGCCATGCGCCGTGGCGGGATTTTCGACCATGTCGGATACGGTTTCCACAGGTACTCCACGGACTCCGAGTGGCTGGTCCCGCACTTCGAAAAAATGCTGTACGATCAGGCACTGCACATCATGGCCTACACCGAGGCCTATCAGGCGACCGGCGAAGCCGTGTTCTCGCGGACGGCGAGCGAGACGATCGAGTACGTCAGACGGGATCTCCTGGACTCCGGCGGGGCCTTCTATTCAGCCGAAGACGCAGACAGCGAGGGAGAGGAAGGTAAATTCTATGTCTGGACAGAGGCGGAGCTTCGAGCCTGTCTTCCGCCGGTAGAATTCGACGCCGTGTTCTCGAAATTCACTGTGGCAGCGGCCGGCAATTTCCGGGATGAGGCAACCGGTCGGCTGACGGGGGCCAACATCCTACACCTGTCGGGCGAGTGGCTCCCGGAGGAGGAAGCCGAGACTGACTCCGACTCCGTACTCTCGTCCGCGCGCCGCAGGCTGTTGGCCGTGCGGTCGCAGCGGGTACGGCCCCACCTGGACGACAAGATCCTGACCGACTGGAACGGTCTGATGATCGCCGCGCTGGCCAAGGCTCACTCGGCGCTCGGATTTGCCGAATACGGGGAGATGGCGACGGGTGTGGCTGACTTCCTGCTGACGACGATGCGAGGCGACAGCGGCCGCCTGCTGCACCGGTACCGGGCCGGAGAAGCAGCGATCGACGCAACCGCGGACGACTACGCGTTCTTGATTTGGGGGCTACTCGAGCTGTACGCCTCCACGGTCGAGCCGCGCTGGCTCCGGGCCGCACTCGAGCTGTCCCAGGAACTCGCCCGCGGCTTCGAGGATGTGGACGGTGGTGGGGTTTTCCTGACGGCGGACGACGCTGAACCGTTGATCGTCCGTCCCAAGGAGACACAGGACGGAGCGCTGCCATCAGCGAACTCGGTCACCTACCACAATCTGCAGCGCCTGTTTCGTCTCACCGCCGATCACGTGCACGCGGAGAGAGCAGACCGGCTGGCCCGGGGGCTGTCCGGATTCGTGGCCGCAGCGCCACTCGGGCACCTTCATTTTCTGTCCGGAGCCGAGTTTGCGCTCGGTCCGATTCGGGAACTGGTCGTTGTCGGGGAGCCCGGCGCGTCAGACACAGACGCTCTCCTGCGCGTGGCCAGACAGGGATTCCGTCCTCGGCTTGTGTGGCTCTTCAAAGCCCCGGGTGAGGCGGGAGAAGAACTGGCTGAGCTCGCACCGTTTACCCGGGATCTCACGCGCCAAGACGGGAGGGCAACGGCTTACCTGTGCGAAGAATTCGCGTGCGGCCTCCCTGTCCATGAGCCAGATGAGCTTATGGAACGACTTGGTCTCTAGGCGGCCGGTACGGTGCGCTCACTGGCCCAGTTACGGAGGCTGGTCACCCGCTCGGCCATGGTAACGGAGAGTGGGACCGCTGCCCGTATCTCCCGGAGCAAAATCTCAGTATTGAGCGCAGACTTCTCCGCGTAGGCTGTGTACAGCCCTGCCACAATGGCCTGCTCAAGTTCCGCTCCGGAGAAACCGTCACTGATTTCGACGAGTGCGTCCAAGTCGGCCAGCCGCAACCCGCCGAAGAACCTCGACGAGCCCGGATTCATCGGTCGTCTCCGCCGTGATGATAGGATAGCGAGATCGTATCAACAGGTCGAGGTCGGCGGCTGCATTCATCAGGGAAGAATACCGGAGGCCGTATGTTGCGAACAGGTGGCTTCAGGCTCGGATCGGGCAGCCTCTGGCTCTTCTTGCGGAGACCCCCCATGGGGGTTAGCTCCCGGCACGCGCCGGGGGTTCCGGCGCGTCACCGCACCCCTGCGGTACATGGGCCCGGATTCAAGATTTTCCTCAGAACTCAATGCAAGAATTCCTAAGAACTGAACTGCTCAACAATCCGCTCTCGCAATGGCTCATCGCTCTTGTCGTGTTCGGGGCTGCGCTACTCGCGTTGATGCTGCTCAGAAACCGGGTCTATGCAGTCTTGCATAGCCTGGCCAGCCGCACCGAAAACCGGATCGACGACCTGATCATCGCGACGCTGGGTGACACGAAGAAGATCTTCGGGCTTGCCGTTGCGGTCTACGCCGGTAGCCGCGTCCTCGACTTCAGTTCAGCTACCGATCGCATCATGTGGCACGTCATTGTCGCGGTGATACTCGCCCAGACAGCCATGTGGGTCGGCCGCTTGCTGCGCGAGGGCATCGACATGTATGGCAGAGGCCGGTTTGGAGAGGATGGCGGCACCCTCACTACGATTCGGGCTCTACAGTCTGTTTCGACACTTGCTGTTTGGGCCATCGCCATTCTACTCGTACTGGAAAACCTGGGGATACGCGTCAGCGCCCTGGTCGCCGGTCTGGGAATCGGCGGCATCGCACTTGCCCTGGCCGTCCAGAGCATGCTGGCCGACCTGTTCGCATCGCTGGCGATCCTTCTGGACAAGCCATTCGTAGTGGGAGATCTGCTCGTCCTCGACGACATGATGGGAACGGTGGAGGAGATCGGACTCAAGACAACGCGGCTTCGATCCCTGTCAGGCGAGCAACTTGTGATGTCGAACTCGAATCTGCTCGACAGCCGGATCCGCAACTATGGGCGCATGGAGGAGAGGCGTGTGGCGTTCACCGTGGGCGTGACCTACCAGACATCGGCCGATGATCTGGAAGCGATACCCGATATGATCCGCGCCATTGTCGAGGCGTATCCGAATACCCGGTTTGACCGGTCACACTTCAAGACATTCGGCCCCTCGTCTCTAGATATCGAGACCGTGTACTACGTTACGGTTCCGGACTACCAGGCCTACATGGATACTCAGCAGGCCATTAACCTGGACGTGTTCCGCCGCTTCGCCGCCGAGGACATCGAATTCGCCTATCCAACCCAGACTGTTTTCGTGGAGCGGTCCGGGTCGTCCGACGGACGCGCGCCGAGTTGACGGAATCTGTGGCCAGCACTAAACTTCTCGGCTGTTTTTTGAGCCGAGCAATACAAGGAATAGCATGACCGAACTCACGGCCGCCGGCACGCAGTTAATGCTGCTCGGGGGAACCGCGAACAGGCCGCTAGCGGAGAAAATAGCCAAGGAGGTAGGACAGCCTCTTTGTGACGTCACGATCCGCCGATTCGCGGATGGCGAGATCTTCGTGCGAATCGATGAAAACGTTCGGGGCCGCGACCTATTCGTGATTCAACCCACGAACCCGCCGGCCGAGAACATAATCGAGCTTCTGTTGTTGCTGGACGCAGCCAAGCGTGCCTCTGCGGCCAGGCTAACGGCCGTCGTGCCGTACTTCGGCTACGCTCGGCAGGACCGGAAGGACCAGCCGCGAGTGTCGATCGCGGCGAAGCTGATGGCGAATCTGATCGTGGCGGCGGGTGCCGACAGATTGATCACGATCGATTTTCACCAGCACCAGCTGCAGGGATTCTTCGATATCCCGGTGGACCATCTGTACGCGGCGCCGGTGTTTAGGTCCCATTATGAGCAACAGAAGCTGGACGGGCTGGTGGTGGTGGCCACGGACGTCAGCGCCGCCAAGATGGCCCGCGGATACGCCAAGCGGCTGGATGGCGAGCTTGCAATTGTTGACAAGCGCCGGTCGAAGGCCAACGTCGCCGAGGTGATCAACGTGGTCGGCGAAGTAGAGGGTCGCCCTTGCCTGATTCCGGACGATATGATCGACACAGCCGGAACGATGGTGAACGCCGCCGCGGCGGTGCGCGAGCGCGGAGCGACTAAGGTGCTTGCTCTGGCGACCCATGCGCTGCTCTCGGGTCCCGCCATTGAGCGGCTGGCCGGGTCTGAAATCGAGGAAATCCTGGTTTCAGACACGATCCCGATTTCGGCGGAGAAGTTCGACGCTTTGCCCGCGCTGCGGCAGGTGTCGGTGGCCTCCCTCTTGGGTAGGGCGATCCTGAGCACGCACTACAATCAGTCGGTGAGTGTGCTGTTTAACTGATGAGAACCGAATAGGTCAGGACCGAATGGATAATCAGGTGACGCTGAAGGTCGCCAAGCGAGAGGTGACGGGAAAAACGGCAGCGCGCCAGCTGCGCCGGGAAGGCTTTGTGCCGGCGAACCTGTATGGCCGGGACGATGCATGCCAGAATCTCAAAGTGGGTCATCGTGAGCTGGAAGCCCTGGTGAGTCGAATCTCGGTAGAAAACACTCTGGTGGAGCTCGAGGTCGCGGGTTCCAAGCCGCAGACCGTGATCATCCGAGAGATTCAGAAGCACCCGTGGCGGCAGGCCATTCTTCACGTGGACTTCCTTCACATTAAGGCGGGCGAGAAGATCAAGGTTTCGGTGCCGATACATCTAGTCGGAGCGCCCGAGGGAGTTCGAAACGAGGGCGGTATTCTCCAGCAGAACCGGCACGAGCTCGAGGTGGAGTGTCTTCCGAAGGAGATCCCCGAGGCGTTCGAGGTAGACGTGTCCGCTCTCGAGATCGGAGACTCGATCCATGTCGCAGATATCGATTCGGGTGGTGTGACGATTCTGGACGATCCTGTCCGCACTGTGTGCACGGTTCAGCCGCCTCTGGCAGAGGAAGTCGAAGAGGTCGAGGAGGACATCGAGCTGGAGGACATGGAGCCCGAGGTCATCACGGCCCGCGAAGATGGAGACGAGGAACCGGAAGAAGCGGCGGGCGACTAGCCGATTCTTCCTGCCGCCCGATCTGGCCTTACCCAGCCCGGCCCTGCCGAACGCTCTTGAAGACCATCTTTTCGATAGGCAATCCAGGAGACCGATACCGTGACACGCGTCACAACGCGGGTTGGTGGCTCGCGGATCATCTGGCAACTCGCTGGCGCTTCGGCCCCTACCGGCTCGCCGGCGATGCCATCTCGGTGGCAGGGCAGGTTGACGACACGCCGGCACGTATTGTTCGGCCGCTGACCTTCGTCAATCGAAGTGGCCGGGTTCTCACGGCCTTCGCCGGGGAGAGCGACTTCGACGCGGCAAGCGATCTGCTCGTGCTGGTGGACGATGTCGCACTTGAGCCAGGGCGTTTTCGACTGCGCGCCCGGGGCTCGTCAGGTGGACATCGCGGCCTCGAGTCCATCGAGGAAGCACTTAGTTCGTCCACGTACGGGAGGGTCCGGATAGGTGTCGGGCGTCCACAGGACGATCGTATCCAGATGTCGGAGTATGTGACGGCCGCACCTTTGCCATTTGAAGAAGAAACGATACTCGAGGCGTTTGAAGTGATGGCCGAGGCGATCGAGTGCTGGCTGAGAGAAGGCATCGAGCCGGCGATGAACAGATTCAACAACTCGCACTGAGGAGATAGGAATCCGTGGAGCTTTCGATCGACTGGGCCTTGTGGTTCTCGCTGGGCGGACTGGCTGTTGCCTGGGCTGTATTCTGGTACATGAAGGCGCAGCCTCCGGGTGATGAAGCCATGCGTGAGCTGGCAGACGCCATCCACGACGGGGCCATGGCGTTTCTCCGGCGCGAATACTCGGTACTGATTCCGTTCGTATTGGTGGTTGCCGGAGTCCTGGCTCTGCTCATAGACCCCCGCACCGGGGCGGCCTACATATTCGGCGCGGTCTGTTCGATCTTGGCCGGATTCATCGGCATGCAAGCCGCCACCCGAGCCAACGTCAGGACCACGGAGGCGGCTCGTAGTACGGGTCAGGCGAAGGCGCTTCGCGTGGCGTTCAGCGGCGGAGCCGTAATGGGTCTGGCGGTGGCCAGTCTGGGCTTGGCCGGTCTCGGAGCGGTGATTCTGATCTACGCGCCGGAGAGCGTCGGTTTTCGCTCGTTCGGGGAAATCGCGAGTGGTTTCGCCATGGGCGCTTCATCAATCGCCCTCTTTGCCCGTATCGGCGGCGGGATTTACACCAAGGCCGCAGATGTCGGCGCCGATCTTGTCGGGAAGGTGGAGGCTGGGATCCCCGAGGATGATCCACGAAACCCGGCCACTATCGCCGACAACGTGGGCGACAACGTGGGAGACGTGGCGGGCATGGGCGCCGACATCTTCGAATCGTACGTCGGCTCCATCGTGGCGACGATAGTCCTTGCCGCCACCAGCGTGCTGATTCTGCCGGAGAAGCGGCTGGATGCCGTGTCGCTCCCGGTGCTCTATGCCATGATCGGCCTTGTGGCCAGCATCATCGGCGTTCTGTCTATGCGAATCCTGGAGCGCATGAATCCAGCCTCTGCGCTACGAAACGCGCCTTTCATCGCGGCCATTATTTTCTGGGTGGCCGCCTATCTGGCTACGGTACAGGTGGATGTCTTCGCGGGTTCCCATGACCAGTTCTGGACCATGCTGAATCCGGCCGCCGGGCCCTTCTGGGCCATGCTGTCAGGTTCGCTGGTTGGTATCGCGATCGGCCTGGTCACGGAGTACTACACTGCCGGAAAACCGATTCGAACGATTGCTACCGCTTCTGAGACCGGGTCCGCAACCAACATCATCACGGGGCTTGCCGTCGGCATGGAGTCGGTCGCTGTACCCATGATCTTGATTTGTGTAGCTATATACGTCGCGTTCCAGTTCTCAGGTCTGTACGGGATCGGAATCTCCGCCGTGGGTATGTTGGCCACGGTGGGCGTCACGATGAGTGTGGATGCGTATGGGCCGATTGCCGACAATGCCGGAGGCATCAGCCAAATGGCTGGCCTGGGACCCGAGGTTCGATCGATCACGGACGGCCTCGACGCGCTCGGTAACACGACCGCCGCGATGGGTAAAGGATTCGCCATCGGATCGGCGGCGCTAACCGCCTTGGCCCTGTTCTCAGCCTACGCCAACGCGGTCGGTCTGGCGGCCACGGGGATCAACCTGGTCGACCCGCTGGTGGTGATAGGGCTCCTGATTGGCGGAAGCACAACGTTCTTCATTGCATCCCTGACGATGACCGCGGTGGGACGCGCCGCTGCGGGGATGGTGGCCGAGGTTCGGCGCCAGTTCCGGGAAATAGCCGGGCTCATGGAAGGGACGGCCAAGCCGGACTCAGCACGGTGCGTTGACATCTCCACGCGGGCCGCGCTCAGAGAGATGGTCATCCCAAGTCTGACGGCCATTCTGGCGCCTATAGTGGTCGGCTACTTCCTGGGTGTCGAGGCGCTGGGAGGCTTTCTGGCCGGAGCTACCGTCAGCGGTGTCCTGCTCGCCCTATTCATGGCGAACGCTGGCGGGGCCTGGGACAACGCCAAGAAGTACATCGAGGGCGGAGCCCACGGCGGAAAAGGCTCCGAACCGCACAAAGCAGCTGTCGTTGGTGACACGGTCGGGGATCCGTTCAAAGACACGTCCGGTCCGGCTATGAATATCGTCATCAAGCTTGTCAGCGTGGTTTCGCTCGTGCTGGCGCCATGGTTCGCTTCTGTGCATGGACTGGCGCTCGATAACTCAGGCTTCGATGACGCCTGGCGTGAGCTGCTGGCCTGGCTGCCGTTCCTCGGCTGAGCTGAACTAATCGGCACTGACCAAACCACCTCAAGTTGACCGGCGAGAGGGCGCTGACTAGCATAGGCGCCGCCGCTCGTAAGGAAAAGCGGTGCCCACATCCACTCCTGCTCCGGCCATGAGGCCGGGGCCGAGCTAGACCAGAGGAGACTATGACACGCGAATACGAAGTCGTGTACATCTTCAGCTCCGCTCTCTCTAACGAGGACCTCGAGAGTCGCCTGGAGCGACATCACAAGAAAGTACTTGCAGCCGACGGCGCTGAGATCACCGCAGTCGAACACTGGGGCAAGCGGCAATTGGCCTATCCGATCGACGGCCACGTGCACGGCAACTATGTGGTCGCGCAGTTCTCTACCGGCCCCGAAGCCCTGCCGGAATTCGAGCGGGGCCTGAAACTGGACGAGGAAGTGCTGCGCTACCTGGTCGTTCTCTCTGAGGGAGAACTTCCGACGCCGCCATCCGCCCGGTATGACAACGATGATCGCGGGTCCCGGCCCCATGACTACGAGGCGAGTGCCGAAGCGGTGCCTGCTTCCGAAGAGGCTGAGGATGAGTCCGACGCAGATGAGTCAGAGGTTGAGGCCGAGGCTACTGCAGAGTCAGAGGTTGAGGCCGAGGCTACTGCAGAGTCAGAGGCTACTGCAGAGTCAGAGGCTACTGCAGAGGTTGAAGCAGAGTCTAAGGCTCCGGCAGAGGCCCCGGCGGACGATGATCACCCTGACACTGTCGCGGATCCGGTCGAATCCGGCCCCGCGGAGGAGGACTAGGTAGGATGGCTGGGTTCAAGAAGGTCTGCAAGTTCTGTGAGCGCCGCGTTCGTCAGATAGACTACAAGGACGAACACACGCTCAGTCGTTTCATAACGGATCGTGGCAAGATCCTTCCGCGGCGAGCGACAGGCGCCTGTGCTCGCCACCAGAGGCAGCTCGATACGGCCATCAAGAGGTGCCGGTACTTGGCGTTGATACCCTATATTCCGGGATATCATTCCTGATTTCGTGATTGGGCGCAGCGTTGGCCGACTTCGCAGTAGGCCGAGATGAGTGAGCGCGCCTGGACGTTTCTTCGGGCGAGTTGGCTGGTGGTGGTAGTCGTGCTGCTGTCGCCAATCAGTCCGGTCCTCCTCCTTCTGATTCCCATGGCACTGATGACTCTCGCCTTCCGCTTCCGCGAGGCGATGCTGGCGCTGGTGGCCGTACTCGTCCTGCTGTTTGTATTCCGCGGTGGCAGCGAAGCGAGCAACGCCGGCTGGATGGCAACACGCGCGTGGTGCCTACTGCTGGGTGGTGCGTTCGTGGTCATTACGATGGCCCAGAGGCATCGCTCGACATTGACCCGGGCGATGTCCGCCAGCGCACTGGCAGGAGGCGCGGTGTTTGTGACCGGCATGGTTCGGCCCGGCAGTTTGGCTGAACTCGACTGGTGGATGGGCACGGAGATCCGCTCGGCGGCGGACTTGGCCGTCGGCATGTTCGAATCGGTACTCGGTCAGGGCGGAGATAGCGGCGAGCGGCTATCCGAGACGTTCAGGCAGGTGGTTGAGTTCCAGCAGGACACGTATCCCGCGCTTCTCGCTCTGGCTTCGGTGGCCGCGTTGTCGCTCGGATGGTTCCTGGTACACAGGTCTCGGGCCGGGAGCCGCGAGATGACAGCTGTGAGGCACTTTCGGTTCAGCAATCATCTGGTGTGGGTGTTGATTGCCGGACTGGCGCTGATCGTATTCCCGACAGGTGCGTTGGCCGACCGCGTCGGCCAGAACGCGACCCTGTTCATGGGTGCGCTGTACCTGCTGCGCGGTATGGCTATACTGATATGGATGGCCGCGGCTTCGGTCAGCAGCGCCTGGGCGGCGCTAGCTCTGTCAGCCGTCGCCATGTTGCTGTATCCGATTGTTGCTGGTACGGCCCTTGTGCTTGGACTGACAGATACGTGGGTGGACGTTCGACGTCGGCTGTCGTCCGCCCGTAATCGTGATTCGTACGACGGACCCGAATAGGATGAGACAATGGTTGAGTTGATACTGAAGAAGGACGTGCAGGACCTGGGCATCGCCGGTGAAATCGTTGATGTCAAGGCTGGCTTCGCTCGGAACTACCTCGTTCCGCGGGGCATGGCCCTCGAGGCTACCGAAGCCAACATGAGACAGCTGACTCGGGAGCGGAGCTCCCTGGAGGAACGCAGGACACGCGCGGCCAACGAGGCCCAGGCGCTCTCAGAGAGAATTCAGGGAGTGTCGCTGGAGTTCGCGGTGAAAGCCGGAGAAGAGGGCAAGCTGTTCGGTTCGGTGACCTCAGGAGACATCGCCGCGGCGCTGGGCGACAAGGGTGTCGAGATCGACCGCCAGGTGGTCAAGCTGGGCGAGCCCATCAAGCAGCTCGGTGAGTACGATGTTTCCATCCGGCTACACCCCGATATCATTCCGGTTGTACACGTGACCGTAGTAGCCGAAGCTTGACAGTACTGCCTCAGTGACTTCCGGCGAGCGGCCGTCTGAGGCTGGAGAGGGCTCGCGCACGCGCATCGCGTACCTCGACGGCGCCCGGCTGCGGCGAATCCTGCTTGCCGCTGTCGATTACGTTTCCGCACGTAAGGCCGAGCTGAATCGCATCAACGTCTTTCCGGTTCCTGACGGGGATACAGGAACCAACCTGACACTGACTCTCCAGGCTGTGGCTGACGCCGTCAGACCTCTCAAGTCCACGGATCTCACCGAGGTAGTCAAGGCGGCGGCAGAGGCCAGCCTACTCGGAGCCCGGGGCAACTCCGGCATGCTCTTTTCCAACTTCCTTCTTGGCTTCGCGAAGAGCATCGAAGGCAAGGACCGTATCGGGACGCAAGAAGCAGCCGACGCGCTCACGGTGGCAGCGCGATCGATCCAGGATGTTCTGGAGAATCCCCAAGAAGGTACGATAGTCACCGTCGCGCGCGAACTGGCCAACGGAGCTCGTCAGCACGCGGTCGGCCGGGCAGACCTCTACTGGTGGCTTCACGACGTGCAGGAAGCGGCACACGCTTCGCTACTGCGGACGAGGGAGATGCTTCCGGAGCTACGTGAAGCCGGTGTGGTTGATGCAGGCGCCGCCGGGCTTGTGCACTTCTTCGAGGGCATCCTGCACTACGTGAACGGCGATGTAATCGAGCCTCCAGAGCCCTTGGTCGGGCCGCTACCGGGCTCGGCCGCGATCGGCAAAGCCAAGCAGGCGGGAGTGGGCGCCGGCGAGGGACGGTACTGCACTCAGATTGCGATTCGTGGACGGGGGCTGCCTGATAACGCTGCGATCCGACAGGCGCTCGTTGGTCTCGGAACCTCCACTATCGTGCTGCGGTCCGACGACCTGGCCAAGATCCATATTCATGCCGACGAGCCGCCGCGCATACGATCCATTCTCGCGAAAATGGGGAAGGTCGTGTCCGAGCGTATCGAGGATACGAGTCTGGACGCGCCCTCGCGCCCGGTTGCGGTAGTCACAGATTCGTCGGCCGACCTGGCCCATGACTGGGTAGAGCGGAAGGGCGTCACGGTCGTTCCCATGCGCGTTATGGTTGGTGGAGAGACGTACCGGGATGGGGTAGATCTCGAGGCGGAGAGACTGCTCGAACTCCTGGCCGGCTCGGAGGGCGAACACGCCAGCACCTCTCAGCCCGCTCCGGCCGAGTTTGCCGCACGGTATGAGCGAGCTTTGAGTGGGGGAGCGGACCGGATCCTCGGGCTCTTCGTGGGTTCGAATCTGTCCGGGACCTACAATTCGGCTGTCGCGGCCCTCCGGGAGTCCGAAGTGCCGTTCGAGGCTATTGATTCCCGGACGAGCTCGCTCGGCCTGGGTCTCCTTGTCGCGCGAGCCGTAGAGCTGGTCGACGCGGGTGCAGGCCTGGAGGAAGCGGCGGAGGATCTGAGGCGTGTCGTCACGCAGTCAAACATTTTGTTCACCGTAGATACGTTCGAATACCTGCTCAGATCTGGCCGGGTAGGGCGGGCCAGGGCTAAGCTCGGATCGTGGCTTGACATCAAGCCGATTCTGTCGATCGACAAAGACGGACACATCATCGGGCACGAACGTGTTAGGGGCCGAAAGGCGCTGCTTCCCCGGGTCATCGCTCTCCTCGACGAGGCTCTGGAGGGCGCCATGCGATACCGGTTGGGAGTCGTGCACTTCGATGCGGCGAAGATGGCTGCGAAGGTCGAGAAGCGCCTGCGGCGGCGCTACACCCCCGTAGAAATCATGGTATCTCCGGTTACCGCAGCCCTGGCTGTGCACCTGGGCCCCGGGGCCTGGGGTGTCATGTACCAGATCGAGGATTGACCACTCAAGTGACGCCCGCGGCTCAGACGGTGAAGCGTGTGGCCGACTTGCCGGCGCTGACGGACGACCAGTTGGTTCAGAGCTTGAGCGCCGCGGTGCTTGAACGGAACGGGCGCGAAGCTGTCCTCTTGGATCTCAGGGGGCTCTCGGATGCCACGGACTGCTTCTTGATCGCTTCCGGTGACTCCCGTACGCACGCCAGGGCCATCGCCGACAACATTATCGAGCGGTGCAAGGCGGCTGGTTTTCGCCCGGTGGGCATCGAGGGCCGGGCAGGCGGTGACTGGATTCTCATCGACTACGTCTCGGCCGTGGTTCACATTTTTCTTCCCCGCGTGAGGGAGTATTACCAACTGGAAAACCTCTGGGGAGATGCGCCGAGCCTGCCCGTGGAGTGACCCTATCCGTTGCGACCTGTTTCAGAGCCCTCCTATGTTGTAATCGTCGCCTGCCGCCCGAGTGCCTTGGCACCAATTTGCGAACCGGGAAAACACGCTTCTTGAGCCCAAATGCAGCTGCGCTCCTTGCACTGGCGCTAACCGCGGCCTGCGGTCGGGGGGGTCCTGCCCCCGAGTCTCAGCGAGATACCCTGTTCGGAGACGATCTAGTGTTGGGATCGTCGGCCGAACGGTGGAGCATCGCCTCGATTCCTCGGGCCGGCGGCTCCGTGTCTCTTCATTCCCTGGAGAGTCCTGCCGACACCATCTGGGTCGGTGCCACCAAACTTCCTCCCACACGCGAAGCCCACGCGCTCGCCGGCGGATACCTGGCCCTGGTGAGCGAAGCCGGCGAAGCGTTCTCGTACAATCCTGCCACGGAGGCGTTGGATTCTCTTGGGCCGGTGGGAGACGGAGCGACTTGGACCACCAACGGTGAATACGGCCTGTTCACTGACGTTGACGCTGGCTCGGCGCTGCTTGTGTCTGTCGACGGCGCCCGCCAATTCACGCTTCCTGAGGGAACCATCTGGGCGGCGCCGCTGGACGCCAACAGGATCGGCCTGCTCCTCGACTCGACCGATGGCGCGGCCCTACGGGTCCAGAGCGTGGGCGAGGAGGCTCCTGCGGAGGTAGCGGTGGTGGATATCAGGGGTCCGGGTGTCGTGACGGCATGGGGTCAGCGTTTGGTGTTCGCCGCCGGAGCCGAATCCTCCCCGGCCGTCAGGATCTACTCATCCCAGACGCTCGAGGAAACGAGTTCCATCCCGATGGGGGGCCCTGTCACGGCGCTGCGTTCTTCTCCTTCTTCCCACGTGATGTATGCGGCGCTCCAGAATCCATCCAGGATCGTTTCAGTAAACCGGTTCACTCTTTCTGAGCACGAGCTAGGCCGGACTGGAAGGACAGTCAGGGATCTGCGGTCGAGTCTTTTCGGTGGGTCGGTGCTCGCTTTTGATGGCGAGACGATCTACCGAATGGGGCCGAACCAGGACCAGCCTGCCGTGATAGGTGGCGATTGGCGTAACGATCTTCCAATTGGACACCTGGGGAATCGAGTCCTGATCGCGCGTGGCGATTCAGTCGTGGATTTGGACATTCGAACCGGGAAGGCCACTCCTGTAGGATCCGCAGACGCGATCTGGCTTGCTCTGCGCTGGAGGCCGCGCGCAGTGCCGCCCTTCTCACAAGTTGCTCGGGCGGAAGCCGCTGACCGCGCAGCCTCAAATCGGGAACTGCCGCCGCCCGAGGCGGGCGGATTGGAGACAACGCAGCCAGATGGCGACGTACGAACGGACGGAGACTCCGGCGCGCCGAGGCGTATCGCGCCTGGCTACTACGCGATTGTCGGGTCGGCCCAGCAGGAAGAAGGCATAGCGCAGCTTGTCCGCTCTCTGGCACGGGCCGGATTTCCGACGGCCGTCCAACAGTTTTCCGACGATGCCGCGCAGCTCTGGTACCGAGGACTTGTTGGGCCGTTTGCGACCCGCTCCCAGGCGGAGGCTGCTGCCCGCCAATTGGTGAGAGAGAGGCAGCTGCAAACGTGGGTCACGCGAGTAGAACGGTCTCCGGGATCCGAGGGAGCGATCTAGTGACGATCCCGCCTGGAGTCGCACGGGTAGTCTCGGCGGTGCCCGAGGGCGGCGTGGCGATTCTCCTCATACGACGCTCCGTAGCGCCGGATGTGGCTGCAGACCACGTGATAGACATTGCCGCCGCCATAGCTGGATCCCGGAACCGAACGTTGCTGGCTAACCTGGATGTAGCGATTCCGGGCCTGGACCAGGCCTTGGGCGCTCGGCCGAAGGCGGGCCTGTCCGAGGCGCTGCTCGGTCAAACGAAAATCTCTAGCATCGCACATGACTCCGGCCGAGGCTTTCAGCTGCTGCCGGCCGGCCCATCGCCGCGCCCCCTCCGCGAGGTTCTGGGCCCGCGCCTGGAGCACCTCGTCGAGATGACACGTCGGGGTGGAGGTACGTTGCTGCTGTATGCTGATGAAGAGGCGCTCGCTCCCGATATCGTAGCCGATTCCGCGGTCCTCGATTTGGACGGCGTGATTACGCTCGGCCCGGAGGGGACCGAGGGTAGCGAAAGCTATGGGCCCCCATTGATCGGCCACGTCGTAACACAGGAAGGTGTGGCGGCGGAGTCGGACGCGGCTCTCGAACCGGACCTTACGCTGCTCGTGCCGCCGGAGCGGCCTATTGTCCGGCGCAGGCTTCAGACCGGGCCCGGCGTGCCGCAGATCGTCGGCGTCTGGGCCACAGCTGCTCTCCTGGTGTGGCTCGCCTTTCAGGCCTACGCCGGCTGGCCCATGTTCGGGCAGGCCACAGAGGCTCCGCTAGGGGAATTGGGAGCCGCAAGCTTGCCCGATTCGTCTGCGGGTCGGGCTACCGAGGTGTCTGCTGAGGATGTTGCCGACCGAGATGACCTGGAATCCACTGATCCTTCGCCCCAGTCTGCCGTGGTCGCGGGGTCCGCGGCCACCTTGCAGGGTCCCCCCGTCGAGTTGCGGGGCTTCTCCGCAATCGTTGCCGCGGAGCGGCCGTATTCAGTCCTCATCGCGAGCTACGTCCGTTGGGAGGACGCTTTGGCCCATGTCCACAAGCTCGAGCGTGCGGGCCCCGGCGTAGTGTTTATCGCACCGACTCCGGTTCGCCAGCGGGTGTACTACCGGGTCCTGTCGGGAGCCCTGGAAGACGCGACGGAGGCCGAGCGATTCATGCAGGACCTCGTATCGTCAGGGCGGAAAGAGGAAGCCAGGCGCTGGGACATGCGCCCCGTGCGGCTGGCATACGCCATCGGCGATTTCAGGACGCGTGCCGAGGCCTATGCAGAAAAGAGTCAGTTGCGAGGCGAGCGGATTCCGGCGTACGTGCTACAGGTCGGCTCTGACGGTCTCCCGTATCGCGTTTACTCTGGAGCCTACGAATCAATTTCGGCCGCCGCTGATTTGGGATCGCGGTTGAGTCAGGCTGGTCACGACGTCAAGCTAGAACCGAGGAGAGGCACCCACCCTTGAAGATCAAATCGCTTACGCTACACGGGTTCAAGTCATTCGCCGATCGTACTGAAATCGAATTCCACGACGGCATTACCGCGATCGTGGGCCCAAACGGGTGCGGCAAGTCGAATATCTCCGATGCGTTTCGGTGGGTTCTCGGAGAACAGCGGCCGACCGCGATTCGGGGTGCGCGGATGGAGGAAGCTATCTTCCACGGCACCACCGAACGCAAGCCGATCCACCGGGCTGAAGTCGAACTTCGCATTGCGAACGAGGATGGCATTCTACCGGTTCCCCAAACCCAGGTCTCAATTGGCCGGACGGTGCTCAGGGGCGGAGACAGTGAATACACGCTCAACGAAGACCCGTGCCGCTTGCGCGACATACAGGACTTGTGTCGTGACACCGGCCTCGGAGCGAACGCCTACTCGATCATCGAGGGCGCGATGGTCGACAAGATTCTCAGCGACAGAGCAGAGGAGAGGCGGTCGCTATTTGAGGAGGCGGCGGAAGTCGGCCGGTACAAGGACCGAAGGCGAACGGCGCTACGTAGACTGGGCCAGGCGGAACAGGACCTCGACCGGCTAGAAGACGTGCTCGGCGAGGTTCGATCCAAGGTGCGGTCACTCGCCCGACAGCGCGGCCGGGCGCAGCGATACCGCGATCTAAGAGACCGACGGCTGATCCTTGAGGTCGCGGTCGCCGAGTCGCTGCTCGAACGAATAGAGCATCGGCTTGCGAGGGCTGAGACGGAGCTTGCCTCAGTGCTTCAGCAGAGGCCCGTCCAGGAGTTTGACGTTGAGCGCCGCGAGACAGAACTGGAAACCCTGCGTCTCCAAACCGCCGGGCTCGAGCAACAGCGACTGACACTGGCTCAAAGAGCTGAGCGGGCCAGAACCCGCATCGAAGAGATCGAACGCGACCGGCTTCTAACGGGTGAGAGAATCTCGGTGGCGAGGACGCGTATTGAGGCGATTCACAGCGAACGCGGTGAGGTGGAGAAGCACCACGCGGCGATTGAGGCGGAATTCTCAGAACTTGCCACACGGTTACGTGAACGCGAGGACAGCCTCGTGGAGATGCGGGAGAGCAGAGACAGCTGTCTTTCACTCGTTTCCCGGCTCCGGGAGGAGCGAATCGAGCGCAAGCGGGCCGAAGAGGCATCTCTGGGCCGGTTGGCCGAAGTGATGCGAGATCTGGGCGCAATTGAGGCGGAAGAAGAAGTGGCGCGGCAGCGGTCTGAGGAGCGCACCGAAGAGCTGTCGACTCAGCGAACCAGACTGGAAGCGGCCGGGCTCCAAGCGAAGAAGCTGAAGGAAGCGATCACGGCAGCGGATCTGGACAGCGAGCGGCACAGCCAATCGGAAGCCGACACCCGCAATGAGTTCGAGTCGGCCACCAAGGCGGCCGCGGAGAAAAGGAATGCGGTGCGCCGGGTCAGGGATGAACTCGGCGAGATACAGGGCCAACTATCGGCCGATAGAGCCAAGCTAGCGGGTCTGCAGAGCATGCTCTCTTCGGGTGGCGATATGTCTCCCACGGTAGGCAAACTCCTGGCCGAGTTCGGCGAAGAAGATGGCGTCCTCGGAAGTCTCGCTGGCTTCATCCAGGCTCCGCGTGGGCACTCCGCCGCACTCGAGGCCCATTTGGGCCAATTTCTGCACGGTGTTCTCGTACGAGACTGGAAGACGGTCGAACACGTTCGGAAGTGGCTGTCGGGTAGAGGTGAAGGGGACGGGTTGCTCCTTCTCCCGTGCAGCCCGGGTCCACGGTCGTCGTCCAGAGTTTCGCACGGTTCTGAGGAACAGCTGATCGACCAGATCAAAGTGCGCTTTCCGGCCGGCCCCTGGGTGAGCGCCCTTCTGGACGGAGTCGCTAATCGGCACGGTGAAGAGCTGCAGCTGGGATCGACTCCGTGGGCGGGGGACGACGGCAGCGGGCAGGATGCCTACGGAGCCGTCCGGCTCGGACAGCCCAGAACGGGCCGCGGAGTTCTCAGCCGGCGGGCTGACGTCAAACAACTAACGGAGCGAATCGAGACCACTGAAGCGGAACGGGTACGACTGGAGGCTGGCGTCGTGGAATCGGTAGCACGTCTGGAGAATCTGATGGTCTCGGCAGATGCTCTCGAAACACGACTCCGTGCCGTGGTCGATCAAAGGCACGAGGCGCTCGGTCGACGGGAAGCGGCCCAGGCTCGCCTGGCCGGCCTGGAAGAGTCTACAGCTGAGATGATTCGCCGGGTTGCAAGTCTGGAGGCGGTGCTGAGCGAGGAAACGGATCCGGTCCAAACCGGGGACGACCGGGTCGAGAATCTACGCTCTCGACGCGAGGGCGCCGAAAGCACACTGGCCAGCGAACGAGCCAGCGCGGCGAGCGCCACGGCCGAGTGGGAGGCCGCGAATTCGGAGCTGCATGAGCGGCAG
Organism: Gemmatimonadota bacterium; assembly: GCA_036476995.1. Classification (GTDB taxonomy): domain Bacteria; phylum Gemmatimonadota; class Gemmatimonadetes; order Palauibacterales; family Palauibacteraceae; genus JAZDDE01. The sequence goes on from JAZGCO010000084.1 coordinate 36,038, forward strand.
CTGGGATTGGCGCACGCGGAGGCGGAGCTGACCTCGATTCGTGAAAACAACGAACGAGTCCGTGCTCTCAGAGACGATCTGAGTAGCCGGTCGCTTCGCCTCGAGCAGGAGCTTCAAGATCGTAACGAGGCTATCAGTACGGGCAGGCAGCGAGTGGCGGCGACCGAGAGCGAGCTGGCCGAGCTGCTGGAGCAACGGGGGGACGTGAGGGGCAAGCTATCGGCAGCGGAAGCCGAACTGGAGAAGAGAAAGAGTACCGAACAGGAGCTTGAGACAGCGGTCCGCATGGCCCGCGGAGCGGAGCGCGAACACGCTGAACGCCGGCACGCCCTGGAGCTTGAACTCGCTGAGCTACGCGGCGACCGGCGGAACCTTCATGAGCGGCTCGAGATAGAGTGGGAAGCCTCGTTCTCTGAACTCAAGGAGCGGGTCGATCCCCCCGAAGCTGGAGGTCCGGCGGAGTGGTCTACCGAGCTCGATTCGATTCGCGACAAGCTGGCCAGTCTGGGTCTAGTCAACGTTTTGGCGGCACAGGAATACGATGATGAGAAGGAGCGACTCGACTTCCTGGAGGGGCAGAAAGGCGATCTGTCACAGGCTCGCGCAGACCTGCACGGGACGATACGTCAGATCAACCAGCTGGCCTCCGCCGCCTTCATGGAAGTGTTCGAGCAGGTACGGGGCAACTTCAGCCGGATCTACGCGACGCTGTTCGACGGCGGGAGCGCCGATGTATGGCTGGAGGATCCGGACGACCCGCTGGACTCAGCCATCGAGATAACGGCGAGCCCGGGAGGAAAGCGAACTCAGAGAATCCACCTGCTCTCGGGCGGGGAGAAGGCCCTGACTGCTCTGGCTCTTGTGTTCGCGATCTATCTGGCCAAGCCGAGTCCGTTCTGCATTATGGACGAGGTGGACGCGCCGCTTGACGAAGCCAACATCGGGCGCTTTACGGCCATGCTGAACAAGTTCAAGCAAGAGACTCAGTTCATAGTGATCACTCACAACGCACGTACCGTAGAGGCGGCGGATTGGATTTACGGGGTGACGATGCAGGAGCCCGGAGTTACGACCGTCGTCAGCCTGCAGCTGCAGGATCTGCCGAGCGGCCAGGTCGCTTGAGAGCCGAGCCGTGCTCGTAGTAGTCGGATGCGGAACTGTCGTACCCGAGCCGGGCACAGGTGGATCGTCGTTCTGGGCCGACCTCGACGGTACCCGAGCGCTCATTGATTGCGGTCCCGGAGCGGTGCAGGCGTTGGCGCGGCTGGATCTCCCGTGGCCGGAGATGACGGATCTGGTTCTTACTCACTTCCACGCGGATCATATCGGTGCTCTTCCCGGTCTCTTCTTCTCCTTGACGCATGGCCTGGCGCCCGCGGTCCGAACAGCGCCGCTCGACGTGTGGGGTCCGCCGGGAACGAACGACCTGATGACCGGACTGGCGAGAGTGCTGGGTTCCTTCGTCCTCGATCCGGGATTCGAAGTGCGCGTTCACGAGATCGAGCCCGGCCAGCAGGTGCACATGCCATCGGGAGCCGATCTGATGAGCTTCAAGACTCCCCATACGACTGAAAGCCAGGCGGTCCGCATCTCGTCGCCGGTCGGCTCGATCGGATATTCGGGCGATACAGGGCCTTGTCCCGAGCTTGGCGACTTCATGCACCATGTGGATGTGTTAGTGTGTGAGTGTTCGCTAACGGACGATTTGGTAGGTGATAACCACTTGTCGCCCACCGGAGTAGCACGAATCGCAAGTCGGGCCGAACCAGGGGAGTTAGTGATAACACACGTGTATCCGCACGTGCGGGAAGCACACGACGTAGTAGCTCTGATCCGGGACCAGGGATACGATGGCCGCGTGAGTTTGGCTTCAGAAGGACTGCAGGTACCCCTGAGTTGAGAGTGCAATGAAGACGTGCACTACTTGCCGAAGAGACTCGACTTGGTGAAAGCGTTGAACAGTCAATGTTGATCGTCATGAAACATACGGCTCCGCCCGAGCAGATCGAGCACGTCATAGCGGAGATCCAGCGGCGAGGATACCGGGCTGAGCCTATTGCCGGCCGGGAGCGAACCGCGATTGCTCTCATCGGCGACGACGGCCGAGTCGATGCTAACGTCCTCGCTGCGCTGCCCGGCGTAGTCCGAATTATCCATGTTTCACCGCCCTACAGGCAGGTCAGCCGTGAGACAAGACCAGAGGACACTGTGTTTGATCTCCCGAACGGGTCACTCGTAGGCGGCCGAAACGTGGTGATCATGGCGGGTCCGTGCGCGGTCGAGTCCGAAGAACAGATCTTCGAGACCGCGAAGCAGGTACGAAACGCAGGGGCGACGATACTTCGAGGAGGCGCTTTCAAACCTCGCACGTCGCCGTATGCCTTCCAGGGCCTGGGCGAGAAGGGGTTGGCTCTGCTGGCCGCGGCAGGCCGAGAGTATGGGATGCCGGTGGTGACCGAGGCGGTGGACCCTGCGGGTGTCGAGCTCGTGGTTCGCTATGCTGACATCATCCAGATCGGCGCGCGCAACATGCAGAACTACTCATTGCTCAGGGAGGCCGGCCGGTCAGGCAAACCGATTGTCCTCAAGAGAGGCTTGAGTGCCACGATCAAAGAGCTTTTGCTCGCAGCGGAGTACATCTTTCTCGAGGGAGAGACCCGCGTCATCCTGTGCGAGCGAGGTATCCGGACCTTTGCCAGCCATGCCCGAAATACGCTGGACCTTACCGCCGTGGCGACGGTGCACGAGCTCTCGCACCTGCCGATCATAGTCGATCCAAGCCACGCAACAGGGAGCCGGTCCAAGGTGATACCGATGGCCCGGGCCGCCGTCGCTGCCGGAGCAGACGGCGTCATGTTGGAGGTTCATCCGGAGCCGGAACGTGCCTTGTCGGACGGTGCGCAGTCCCTGCGCACGGAGCAGCTTCCACAGCTTATTGACGAACTCAGGGTAATAGCCCGAGCGATTGGGAGGGACCTGGAGCCGCGAAGAGAGTCAGCAAGCGCGTCCGGTGTGCAGTCAGTCGCCGGCACCGTCTAAGAAACAGGTTCCGATTCGCCGTCGGTTCGGTGCGTGGGCCGAGACGGTAGCCGCACGCTGGCTCCGGGTTCACGGCTTTGAGATCCTGGACCGAAACTGGCGCTACGGCCGCCGGGAACTGGACATCGTAGCCCTGGACGGGAGCACGGCGGTGTTCGTAGAAGTGAAGGCCCGCTGCCGTGGTCCTCAGTCGCCCCTCGAAGCGGTGTCTTCCCGGCAGCGTGCCGGCCTCCGCATCGCCGCGGAGGCTTGGATTCATGCTCACCCCGGCGTGGGTGAGGAATTTCGATTCGACGTAATCGGGGTCGAGTTGAGCAGCGTCAATCGCGGCCGGATCGAGCATGTTAAGGACGCCTTCACGGGAGAGCGGTAGCGTGGTTTGCCCGACCGTTTGTCTGGCCCGTACGTTGCCGCACCCCAGGCCCGTGGGGCCGGCGCGCGTGAACCCCGTCAGGACCGTGAAGGTAGCAGCGGTAAGCGTGCAAAGGTCGCCACGGTACGCCTGGGGTTTCCGCTTTCGGTACAGGGTTCCCATCGGTAGCTTCAGCCGATGCATCGGATCGCCCTGGCGCGGCGCTACCGGCCCCGCCGTTTCGACGAACTTGTAGGTCAGGATCATGTCGGATCGACGCTTTCACGAGCGGTCGAATCGGGCCGACTGGCGCACGCCTACCTGTTTAGTGGCCCCCGAGGAATAGGCAAGACCACGGCGGCCCGCATCCTTGCCATGGCGCTCAACTGCGACCAACAGTCCGGCGGCGAGCCCTGCGGAGAGTGCGATTCCTGCGAGCAGATCTGGGCGGGCCGCATGTCGCTGGACGTGATCGAGATCGATGCGGCGTCCAATCGAGGAGTAGACGACGCCCGGGACCTGCGAGAGCGAGCGATGTATGCGCCCTCTGACGAGGGTCGGTACAAAGTGTACATCCTGGATGAGGCCCACATGCTGACGAGCCAGGCATGGAACACTCTTCTAAAGGTGCTTGAGGAGCCGCCTCCCCGCGTCATCTTTGCCTTTGCCACGACAGAGCCACAGAAGATCCGGCAGTCGGCGGAGCCCGTTCTGTCTCGCTGCCAGCGCTTTGATTTTCGCCGCCTCCCGGTGGAGCAAATGATCGTGCATCTGCGGAACGTACTGGATCAAGAGGGAGTGAAGGCCGAAGAGGGAGCTCTGATGGCTGTGGCGCGGCGGGCTGAAGGGGGGATTCGCGACGCGTTGTCGCTCCTGGACCAGGTCCTGTCGTTCTCGAACGATTCGGTCGAACTCGCCGACGTGCAGCGCATGCTCGGTCTCGTCGAGGAAGACCAGTACGTAGACCTTTTGCGCCTGTGCGCGAACGGCGACCGAGCGGCCGTCTTTCCGTACGTGCAGGCCCTCGTTGACGCTGGATATGACCTGGAAGAGTTTGTTCGCGGGCTTGGGGATGCACTGCGGGCGACTCTAGCCCTGAAGCTGGATGCGCAGACCAATGTGGCGGAGCTGACTCAAGACTCCCGCGACCTCTTCATACGGGCCGGCGAGGCGTTCCAGGAAACGGATCTGCTGCGACTTCTGGTCGCGGTGTCCGACTTCGAGGCGGCCGGCCGGTTCCGGCGCAGCGCGCAGCCTCGCACCCAGCTTGAGGTGTTGTTGCTGCGCCTCGCAAGCCTGGATGCATCGGCCGAACTTACAGAACTGCTGACCGCAGCCGGCGGACCTGGATCTGGCACGCCCCGGTCGCCTTTACCCGAACAGCCAGCGAAGCCGCAGGCCGCGCTACTTCCGCAGGCTGCGCCACCTCCGCAGGCTGCGCCACCTCCGCAGGCCGCGCCACTTCCGCAGGCCGCGCCACCTCCGCAGGCTGCGCCACCTCCGGCCGCCGAGGAATCGCTCCAAGACCACGGTTCGGCCAATTCGGTGGCGATTCCACGGGACACCTGGCTTGCCGCGCTGGACAAGGCCCGGCTGGCAGGGGTGGCAGTGAGCCTCCGCGGCGTGGAAGTGGAGAGCTTTTCGGAAGGCCGTGTCGTGCTGAGAGCGGCTCCTGGCCTTGTGGACGATCTGCAGGAGTTCCTGAATGACGTGACCCGCTCGGCGGCGCTCCGGCTAGAGCTAGCCAGGCGTGTCGGACTGTCTGCCGACCGCCTGACATTCGAGGTGGAGTCATCCGGTTCGCGGGAACGCCTTACGTCGGAGAGGGCGAAGCAACAGCAACTCTCAAGCATGGTGGCCGCGGATCCCCGCCTTCGTGAGGCGGTAGAAGTACTCGATCTCAGAATCACGGAGTAGGACAGCCGGTGGAGAAGCCAAACCAGCTACAACAGCTTATGCAGATGGGGCAGCAGGTACAGGCCCGTATGGCCGCTGCCCAGAAAAAGCTGGAAGACGAGACGGTGACCGCTTCGAGCGGTGGCGGCTTGGTCGAAGTCACGGCTAGCGGTAAGGGCGCCATACGATCGATTCGCATCGATCCGAAGGCGATCGATCCGAGCGATCCTGAGATGCTGGAAGACCTGGTGCTGGCCGCCCTGACAAAGGCCCAATCCGAGGCGCGCGAGGTACTTGAGCGTGAGATGAAACAGGCGGCCGGCGGCTTTCCGATACCCGGTCTCGATTCCTTGCTGGGCAGCTGAGCGGAGAACACGATGTCGGCGATTGAGGGTCTGATTCGTGAGTTGGGACGGCTTCCGGGAATCGGGCGCAAGACGGCGCAGCGCCTGACCTATCACCTGCTGAAGGCACCGTCCGATGACGCACGCCGCTTGGCTCAGGCGATTCAGCGGGTAGTGGACGAGGTCGAACCCTGCCAAGTCTGTGGCAATCTGAGCAGTTCGAACCCCTGCGACCTGTGCGAGAATCCCAACCGGGATCCAAGCGAGGTCTGTGTCGTAGAAGAAGCCTCTGACATCCCCGCGATCGAACAGTCGGGACAGTATCGAGGGAAGTACCATGTGCTCGGCGGACGCCTGTCACCGTTGGACGGTATCGGACCAGAGGATCTGAACGTTGAGTCGCTTCTGCGACGACTGCCCGTTGGCGTCAGTGAAGTCATCCTCGCGACGAATCCGAGCGTGGAAGGGGAGGCTACGGCCACGTATTTGCACAAGCTGGCCTCAAAGATAGACGGGATACGAATTACCCGTCTGGCGCGAGGATTACCTGTTGGAGGCGATCTGGAGTACGCAGACGGCGTGACAATAGCGGAAGCATTCAGTGGACGGAGAGAGATGTAGATGGCGAAAAAGGTGGTGGTCGTCAGCAGTGGTAATGATACTCTTTGGAAGGTTCTGCGCCTGTCAGCGGGGCTGGTCGTCGGCGCCGCCGCGCTGGGCGGAATAGGTTTTTGGCTGGCTCGGGATCAGATGGAGCGACACCAGAGCGATCTGTTCAGCCCGCACCCGATGCGGAGGCTGGCTGCTCTGGGTCACTTGCGCAGGAGTCCGGGTGTGGACAACGTCTTGCTCCTGAGGGACTTCCTAGCCTGGGAGGAACGGCCGCATCTACGTAAGAAGGCCGCCGTGATCCTGGAGGGCATGGAGAGCCAACTCTCCGACCAGGAATCGATGGAAGGGCCGTAGTTCGCGGGACACTGCGATCCCCCTGCACCGAGGCTGACATGGCAACGATCAACACGTCGAGAAACGAAATCGACTGTAAGATCGTGTATTGCGGACCGTTTAGGAGTGGCAAGACCACTAATCTTCGGCACGTACACCATGTGCTGGAGCCCGGAACGCGCGGTCCGTTGATCGCTCCGGCGGGCGATAGTGATCGCACTATCTTCTTCGATTTTCTTGCTGTTGAACTGGGGGATCTGGCCGGCATGCATGCTCGAGTCCAGCTTCTCGCTGCGCCCGGGCGCGCTGGTTCTCTAGAGGCGCGTCGACGAGTTCTGGCCGGTGCGGATGGGGTAGTGTTTGTGGCTGACAGTGCACCGGACCGCCTGGATGACAACACGGTCTCGCTTGCCGAACTCCAGGACAATCTTGCCATGCTGGGGCGCTCTGATGTGCCTGTGGTTCTCCAATACAACAAGCGAGATCTGCCTGACGCGACAGCCGTCGAGACGCTCGACAAGGCGCTGAACTCCGAGCGGGTCCCCACGTTTGAGGCGATAGCGATCCAAGGAGACGGTGTAATAGATTCGCTGGTATCGGTGTCCCGGGCTGTCGTCGCGTCGTTCGCCTGAATCGGCTGGCTAGCTCGAGATGAACCTCCCAAACGCGATAACAACGCTTCGCGTCGCTCTCGTTCCTCTTGTCGCCTGGCTCCTGTTCCAGCCCTCGACGACACTTCGATTGCTGTCGTTTGTCGTCTTTCTGGCGGCGGCCCTTTCGGATCTCGCAGACGGAAGTCTGGCGCGCAGCCGGGGAGAGATTACCACCGTCGGGAAGTTGATCGATCCGATCGCCGATAAGCTGCTCTTGGCCGTCACTCTGATTGCGTTTCATATCCTGACGCGGGGAGACCCCAGTCTGGCAGGCCTCCCCGTGTTCGACGGGATCGCGGCCTGGGTGCTCATAGTATTCATTGGCCGAGAAGCGATCGTAACCGTGCTTCGCGCGGCTGCCGCACACAAGGGAGTTGTCGTGGGAGCCGGACCGTCCGGCAAGAGAAAAGCCCTTGCTCAGAACATCTTCCTCGGCGCCATGATTCTGTGGATTGCCTATCGTACGGCAGCTGTGGCCAACAACTGGACTGGCACGCTGAACGGCTCCTGGAGCGCGTTTCACGGCTGGTTCACGACGATCTCGCTGTTCGCGGCCCTTGCGCTAACCGTGTATTCACTCGCTGTGTATCTGGCACTCTTCCGGCGGGTCTTCTCCACCAGCCTCAAAGCGGACGGCCGCGACGCGAGCCGTGGCTCCTAGTTCAGTAGCCGAATTGGCTGCACACATCGTTGGCCGGCTGACCCAGCTCGGTGAGACAGTCTCTGTGGCCGAGAGCTGCACGGGTGGTGGTTTAGGTGCGTCGATCACGGAAGTCCCAGGCGCGTCAGCTGTGTTTTGGGGCGGGGTGATCGCGTACGCCGATGTCTTGAAGACCGATCTGCTGGGGATTCCGGAGCCGCTCATCGACCGGTGTGGCGCGGTGTCGGAAGAAGTGGCCGTAGGCCTGGCAAGCGGGGTCCGGAAGCTGCTGGGCACGACATGGGGGCTCAGCGTGACCGGGATCGCCGGTCCGGGAGGGGGCAGTCCCGCCAAGCCAGTGGGCACTGTTTGGCTTGCTCTCGATGGACCTCGTCCGGCAACGCAAGGTCTCACCGGATCGGCCTCACGGTCCGAAGTGCGCGACAGGGCCATCCATGGTGCGCTCGCGCTGCTTGAAAGCGCCCTCTAGACATGTCGCCGGGAACACTTGCCGGATCGGACGGGCACACGCTGCACTACGACTCGTGGCATGTCGACCGTCCTCGCGGACGGGTGCTTATCCTGCACGGGCTGGGCGAGTACGGCGGCAGATATGCGTCGGCAGCCCGAGCTGCGAACGGGGCTGATTGCGAAGCGTTCGCGCTCGATCAGCGGGGCCATGGACGGTCAGACGGCCAGCGAGGACACACTCGGTCATTGGAGGGTGTGGTCACGGATGTCGGCCGATTTCGTGACCTACTGGGCTCCGGTGAGCCGCAGATACCCACGTTCCTGTTGGGACATTCCGTGGGCGGTCTGGTCGCGCTGCGATACCTTCAAAGTTCGCACGGGCGCGGTGTGCAGGGGGGAATCCTGGCCGCGCCGTTTCTGGCGGTCTCGATGCATACGCCGAAATGGAAGCTACGATTGGGCGAATGGGCGAGCCGCAGGCTACCGTCCATGACGATGGACAACGGGATTCGCCTGGAGGATCAGTTCCGGCTGCCGCAGGAGCGGCTGGAGACCCAGAGGGATCGCCTGACGCATAGACGTATCAGCGCCCGGATGTGGAGCGAGTTACAGCGGGGCGCGAATCTCGCGACGGCGGCGGCTGAGGCTGTCGAGTGTCCGCTCCTGATCCAGGTTCCGGGGGACGACAGGATCTTGAGCAGCGCGGCAACACTGCGACTGGCAGAGCGTCTTACGGCCCCAAGCGACGTGCGTACGTACGAGGGAGCGTATCACGACCTGTATCGGGACCCGGTACGGGATCGGGCTCTGGCCGACCTCACCCGCTGGCTGCAGGACAGGATAGGCTAAGGCAATATTAGACAGATTACTGACTAAGTGGAGCGATTAGTCCATGTGGAGCGATAAGAAACCGGATTCCGAAGGCGACGATGTCGCAGACGAGGTGGTCGAAAGCGGCACCGGCGAGTTAGACGCGCTGGCTAGCGTCGATGCGCTCCCCGAGGCAGAGGCCGACCCAGAGCCCGACCCAGAGTCCGAACCAGAGTCCGAACCAGAGCCCGACCCAGAGTCCGAATCAGAGCCTAATGAGCTCGAAGAGTTGAGAGATCGGCACCTGCGGCTCGTGGCCGAGTTCGAAAACTTTCGCAAACGCACCCGACGAGAGCAGGCGGAACTCAGGCCTGCGGCTCAAGCCGATCTGGTGAGGAAGCTGCTTCCGACCTTGGACGACTTGGCCCGCGTGTCTGAAATTCCTCACGACTCGACCACGGTGGAGGCGCTGGATGCGGGCGTCGAACTCATCCTCCGCAACCTGCGAAAGCAACTGGAGGAGAGCGGACTCAAGCGAATTGAGGCTGTAGGCAAGCCGTTCGATCCGGCCTTCCACGAAGGAATCCTGGTCACCGAGGTGGACGATCCTGAGATCGACCATACAGTCTCCCGGGTTCTCCTTGAAGGGTATGAGTTTGAAGGGCGCCTCGTGCGTCCGGCTCAGGTAGAAATTTATCAGTACTCGGCGCCCTCCGCGGAGACTGTGGACGACTGATGGCCACGCGCCCCAAAGACTACTACAAGGTCTTAGGAGTAGCCGAGAACGCGTCGGCCGATGAGATCAAGAAGGCCTACCGCAAGCTGGCTAAGACGTATCATCCGGACGCCAATCCGGACAATCCCGAGGCCGGTGAGCGCTTCAAGGGGATCTCTGAAGCATATGGGGTGCTATCCGACGGCGACAGTCGCCGCAAGTACGATCAGCTGCGTCGATTTGGCGGACTGGGGGGATTGCGACAGGCACAGGGGACGGGTGCCGGGAGATCCGGAGAACATAGTTTCCGCTTCGAGGATATCGGCGGAATCGGCGATATCTTCAGTTCGATCTTTGACTTCGGCAGGCGCGAGAAGGATCGGCCCAGAGGACCCACACGGGGCCACGATGTGGAATACCTGGTCGAGATTTCGCTGAAGACGGCTGCGCTGGGTGGAAAAGCGACGATCAGCGTCCCGATTACCGAAGAGTGCGCCACGTGCGACGGGTCCGGAGCGAAGCCAGGCACGAAGCTAGACACCTGCGGCGAATGCGCCGGTCAAGGTACCGTGCATTTCGGCCAGGGAACGTTTTCGGTTCAGCGTCCCTGTCCGAATTGCGTGGGCCGGGGCCGCATCCCGAAACAGCCGTGCGAAACGTGCTCCGGCCGCGGCGACGTCACATCGCACCGGCGCATCGCGGTTACGGTGCCCGCCGGCGTGGAGAGCGGGTCCAGGCTTCGGTTGTCGGGTCAGGGTGAGCGCGGTCCAAAAGGAGGTGCGGCAGGCGACCTTATCGTTCGATTCCGCATCAAGCCGGACCGATTCTTTACGCGGGACGGCCTGCACTTGATCTGTGAAGTGCCTCTGAACCTGGCTCAGGCGATGCTCGGATCGAAGATAAAGGTGCGGACGATCGATAACAGGAAGGTCGTCTTGAAGGTGCCGTCCGGTACGCAGAGTGGGACGATTTTTCGCATCCGGGGCCAGGGAGTTGAAAAGGGCGAGAAGAGGGGCGATCAGCTCGTGCGCGTGAAGGTCGTGGTTCCCGATCAGCTGTCGGAGGAAGGTCGCGAGGCGGCTGAGAAGCTCGCCCGTGTCGAGGGTCTACGACACTAGTGAATCACCCCGCCCCCGACGACCAGGTCGTCTCGGTACAGCACTGCGCTTTGTCCCGGTGTAACGGCGCCCTGCGGTGACGCCAGCCGGAGCGCAAAATCTTTGTCCGAGACTTCTAGAACAGTGGCATCGACGATCGCCGCTCCATGTCGAATACGGACGCCCAGGATCTCACCCGGCCGCGGTGTCTCCGCGAGCCAGTTCGCGTCACCCGCCTGGAGGGCACAGGTAGCCAGTGCCGCACGCGGTCCCACCACCACCGCACGCTTCTCCGGGACGATCTGGAGCACGAACAGAGGTGCGGAGGAGCCGCCAGGCAGCCCCTTCCGCTGGCCAACAGTGAAGCGTGCGTATCCCTGGTGGGTTCCGACCACGGTCCCATCCTCCAATAACACGGGGCCAGCCGACAGGGAAGGATGATCTTCACCCAGATATCTACGCAGAACGCCGGCGTAGTCGTTGTCCGGGACGAAGCAGATCTCGAACGACTCCGCCTTGTCTGCGGTCCGCAGGCCCAGCTCGCGAGCCAGGGAGCGAACGGCAGGCTTATCCAGATCGCCGATCGGCAGCAGTAGCCGCGGTAACACAGATCGAGGGATTCCCCACAGGAAATACGTCTGGTCTTTGCGGTCGTCGGCGGCACGGCACAGTTCGGCCTCCGGTCCGGCACCCCGGATTCGAGCGTAATGACCCGTGGCGATAAAGTCGCATCCCAGCCGATCGGCGCGGCGCACCAGATCACCGAACTTCGTAAAGCTGTTGCAGCGCACGCACGGAATTGGTGTGCGGCCAGCGGCGTACTCGCTCACAAAATTGTCGATGACGTCCTGTGTGAAGCTTTCCTCCACGTCGAACACCGCATGCGGGATGTCAAGTCGGTTTGCGACGGACTTGGCGTCAGCGATGCCTTCGAGTCCGCAGCAGGACCGGCTTGCCCCCGGGGCCTCGCCGTAACAGAAGGTCTTCATCGTAGCGCCGACAACCTGATAGTCCTGGCGACTGAGGATAGCCGCCGCCACGCTTGAATCCACGCCGCCTGACATGGCCATGAGAACGGTGCCCGGTGCGACCCGGGTGAAGGGAAGGGGAGTCACCATCAAGCGCTAGCCGGCCAGGAGTTCCTCGCAGCGTCGGCCCACCACCTGCAAGACCAGGTCGGCAGCTCGGTCGATGTCCTCGGCACTCGAGTCGTGGCCCAGGCTGAAGCGAAGGACGGTGTAGTCCCCAGTCTCGGCTACGCCCATGGCCTGCAGAACGTGGGAAGTCCGGCTCGCGCCGCTGCTGCAGGCCGAGCCTCCGCTCACGGCAAGCCCCAGGAGGTCGAGCGAGACGAGCACGACAGCCTGATCGCAGCCCGGGAATCCCACGCTGAGCAGGTTGGGAAGCCGCTGTGCGGCTTCCGCGCAGTGAATCTCGGCGTCCGGAATACCAGCTCGAATACGCTCGCCAAGCCGGTCCCGCAGCTGAGCCCAGTTCGCGGCGGCGGAGGGCATCTCTTCGACCGCCATTCGCGCCGCCTCGGCGAAACCAGCCGCAGCCATCGGATTCTGGGTGCCGGGCCACAGAGACCGCTCCTGCGAGCCTCCGTAGGCCAGCGGCTCCAGACCCACCCCATCGGCCACAAACAACAGCCCGATGCCCACGGGACCGCCCAACTTGTGGGCCGTAATCGTCAGCATGTCCACCGGCATGTCCTGGAGCGACACGGGAACCTTGCCGAAAGCCTGCACCGCATCCGTGTGACAGATCGCCCCATGCTCATGGGCCATCTCACAAATCTGGCCCAGCGGCTGCACCGTCCCCACCTCGTTGTTCGCCCACATGACGGACACAAGCGTACGTCGGTCAGTCGGCTCCTTGAGCAGGCTTTCCAGCGCGTTCAGATTGACGGTGCCGCAGGACTCCACCGGCAGGTAGTGCACTTCGCACCCATCCGCTTCGCAGTGCCTAGCCGCTTCCAGGACTGCCTTGTGCTCTACCGACGACACTATTAGCCGCGGCGGCTCCGGACAGCTGCGCGCAAAACCGAGCACGGCGAGATTATCAGACTGAGTTCCACCTCCGGTGAACACCATGCATCCATGGTCGCCGCTCAGCGCATCTGCCAGGACTCCGCGCGCCTCCTCAAGCCGTCCCTGCGCCCTGCGCCCGAAGGCGTGGGTGCTGGCCGGATTGAAATCCGCATGGCCGATCACCGCCGACATGGCCTCCCAAACTTCAGGACGCATCGGCGATGTCGCTGCGTGATCCAGGTAGATAGGCTTTCGAGCGTTCATGTCTGAATGTGCGAATACTTCGTCCGTCACGCCACAGATGAGACCCAGGATCTACAGGGACCGGACGGATAGCTCGGCTATGTCGTTCGCTTCCATGGTCTCCTCCGTGTAGAACGGCTCGCCGAACCCCTTTCGGATCAGGGTCCCGTAGTGGCGTGCCTTGGCCTCGAGCAGCTCCAGAAGCGGTTGACCAGTGGGGAACGCCTCTCCTGCCGCCTGCGCTCCATCGAACTGCGATGCGTAACAGGCTATCGCGCGTCGCTTCCTGTCAAACTGGTCCGTGATGTCCACCACGAAGGTTGGCTTCACCGTGTCCTCGCGGTAGGCCAGCGAATGTAGAATCTTGTGCGGCCGGTGTGGCGGTTCGCCGTCCCCGAACTTGGCCAGACCCGAAAGAAAGCATGCATCCCGTCCGAGTTCTGCCACGACCCGGTGGTCCGGATGGCGGCCTCGCAGGAACGGCAGTATCACAACCCGAGGCGTGAGCCTGCGAATCAGGCTGACGAGTCGCTCGCGTGTCTCCTGGTTGTTGAAGATGCCCGCGTCGGGAAAGCCGGCGTTGAGGCGCACACTGACACCGAGCACTTTGGCTGCCGCCTCCGCCTCGACCGCCCTTGCCTCGGCCGTACCCCGCGTCCCCATCTCTCCCGCTGTGAGGTCGATTACTCCTGTCGTGTATCCTTGATCGGCGCACCGGGCAAGCGTTCCGCCGCATGACAGCTCGACATCGTCGCGGTGCGCGCCGATTGCCAGAACATCGACTGGTCGCACTGCGGACAGATCAACCGTCACGAATGTCCCGATTCATGATTCGGGGCATCACTCGTACCTGAGAGCTTCCACCGGATCGAGCCGCGCACCCTTGGCCGCGGGGTAGAGACCGAAGCCGATGCCCGTGAGCGCCGACGCCACGAGCGCTGCGACGACTGACCACATCGGCACGGAGGCGGGCAATGGCGTAAAGGTGTTTACCAGCCACACCAGTCCGCCGCCCAGAAACAAGCCGACTGCGCCACCCACCAAGGTCACCGTGGCGGCCTCGACCAGAAACTGCCACAGCAGGTCTCGCCGGCGAGCCCCCATAGCCTTTCGAAGCCCGATTTCTCGGGTTCGTTCCGTGACGGAGATCATCATGATTCCTATCACACCTATTCCCCCGACCATGAGACCGACACCAGACAGCGCCACCATGGCTGCGAAAAATACTCCGGTGAGCCTGTTCCAGAAGTCCTGCATCTGATCCTGAGTGATCATGTCGAAGTTATCCGCTTCGGTTGGCCTCAGACCACGAAGCTGCCTCATCCGTCCACGAACTGTCTCGACGGCGTCCTCCAGCCTCGTTTCATCCGCGGGCTGGACCGTAATCCAGATCAGCCTGTCCCAGGGATTCAAATACTTCATGGCGGCGGAAAACGGGATGAATACCCAGTGACTCGAAAAACCCGCGAAAAGGTTGGTGGGCCGCCGGTATGTGCCGACGACCCGGAACGGCGCCCTGGGGCTTCCCGGGCTGCCGATTTTCATGTTCTTACTAAGCGGATCCCGGCCCTCAAACAAATCCAGCGCGGTCTGGGAATCGATCACGGCCACAGGCTGGTTGCGCTGTTCTTCGTTGGCCGTGAAGAAGCGGCCATCCGTCACGTCGCCCGCATCGATCTCCAGGTAGCCAGCGTCCACTCCGTAGAGTGAAATGCGTACGTCCTGGCCGGACTGCTCCGCCATGAAAGGCATGCCCGACAGATCAACGCCCGCGCTGGCCCGGCGGATACCGGGCAGCCGGCCCAGTTCCCGCGCCCAGTCGGGGTCGAGCGGCGGGTTCTTCATAAATTCGCTCTCTTCTTCGTCGAGCGGCCCACTGACGCCTCCCGCGAAAGAGGCGTGCACCACATAGAACGTGTTCGGACCGGCCGAGGCGATCGCATCCTGGAAACTCGAGTTCAGTCCCTGGACCATGGCCGCCATCACCATCACGACCATCACACCGATTGTGACTCCGAGAATCGTGAGCGCGCTGCGCACCTTGTTACCGCGGAGCGAGTCCAGTGCCACGCGAACGCCTTCCAGCAACGTGGAACCGATGCCCATCCCGGACCGCCGAGATCTGCTACTCATGTCCCAGCGCCACGACCGGATCCTGCTTGGCGGCTTTGTGTGCAGGGTAGAGCCCCGATCCTACCCCGACCAACAAACCCAGGGCGAGAGAAAGCCCAATTGCCCACGAGGGCACCGAAGCAGGCAGCGCGGTCGTGGCGTCTACGAGCTTCCCGAGAAGAATGCCCAGGCCTATGCCGATGGCGGCGCCGAACAAAGACAGCGTCGAAGACTCGGCGAGAAACTGCAGCATGACGTCCTTACGGCGAGCCCCGAGTGCCTTGCGGATCCCGATCTCACGGGTCCGGCTGGCGACGGACAGCAGCATGATGTTCATGATCACGATCCCTCCCACAACCAGCGCAATCAGCGTCAGGCCCGGAAGAGCGGCCAGCAACACCCGGTTGATCGTCTCCCAGAGTCCTAGAATTTCGCTGGAGGTTTGAATGTGGAAGTTGTTTTCTTCACCCGGCCTCAGTCCGCGCGCGGTTCGAAGCGCCGCCTCGGTCTCCAGAATCGCGGCATCCATCTCCTCCAATGACCGCATCTTGACCTGAATGTCCTCTACGCGCTCGCGGTCGCTCGAAAACGTCTGTCGATAGGTTGAGAAGGGAACCAGCATCGACGCATCCCGGATGTTGCCCAGGAATCCGCCCTGCGCTTCCCAGACGCCCACTACCTCGAACCGGTGCGCACCCACCCGAATACGCTTGCCCAGCGGCGTGACATCCGGAAACAAGCGGTCCGCGATCTGAGAGCCAATAATCGCCACCTTGAGGCCACGTCTCTGATCCAGTGTCGACAGCCCCCGGCCTTGATCGACCTCCCAGCCCTGCAGCACTTCGTATTCGTCCGAGCCTCCGATGATGCGGATGTTTCGCCTCCGCTTCTCGCGATACGTCGCACCTTCGCCTAAAAACGCGTCCGACGAATACGCGAAGCGCCACGCGTCCGGAGCCGCTGCCTTTACTACCTCGGCGTCTGCAATCGTCAGATCAGGATTCCGCGACTCTCTCCGCCGCCGAGCTTCCGATTCGCTACCCGTGGTGACGTTCGTACGGCGCACCACGGTGAAGGTGTTTACTCCGAAGATAGACCCCGCGAAGTCGTCCTGAACGTACCGGTTCATGCCCTCCACAACCGTGATTACGGCTATGAAGAACGTGATCCCTATTATCACGCCGATCAAAGTGAAGAACGACTTCAGCTTGTGGGCGCGGATTTGCTGGAGCGCCATCAAGATGCCTTCGGCGAATTTCATCGAACGTTCACGTTGCCGCGCCGAAGATGTGGGGCACCAAGTGTGCGTCCCTTGACTCGATCTCACCATCTCTGAGCGTAATGGTCCGCTGTGCTCGGGTGGCGATGTCATATTCGTGCGTCACCATGATGATCGTCTGACCCTGTGCATGCAGATCATCGAACACCTGCATGATCTCCGCTGAAGTGCTCGAATCCAGATTGCCGGTGGGTTCGTCTGCCAGGAGAATCGACGGCTGGTTGACGAGCGCCCGCGCGATCGCCACCCGTTGCCGCTGCCCTCCTGAGAGTTCATTGGGCTTGTGGTCCATGCGGTCGGCCAGATCGACGATTCGGAGCGACTCTTTCGCCCGTTCGATTCGCTCTCTGGCCGATACTCCGGCGTAGATCAGCGGCAGTTCAACATTGTGGAGAGCGGTGGCTCTGGGGAGCAGGTTGAAGGTCTGAAACACGAACCCGATCTCACGGTTTCGAATCCGCGCCAGTTCGTCGTCGTCCAGATCCTGCACTGCCTGGCCGTTGAGCATGTATTCGCCCGCCGTCGGTGTGTCCAGGCACCCGATCAGGTTCATTAGGGTGGACTTTCCCGAGCCCGACGGACCCATGACGGCGATATATTCGTTGGCCTGGATGTCCAGATCCACCCCCCGCAGAGCGTACACCGTCTCAGCCCCCATCACGTATTCTTTTCGCAGTCCCCTGGTCTGTATCAGGGTGCCTGTTTCGTCAGTCATAGTTGCCCTTGGTTCCTGTAAGTTCCGCCCGGTGGCGGCTCTCTCAGTACGACAGATCAGGAGTCGGTCGCGTCAGCCTTCCTATCCTCGTCCTTTACTTTCACTTCGTCTCCGTCTTTCAGGCTACGGATCGCCTGATAGGATCCCGATATTACCGTGGCGCCTTCCTCCAGGCCGTCGGTTACTTCGAAGTAGTTATCGCCGGCGATTCCGATCTCGACGGGCTGGAAGCGTGCGATGCCCTCCGTCACCACGAAGACACCTTCGACTTCTTCAGTCTCCTCATCCGTTGAGCTGTCGCTCGAACCCGCCCCTTCCGAATCGCCGGCTGCCGCCTGGTTCTCATTCGGCATGAACTCGAATTCGTCCGATTCGAGCAGAGTCAGCGCAATGATAGGAATGGCCAGCACGTCGGGACGAACCGCCGTAATGACGTCTGCGGTGGCCGACAGATCGGTTCGAAGTTCGGAATCAGGGTCCTCCAGCATGATGCGAACCTCGAAGTCGATCGCCTGGTCCGAACTGGACTGAAGGTTCGATCTTGGCCGAATCGAGCTGTTACCGATCTTGGTGACTACACCCGTGAATTCCCGGCCCGGAAAAGCGTCGATGGCGACCGCCGTGGAATCTCCCAGCTTGATCTCGGGAATATCCGTCTCGTCTACCTCGATGACCGCTTCCATGACAGACAGATCCGATACGGTCAGCAGGAGGCTCCCCGGATTATTCATCGTGCCGACGATGGCCGTCTCTCCTCGCTCGACGTTGAGACGCGTAACGCGGCCGCTTATCGGAGCCCTGATGACCGTCTTGGACAGCTGGTCTCTCGACTCGCTGACGCTCGCGCGGGCGATCCCGACACCGTGGCGGGCCGACTCCGAAAGTGCTTTCTGGACTTCCGCCTGGGTGCGTGCCGTCTCATACTCGATGTCTGTTACGAGATCCCCGACTGACTCTTTCAGCTGACGGATCCGGTCCCAGTCGCGCTGTGCCTGGTTCGCGTTCGCCTTGGCCTGTACCTGACGCGCCTGCGCGTCCGCCAGACCCGCAAGCGATCGCTCCAGCGCTGCCTCGAATCTGGCCGGGTCAATGACCATGAGAAGCTCACCTTCGGCGACGTCCTGGCCCTCCTCGACCGTCAATTCGACGATCCGGCCCGAGACATCAGCGCTGATGTCCACCGAGGTTTCGGGCTCGATATGACCGGTGGCGGTCACGCGCGAGACCAGTGTTCGGCGTCCCACTTCCTCCGTCTTCACCTCCACCGCGTCCGATCTGCCGCTGCTCAGCGCAAGCACCGCGAACAGCGCGAGCACTGCCACGACACCCACGCCAATAAAAGCCTTCTTTTTGTTGGACATGCCTGTATTGTCGTTCCTTTGCCAGGCGCTCTAAAATAGCGCCAGTCGAATGGCTACTGCAGTCTGAGTCTCTTACGTGGACGGAATGGTTCAGGTTTCGGCGCCGTAGTCAGTCCCGCCAAGCGATAAACACCCGGACACTGTGCTCGGTTGTGGCGCACCGGGGCCCGCCCGGCCCCCGGAGCTGAGCTGGCTCCGTCGCAGCTCTTCGCGAGGGAGGCCTAGCCGGCCAGGCCTCCGATCGCGGCCCCGATAAACTTGATTACCACGTAGGTCCCAAGCAGGATCCCGACCGCAGTCCCCGTGCTGACCTTGGGGTACAACCGGCTCATCGCGATTCCTAGCACGACTGCGGTCCAGATCCCGAACAAATTCAGCCCGTTCAAGAACTTGAATGCGAAGCTGCCGGAGTCCATTCCCGGGGCCAGCAGGCCGAGCGACATGGCTGTATCGAGGCTGCCGCGCGCCAAGATCAGTGGCAGTGTCACCAGTCCCCCGACGATTCCTATCAGGTTGGCGTGCGTGGTGAAGGCGAAAAGCTGCTTGAAGCTGGCTTCCCCGCCCATGAGGAGGTTGAAAACGAGTAGCAGGAAAACCGCGATGATCAGTAACATGATGGGCTGGAAGACAGCCGGGCCCAACCAGCGCAACACTCCAGCCAGACCAGCCTGTGACTCCATGGCTTCCATCTGCTCCGGTGTCGCGTCCGCCGGAACCTGCGCCATCATCATCTCCTCGATGAGCTCCAGGGGGATCAGCGCGACGATCGCGATCCCGACTCCGACAGCGAGAAGGAGCGCTCCGAGCCAGCGCGGCTTTCCACCGAGCGCATCGAACAGCTTCGCGGGTGAGGTCAGCACTTGTACGAACCGGACCATCAGGTTCGGCAGTGTCGGCTCGGCCGTAACAGGCCCGGATTCGATCGGCGCAGCACCCATTCCGTCATCCATGTTCAGCCTCTCTCGTCATGATATCAGCCTCCTTGGAGCCGCCGGGCTTCCCACCCGGTGGACCGATTCAAAACTCTGATCAGGCGACTTCCGTCCCGACTGGTCCATACCGAGCGTTCCTCTCCGCCTACGGTCAGGTCGATCCGAACCGCCCGCTGCGACGAACCGTCTACCTCGGCCGTGACTTGTGAAACTCCGGTAATCGCTGCTCTCATCACCCGGCCCTCCCGGGGAACCAGCACCCGCAGGACATCGCCCGCCTGATGATTGGCCGCTACGACCCGCCGGGCGAGGAAGTAATAGTGGTGCGCGACGCCATCCTCAAGTATCAAAATGGCCGGAGGTGCGACGACCTCCTTGACCCGCTCTCCACGGGCGCCCCGGGTCGTGAGCTGGAGCCGGTTCGCTCCGAGGGGGACCACTTCGATTCGCGGACCGTTTGCGCTTCGACTTCTCAGATCATAGCGAATCAGGCTGAAATCGGCGGCCACCCTGAAACCGACCCGAAAGGGCTCTCCACGGCCCGGTACAGCGCTGATCCGGCCGACCGCGATGATCCCGTCTCCTTCGGCCCGGATCGCGAAGACCTCTGTGCCGACGACTCCATCAGCCGTACGGAGTTCGAATCGGCCCGTGTCTATTACGTCCGGCTCTTGGGCGCCGGCCAGGGCCGGCGTGATCGCCATGATTGCGGCGGCGCAAATGACGCGCCAGGGCGACACTCGTTGGTCGGAGAGCTTCATGGATCCGCTAGTTCCTCGAGACGTGGCCAGGCCTGGAAAATCGAACCCCAAACTTCCTACACCAGGCCCGCTGCGTCCAGTATCCGAGCTACAGTCGGCGGATCGAGTCCAGGTCTATCTTGAAGACCAGAAGATCTCCGACACGTTCCACCTCGCCCTCGACCTCAATAGGCGCGGCGACATACTTCAGAGCGTCGGGACCCAGCGCCTTGCCGTCGGGTCGGGCCAGCACATAGCTCACAAGGCTTCCGTCGGGCCGAAAAGACGCGAACATCGGGGGTACGCCGCTAGCCAGGCAGTACGTCGCACAGCCCCTGTGTGTCTTCCCCTGTCCGGGAATCATGCCGCCCAGGAAGCACTTGTGGTCTACGATCTTGCCTTTGAGCCGGAAATGCCCCAGCGGTTCGGGCGTGAAAGCAACCCATGTTGAGGTGTCCACCTCGTCCGGGTCGGCCAGGCGCAGTTGATTGCCGCCGCTCAGCCCTACCTGAAGAAGGCGAGTTCCGTCTCTGGTGAAGAAGGCGCCTCCGACCTGCACCGGCTTGCCGTTCAACTCTCGGGCCTTGTCCGCCGGGACACCGTGTTTGCCGGGCCGGTGCATGAGCACCGTACCGCCATCCGGATCTTCGGCTGTAGGCGCGATGTGCAGCATGGGGTATGGATCCGCCTGGAAGATTCCGCCCAGGACCGGGGCCCTCACCAGCCGCGTGGTCGGAGGCGCCTTCTGCGCCAGATAAAGGCCGAAGGCCAGTCCGGACGACGCCAGTAACAGGACGAACGCTACGACGAGCGAAAACACGCGTAGACGAACCGGCATCTTCCGGTACCCAATGTAGAACTCGTCCCGATTCGAGATCTTCGCTCGGTCTTCCATATCCATGCCCTAGCCCATGATGACCGGGTCAACATGCGTGCCCGGCTCGAGCGCATCGGTGTGCACGAACACACGGCCGCTCTCCAATTTGAGCCTGTAAGTGGGAACCTTCTCCTCGAACGGTGGCGGAGACGTTCCGTTGTGAGGTTCGTACTGATATCCGTGCCACGGACACGTAACGCATCCATCCACGATCCTTCCCTCACCCAGCGGGCCGCCCTGATGAGCGCATACGTTGGAAACGGCTGAGAGTTTGCCATCGTAGCGGAAGACGGCCACTCGCTCGTCACCGCCGACCGGGACGATTCGCGCGCGGTCGGTCCTAAAATCCTCCAGTGCGCCAGCGTCCAGCCACCCGCCGCCTGCGGCCGGAGTCGGGGCCTTCGCGTCCCGGCGCCACTCCCGCCAGCCGGTGATCGAGTGCAGGCTGACAACGACCACCAGGTTGAATCCTACGAGAATCGAATAGATCGGCGCTTCCTCGCTCTGCAGGGTCCCCAGGGCTACGTGCATGACGATTAGGCCGTACGCGACGTACACCAGCATGTGCAGGCCCTTCCACACCCGGGGAGTGAGGAAGTGAAGCCAGAAATCGTGGCTGGTGACAGCCATTAGCAGCAGGATCGCCAGCCCCAGGACTCCTAGCACCTCGAACGGAAATCCGGTGAGTGAACTGAAGCCACCGGCCGAATTGGAAAGGAAAACACCTTGGAGCTGGGTGAACTCCCCGAAATTGTAGTACAACCCCAGGACCTGCTTGGCATGGTAGAGGGCAACCAGAAACGTGAGCACTCCGAAATGGCGCCGGTTGTACAGCAGCGGCAAGAACCTGCGGTCCAGCCGGGCCAACGGTCCGATGCAGAGGATGAGCGTGAGCATCAGGAAGGCGCAGCTCCCGTAGGCTCGCATCCCGATGATCCGGCTCTGGATCATGGGCCCGCCAGACCAATAGCTGGAGGCGAATTTTGTGAAGACGGCGATGTAGAGCGCCACCCCCGCCACCAGGATGAGGTCGTATACGAGTTTGCTTCGGGTCCAGGTGACCGCCTTGTACCCGGCGCTCATGGGGCGCCTCCGGGCTGGGCCGGGGCCGGGGCCGCGGCTGTCTCCGCTGCAGCCGAAGCATTTCCCGGTTGCTGCGAGTCCACGGGCACGGCCGGTCTAAGCACCAGCGCCAACACGAAACCGAGAGGGAGGAGCACAGCCCAGGCGATCCAGATCCAGGCGTGCGCTCGTCGGTGAGCGGCCTGCATACGTGCCTCAGCCTTGCCCGCGAAAGCTCTTCAACATTCGCCAAGCGGTGAGGGGCCACAAAACAGTGGCACCCGGGATGAGGATCAGACGAAACAAGGGTCGAAGCCCGCGGGCTCCGTCATCCAACCTGCCGACACCGACCGTTACGAAAATCAGCGCCGTGACCGCTCCAATAATGCCGTACAGCCTCGCGATGTTCAGAAGTGCGTCTACGGTTTCCATACGCTCCTCCCGCTGCCGGCGATCATACACGAAGACCTGGTTTGAGGCTAGTTTTCAGGTCCTGGCGTCTCGCGCACCGGTCGCGCCTTGCCGGCTCTCGCGCACGTACACGAGCGCTACACTTCCCACCACGATGCCCAGTCCTAACCAGCCCGTGGCGCTGAGCTCCTGACCAAACAGGACCAGCGCCAGCACGGTTCCCACCACCGGTTCGATTGTAGCCGAGACCGCGGCCGGCGCCGCATCAATGCGCCTGACCGCCTCAAAGAAGAGGAAATTGGCAGCGATTATCGCTCCGAGTGAGAGCAGCGCCACGTAGATCCATCCACCAGGCGTGCTAGGGGGTGCGAGGGAGCTACCGCTCAGTGGCAGAAGGATCGCGAGGAGTAGCGCAGCGCCTGAGATCTCGGCCGTTAGAACTGCGACCGCCCCGTAACGCGGCACCGCATACCTCGCCAGAAGCGTCGTTCCTGCGTATGCCAGCGCGGCCAATAGTCCTCCAACGATTCCCGACACCTGGGTCTGCACACTTCCGGACACCGTCTGGGCCCCGCTTCCCCCGGCCACCGTCAGACCGGCTCCCACACCTACAGCGACCGCGAGCGCGAGTCGCAGCGGAGTGATCCGCTCTCGGAGAATCGGAAGAGCTAGTAGCGTGACCAGAAAGGGCGCCGTGTAGAGGAGTGCCGCCGCCCCCGCTACCCCGGCTCCGGCGATCGCGAATTGATAGGCGACCTCGAACAGCGCTACCATCGCGCCCCCGCCCAGTCCCACGATTAGGAACCCGTGGAGGGGCATGCGGGGCCAGTGTCTCTTCACGGCGACATAGGCCAGAAGACCTGCGGCGGCGACCAGGACTCGCCAGAAACCGACGGAGGTGAGTTCTGCCCCTTCGGCATACAGGGCGGTGCTGAGCGGACCGGTAGTTCCCCACAGTGTGCCAGCCGCCAGCGCGAACAAGTAGCCAGCTATGTGAGGCCGATTGCGTAGCATGGCCGCAATCTAGTCGGCAGCAAGCCCTTCCACAGTCGGTTGTTGCTCCCGGAGCGCGTCGGCCCGATTTTCCGACCGGGGCGTAGTGGTACAGTCAACCTGGACCGCGAGGACGAAATGGAAAGCGCCGAAATCTGGCTCACGCCGCTCATTCTGCTTCCAGGAGTCGCACTGCTCGTACTCTCTACGTCCATCCGGTATTCACGCCTTCACGATGAGTTTCACTCCGCGCAGCATCACGCCGCATCTCATTCGGTCTCGGTCATGAGCCGCCTGATGCACAGGGCGACTCTGTTCCGCAACGCTCTCGTGTGCCTGTACGCCAGCGTCGTCCTGTTTACCGCAGCCAGTCTCGTGGGCGCGCTGATCGGCCTGTGGGGAGACCTGCCGGTCCGAGCCGTGGTTCTAACACTTGCGAGCACGGGAACAATGGGCGTGGTTGCGGCGGCTGTACTGCTGGTACGGGAGGCGTTCGAATCGCTGGAGGTGATCCGGGATCATGCGACCGAGATCGCGGGCCAGGATTCGGGCCGTGCCGCGGCGGCACCCAGCGGACAGCGAGGAGACCTGGAATGACGACAGATCCGGGCTTTGTCGAGCTGTCGTTTCGGGAATACGAAGTGGCCGAAATGCGTTCGCGTGCGGCTGAAGCTTACGCCGAGCTCGACCGGCGGCGTACCGTACGCCAGTTCGCCGACCGTCCGGTTCCCATCGAAATCATCCAGGACTGCATCCGAGCTGCCGGGACGGCTCCAAGCGGTGCCCACCAGCAGCCCTGGCACTTCGCCGTCGTCGGAGACTCCGCGGTCAAGACGCAGATCCGAGCGGCGGCCGAAGAAGAGGAGCGCTCTTTGTACGGAGGGCGCGCGCCACAGGAGTGGCTCGACATCCTGGCTCCTCTCGGCACCGACGAGAACAAGCCGTTCCTGGAGACGGCCCCGTGGCTCATAGCCATCTTTGCCCGCAGCTACGGGATCGACCCCTCGGGACAGCGCGTGAAGCACTACTACGTCCAAGAATCCGTCGGCATAGCTACCGGACTGCTGATCTCGGCGGTGCACCGGGCCGGTCTGGCGTCACTGACCCACACTCCGAGCCCTATGGGATTCCTGAACCAGATCCTGGGGCGCCCGACCAACGAGCGCCCGTACCTGCTCCTGGTCGTCGGGTATCCGGCTCCAGGCGCCGTGGTTCCGGATCTGAAAAGGAAGGAACTAAGCGAGATCGCTTCCTTCATGTAAGGAACCTGGACCGGTGCTCCTAGCGGTCAGCGACGAGCCGCAGAGCCTGACCCTGGACCAGTTCGCCGACATGATGCAGGATCGTCAGCCGTGGCCCGCGTCGGCCGCAGCGTGTACTCGGGGCGGAACGGTGACGCGCCAGATACGTTGTGACACATATGACAACAACGATCAGCATCACGCATACGCCGACCGGGACGCTGCTGGCGCGCGGCCCCAAGGGCTGGGGCATCACGCCCTTCGAGGGCAACCTGTATATTGGCCGCAAGCACCTCGTCACGGATGGATTCAAGCAGAACTGGATTCCGGGCCTCTGCGTCTACAAGTTCCTGTACGTGTGGATGGATCTGCATCTTCCCGGCGGCGGGAAGGTCAGAGGGCTTGGCTGGATGTACTGGCTTCCCAACCCCCTGTTTCCGTTCATCTGGTACCGCGTGGGTGTACCGCGCCATCACCCCGAACTCAGCGTGACTGAAGAGCCAGCATAAGCGCGCCGTTGAGCATGGGTTGAGGGCCGGCTCCACCCTCCACGCATGCTCGAGGTCGTACAAACTGCGTCGCTGCTGGGGCTGGAGGTCACTCCGGTCCGGACCGAAGTGTCGATTCGGCGTGGCACCCCGATGATTCAGATCCTCGGCATGCCCGCTTCCGATGCTCGCCAGGTAACGGAGCGAATCCGGGCCGTGGCGTCTTTCCTGGATCTTCACGTTCCTGGAC
>JAZGCO010000085.1:0-5359 GCA_036476995.1 Gemmatimonadota bacterium
AACCGGAAGTCGTCGCCCTGATAAAAGCCACCCAGCGCCGGCTCTTCCTTCCGGACCGGGGAGGAAGCCACCAGCAGAGTCATCGTACCTTCCGAGAACTCTCCGTTCTTCATGAAATCTTCGTATGCCCAAGGCTGGATCAGAACGTTCAAGAACGTACCAGGATCAGCTCCTTCTGCCGCGCCCGTACTTTCATTATACGTCAGCCCGATCGAGCTTCCGGCTGTGACCCACGCGTCCCAGTTTTCTGGCCTCACCAAGCCTCCGCGAAAGTGAACACAGGCATGGCGGCTTCTTGCGGGGACTGGGCAGCCGGAAGTGCAGCCTCTGCGACCTGACCTCGCCCCGACATGGCAAACCAGATGCCGACAATACCGGCGATCAGTCCGAGTAATCCCGCCGCTGCCCGCATGTTTGTTCTCCTCTAGACGGTATCCAACAACAGTGCCTGAGAAGTTAACAGCCCATCGCATCAGGGTGCTGCACGGAGTTCTCTCATAGATCGGGCAACCAGTCACCCGTGTGACTCCGCATAGTCTTCATGAATCCGGGCGGCCAAGCTTGTGGTATCGGTCAGCGCCGTGGAACGCGCCCCGGGTCTTGCTGCCCTGTCGCGATGTCGCGTAGTGTATCGGGCAGGCTTCCTGACTCGACTTTGTCGTGTTCCCAAAGAGGAGTTCTGCGTGCGTTATGTTTCGTCTGTAGTCCTGCGCGCCGCCGTCACCGCCACAGCGTGGTCCGCGGCATTCGGTCTCTCTCTCCACGCATTGCACCTGCCCGCGCATGCCCAGGACAGAACCAACGCGGCTGTCCTCACGCCGGGCCGCGTGCTGACCCTGGTCAAGGGTCGACGCCCCGCCGAGGTACAGAAGCCGTCCCGGGCCATGGTGGCCAATGACGGCCGTCTCTTTCTCACGGACACCAAGAAGGCTGATGTCCTCTGGTACGATGAAAACCTGATCTGGCGTGGCAATCTCGCTGCGGCGCACCCGCAGCGGACACTCGGCCGGCCGGTGCGTACCGTGTTGGACTCGGGCGGACGAATCTACGTCGCAGACTCGCAGTCCCGGCTGATACACGTCTTCAAAGACGGTGTCTTCCTAGGAAGCCGGGGCGGACGGGGCGCCGCGCCCGGACGGTTCGGGTCTCTCGATGACATCGCCATCGATTCGGACGACATGCTGTGGGCGGCTGACGCTGCGAAGAGCCAGCTGTATGTCTTCACGCCGACTGGACTTCTGGAGCGGGTTGTGAGGGGTTTCGAACGGGCCGCTTTCGACCGACCAACCATCGTCGTGGTGGACCCGGCTCGGAACGTCTACGTCTACGACGCGGGCGCGAAGTCGATCATTGCGGGCCGGCCAGACGGCACCCTTCGCTGGACGCTGGATCTGACTCAGGTGCTGGGCGGGAAACAGCTGTATGACGTCGATGTGGATCCGACCGGCGCGCTCTATCTCGTGATCAAGGATAAGTCACGGGTGGCAGTGGTTGAGCCCACCGGCGAACTGCGACAGGAGATCTTCGGACCATCCGGGCGTCCGAAACGGTTCGATCGCCTCAGTGGCCTGTCGATTTCTGCGGTCCGAGGAGTCATGGTCCTGGTGGATCAGAAGGACCTCATCGTGCAGGAGATGAGGATGGTGTTTCCGCCAGGCAGCGTAGTAATCGAGCCAAGCACGCGTTCATTCCTCGGGGTCGCGGTGGATACGCTCGCGGGACGGGTGTTGGCCGTGACCTCTTCTTCAGCCGCTCAAGGGACCCGCGCTGTCGAGCACTGGCTGCTGTTGGAAGGGGGCCGACTGGTAATTCGGTCGGCCGACGGTGAGCGGGTTGGCGAGATAGCCCTTCCGGGCGCGCTACCTCGGACTCTGGTCGCCGTAGGCACGACGGACGGCTTCGTGCTGGCAGACCGCACGCACCGGCTGCACCGGGTATCGCATACAGGGGAGGTGATCGCCTCTCTTCCCCGCGCGACTGCGGGGGGCGAGCTCAAGCGGCCCACGGCCCTCGCCTGGCGTTCGGCTGACGGTACGCTGGCGGTGTACGACCGCGATGATGACGAAATCCAGCTCCTCGCGCTGGACGGCACTTTCCGCCAGCGAATAGGCCGCAAGGGCCGAGGCGAGGGCGAGATCTCCAGGGTCGAAGGGATGGCCTTCGGCGCGGACGGACAGCTACTCGTGCTGGACCTCGAGGGGACGCGTCTGCAGCGATTCGACGAATACGGGATCTTTTTGGAGGCCACTCGTCCGCTCACGCTCGGTTCCAGCGCCGGAGCTGCCGCGATGGGCATCGGCGCTGACGTGTGGGGACGGACGTTCTTGCTCGACAAGCGGACCGGACTGGCAACTCAGATCGGTGAGAGCGGAGCAGAATGTCAGATCGGAGCGCCCTGGCTACTCCGGCCGTGGAGCGACTTCGCGGTTTCGCAGGCCGGGGATATGTTTGTCAGCGGCGGCGCTACAGGGCGTTCGATCCGCTTCCGGTGCAAGGGCCCGCCGCCGTCGCCCGAGGGTCTCAGACTTACCCTCGATCTGCAGCCTCCCGGTCTGCCGATGCTGGAATGGGACGCCGGCCTGCCGGGCGCCGTGTCCTACGAAGTCATGCGGCAGACAGATCACGACTCGGTGAGCCTGGGCAGCGCACGGACCGCCCGCCTGTCTCTGTCGACTACCGCCTGGGGAGACGAACCGGGTCAAATCTCTGTTCGGGGAGTGAGCGCGGACGGTAAGCCAGGTCTTTGGTCCGAGCCTGTCGTGGATCGTCTCACTCCGGCGTTGCGCGCACTGTCGGAAGGCCAAAATCTCCCCGGGGCCGAGGCATGGCTGGCCGAAGAGCTCACGGAAGCCGAGTCTTCGGGCCGCGCGGACAGAGCTCCGCTGCTGGCAGCCTACGTCCGGACCATCATCGCGCAGGGCCAGTACGGCCGAGCGTCCACCGAACTGGAGAGCCGGGAGAAGGGTCTCGAGGCCGGTATCATGACAAGCGTTCGGGCGGAGATTGCGCGAGCTGCGGTCACAGAGTCTGTCGCGTCCGGAGCCGGCGCGGGAGCGATCGCGTGGCTCGAAAGCATCGCGAACGCCGCGCCCGAGTCTCTCTCGGCTGTGGAGCGTCTCGCCCTGGAGCTTCAGAGAGGCGGTGACCCGGAAACTGCGGGTGCCCTCCTCCTGAGGCACGGAAGCGAC
The DNA here is from genome assembly GCA_036476995.1 of Gemmatimonadota bacterium. Taxonomy (GTDB): domain Bacteria; phylum Gemmatimonadota; class Gemmatimonadetes; order Palauibacterales; family Palauibacteraceae; genus JAZDDE01. The sequence goes on from JAZGCO010000085.1 coordinate 3,189, forward strand.
CGGAGCCTGTCAGGTACTCGACTGATCAAAGCTCTTGCCGAAGTGCAGCTCGAGGCGGGCCAAACGAGGGCGGCACTGGCCACACTTATCCAGGCCGCGGCGGGCACCCAGGACCCGACAGCCCGCGAGTACTACGATCAAGGTGTCTTCGACCTCGCAGCTCAGATCGCGGACGGTTTTCTGACCGGGGCCATCGTGGATACGGTCTCGGAATTGACGCCGGAGCAACTGGTGGACCGGATGATTCGCGACCTGCGGCTGTACGCAACCAGCACTACGGTCCGGCCAGACGACCAATGGGAGCTCCGGCTTGCGGCCCTAACAGCGAAGACGCGAATAAGCGGCGCCATTCGACTGGAGGCAAGCGATTTCGCTGGCGCGCGAGATCTGTACCGGGACATTCTCGACCGCACTGGATTCTTGCTGGACCCGGACCGTACCCGGATTCGGGCCCACCTGGGTGCGCTGGCGCTGGCCCAAGGTGACGAAGAGGGCGCCAGCACGGAGTTCGGACACATCCTCCAGGTGGCGCCTGGCTGGGTTCCGGACGCCGACGAATACAGTCCGAGTGTCCGGGACTTTGTAGCCCGTTTACGCGCCGGAGAGAGCGTGGAGAGCGTGTCGCCATGATCTCCGTGGGCCGAGTCGCTTGCGATCACCTGGGCCTTGAGGTGGAACGATGACGACGCCAGCCCCACCTCCGAATCCGGGCGTGTTCACCACTCGGCGCAGGCGAGGCCCGAGCCGTGTGCTGGGAGTGATCGCCGTGCTGGTCGTCATGGGCCTGGCGGCGATCATGTGGTCGCGTTTCAGCGGAGGCGAAGAGGCTGAGGGCGGCACGGGCGCGGCGAACAGCGTTTTCGCCAGTGCAGCTGATAGCGCGGCGGCAGCCGAGACGGCTGAGCCCACTGAGGAGTCCACAATGCCGGCCGAGTCTGCCGAGGCCGTCGTCGAAACCGTGGAGCTGGTTGTTCTTGTAGAACCGGATGCGGCAAGCGTCACGCTGGACGACTCGATCTCAGTGACATCGGGCAGCGCTGTCCAGGTCGCGCCAGGATCCCACAGGGTCCAGGCGTCTGCTCGCGGGTACATACCTGTGGACAGAACCATCGAGGTGAGTCAGAACGATTCTGTCCGGCTCAGCCTGGCCCGGGCGCCACCGCCGACCGGAGTGGTAGCGGTGACCGCCAACCTTCCCGGCCAGGTGAGTATCGACGGAGAGGACCGTGGAACTGCCCCCCTGTCCAATGTTCGCCTTCGGACCGGCACCTATACGGTGCGTTTCGTTCCCGAAGCGGGCGAGACACTGGCCGAGGAGCAGACGGTGAACATTCGGGCCGGCCGGACCTCCCGGGTTGCGTTCGAAGTCACTGACGGGCTGCTGACTGTCGCTGTTCGCGATCCACGCTGGGCCACCGTATACGACGGCGTGACGCGCCTGGGAGACACCCCTTTGATTAACCGCCGCGTACCGGCCCGCGTCTACCGTCTCCGGCTGGTGCGTGCGGGGTACAGGTCGCGCGAGCGCCTTGCCCAGATCGGGCCGGGAACAAGTTTCGAATGGGTGGACGTGGTGCTTGAGACGGAGGTTCAGCCGTAAGTCGGGACGAGTCTCTGTAACACGATACTTGTAGGAACGATCCGCATCCGGGTCCGCGGCGTATCCGCATCCGGGTCCGCGGCGTATCCGCATCCGGGTCCGCGGCGTATCCTCACGCGAGGCCAAGCTGCACCCGCAAAGGCAGGATTACATCATGTCGCACCGCATATTTTCAATCGCTCTGATTCCGGCTGTCTGCCTTTTCGGTTGCGGCGGAGACACGATGGCGCCCGTAGGAGGAGGAGGAGGCGGCGGCGGCGGGGGTGGGGGTGGGGGTGCCCAGGCCACGACGATAGCCGAGTTATCCGGCAACGCGCAGATCATCGCGACGGGAGCGACTCTGGCAGCTCCTTTTGTTGTAAGGGTAACGGACGCGCAGGGCCTTGGCGTCTCCGGTGTCAGCGTTGAATGGCAGGTCACGGAGGGTGGTGGCAGCGTTTTCGCCACCTCGACGACGACGAACGGGTCAGGAGAGGCGGCGGTCAGTTTGACGACGGGGGCGGCCGCCGGGCAGAACACTGTGAGCGCTTCGTCGTCTGGTCTCTCTGGGTCCCCGGTCACGTTCACGGCC
>JAZGCO010000086.1:0-7304 GCA_036476995.1 Gemmatimonadota bacterium
ACGCCGGCTACCGGCAGGGCGGCATAGAAAATGGGAAAGTCGGCCCGTCTCCATGCGGCACGAAGCAGCCGGACGAGCGCGTCGGGTGTCACCTGATTGTAGCGGGACATGCCTGAGCCGTCCGCGAGCTCGACCGCCTCCGGGGTGATGCCCCAGCGTGCCAACCGGGCGGTAACGACCTCCAACCCCTCCGCAGCCGTACCCGCCCTGCCGTTCTCAAGGCCCAGGGAAAGCAGCAAGGTCTCGGCCATCTGGTTGTCACTGGGTTTCAGGATCCGGGGCAGGTTACGGGACAGCGGCTCCGAAACGACATCGTGGCTCCACATGATCCGCGCCGGCCGCTCGTTCGGAGTGGCCCGCCGAGACCTGTCGCCGACGGCGATGCCGGCCTCAATCAGAACCTCCTCCAAGTAGTCGAGCAGGTATAGCGTAGGGTGGGGAGTGGCCAACGACAGCTGCGTCGTATCCCGGCTCAGCGGCACCCAGCCGGCCAGTTCTACGGTGCCGCCCTCAGGTGGCGGCATGAATCGGAGCCGCACCTCGGATCCGGGAGCGCCGGTCCGGATCCGGTTGACGAAGGGGACAATCGGCCCTTCCGTGCTCTGGAACGTAGTGGCTGACGCCCCGACCGCCGCGCCTGGAACCACCCCACCGCGCACCCGGTTGGGGCTGAGCTGTAGTGCGCTCACGCCTGATCCCCAGCCTGCGTACAGATCGTCCCACATCCAGCCGGCGCCCCACTGCGGATCTTCAAACGCCGAGTCGTCACCGATCACGCCGCCCTGGATGCGCTCGATTCCAGCCTCACGGAGCAGCCCGGGCCAGGCGCGGAGGTCGTCCCTGGTTAGGTGGGGGTCGCCGCCGCCGACGATCCAGAGGTTCCCCTCCAGGGTGCCGCCTATGATGGGTCCGTCGGCCACAAGCCGGGTGATCCACACATAGTCGGCTCCCAGCTCGGCCAGGGCGACAGCGGAAGTGACGAGCTTGGTGTTACTGGCCGGCACGAAACGCTTGGCACCATGGTGCCTGTACAGCACTTCACCGGTCTCAGCCACCTCGACGGAGAGCCCGACATGCGCGGGAAGTAGAGCCGGGTCCGCCAGAATCTGATCCAGGCGCTCTGCCAGATCGGCTGGCTCAGACAGCATTCGTCCCTCGGTTCGGGCCGGAGCCGCGGCTGAATCTACCTCAGGCGTCGCGGCCGCCGGCGCCGCCGGCACGGCCACCTGAGCGAGCGCGCGTCCTGGCGCCGAGGCTGTGAGCAGACAGCCGGCAGCGATCTTGCTCGCAGCGCCGAGGAGCTGATGTGGGGTCATTGTGTCATCTCTGGGTTGCAGCAATGCGCTCGGCGTGGTCAAAATCCTCCGGCCGATTCACATTCAGAAACACTACTGTCGGGTCCCCATGAATGGCGACCAGTTCCGAAGTCAGCACCTGGATAGGAACCGAATCGAAGAAAGATATGATGGCCCGGTCGCCGGCCTCGAGTGCCGCCGCGATAGCCGGCTCGCAGTCCACGCCGTACGCGGCGCAAAGCGGTTCGAATCCCCGGCGGCTCGTACTCTCCGGAACGGTCACGCCTGCGCGGTTGGCGCTCTTGGCCAACATACGCAGCAGACTTTCCGGCACGAACGGCATGTCGCAGGCGACTACCAGCGCCGCGTCGCAGCCCAGTTCCGCAGCCCAGCAGACCGCCGTGTGCAATCCGCCCAGCGCTCCCTGGCCGGGAACGCGATCGGGCCGGACCTCGTGACCCGAGCCCTGGTACGCCTCCAGCACATTGGCGACGATGACGGTCTCGTCACATACGGGAGACAAAGAGGAACTCAGTCGATCGAGAATCCGCCTGCCTCCAATCGTCTCGAGTGCTTTGTGCCGTCCCCTGTACCGCCGGTTTTGTCCGCCGGCGAGAATAACGCCTAGCACCCGGTGTACCTGTGCCACGCTCAAGCCTCTTCGGACTCACTCCGCCGCTCCTCGTCCGGCGAAGCTGTGTGCGGTGAGTAGACCAGAGGCGTACCTCGCCGGGCCCGCCCGACAAGCGTGAGACCAGAGCGGGTAGCGATCCGAACCGCCAGCGTGGTGGGAATGGAAAGAGAGATCAAGCCGGCCAAACCAGCGCGCGACGCCTTGGCCGCGATCGAGCCTGACAGCCGCCCACTGAGGAGCAGTACGCTGCCGGCAAGCTGGAGCTCCTCCATCATGGCGCGACCGACCAACTTGTCCACTACGTTGTGCCGGCCCACGTCTTCCTCCAGAGCAATCAGTTCGCGGTCTCGAACGAGGGCCCCTGTATGCACACCTCCACCAGCGGCTCGCAGTGGAGCGTGCGCGTACATCCGCTCGTACAGTTGCCGCCAGTCTGACTCCAGCCAGTCCACACTGGTCGCGGATCGGCCTGCTATCGAGTGCGGGATCGGGTGTCGGCGGCTCTCTTCGAGGCGCTCTGGAGTTCCTTCGGCGAGGCGCACGTCAATCCTTACCGTGGGAGCATCGATCGTCGTGTGTGCCGCCCGAATTTCACGCTGGTCGATATCCAAAATCTCCGCTGGCGAGGCGATCACTCCCTCTACCAGCAACCATCCGGCTGCCAATTCGGACAGACGGCTGGGACTGCAGCGCCATGTCGTAACGGGCTGATCTTCTACGAACAGCGCGACGGACACTTCCGGAGCTGCGTACAGTGAATCGGCGGCGCGATGCCTACTCAGAAGTAGTAAAATGCCCCCACGCTGAATTCTAGATTGTGCGTCCACTCTGTGTCTGAGGGCACTGGCGCTCCTGAGTCCTGAATCATCTCGAGCACATCCAGGCGGAAGAACCCATCCGGCGTCTTCATTCGCCACAGATGATCCCGCATCTCGAACGAGAGGCTGACTCCATTGGCCACGTGCCATTCGGTGCCGAGCCCAAACGTAGCGGAGGGAGACGTTCCGACCCTGAATCGGAAGGCTGCATCCGATGGGTCAGCAAGCGCTGCGCTGACGTCCTCTCCGAGACCGCGCAACACACCGAACCCTATAGTTACGAACGGTTGTAAGCGATGCAGCGAGCGAGCTCCAGTGAGAGCGATCTGGAAATTGGCATCGATGAGTGCCCAGGTTACGCTGACAGAGTCTACGGGATCGGGGTAGCTGGTCTCGCGCGGGTCGATCACAGACCGGTCGGATGATCCGACTCCGACGCTGAGTTCGATGGACAGCGGACTGCTGAGTCGCCCGCGCAGACGGGCGCCAGTAACGCTGGAGGGGCCGATCCCGAGTCCTAGATTGCCGCGCCGCGTTCCTACGTGCCCGAAGAACACACCCACACGGCCCCCGGTATCGATAAACCGATACGGTGAATCGATCCTTTCCTGCTGCGCTACGGCAATCGATGGAAGGATGAGGGAGAGTACCGCGGCGCTGAACAGTATCCCCGGCAAACGAGCCCTCAAAACCCAAATTCCGATCAAGCCAATATTCCTTTCAGAGCCTGCTCCGATCCCGTAAGTTTGGGACCAGAATCGATAAATGTAGACGGGAGCCAGTCCTATTTCCAGATCTCATGAGTAAGACAATGTTCGCCGTGTCGGCGCTTTCTCTGGTGGCCATGCTCGGTCCGGCGTCCGCGGCCGTCCGTGCCCAGGATGTCCGGGTAGCCGTCCCGGAAGAAAATCTGCGGGTGGAGCCGCGCGGAACTGTCTTGGCCACGATACTGGAAGGGGTCGTCGTACCCGTTACCCGATCCCAGGGTTCTTGGAGTTTGGTGACTGTCGAGGGATGGGTGTGGAGTTCGTCCGTGACTTCAACGAACCGTGACGGTTTTGACCTCCTGGTAACCAAACCGGGGGGGGAGAACTTGCGCGAGACGGCCTCCGGGTCTGGACGTCGGATAGCTATCCTCAAGCGAGGCATGCTTCTTGAGAATGTGGAACGAAAGGCCAGCTGGATCCGGGTGCGCCGGACGGCCTGGATGTGGGCCAAATCACTGCGACAGACCAGCGGTCAGCCCGCCGTGGCTCCGGCGCTGGTCGAGCAGCGTCCAGCGCGAACACGAACCCCGAGACAGAACGACCGAATCGTGGTTAGCGATGCACCCATTGAGCTTCTTGCCTCTCCGGACGGAGACACCGTTGCTGTCGCGAGTCCGGGCGCGGACCTGACGGTCCTGTCTCGCCAGGGGAACTGGGCTCGTGTGCGCCTCGATAGCTGGGTCTGGGTGCCCGCCACTCTACCCCTCGACTCGGTGGCTCCCAGCGCGGAACTTTCGGCGTCCGACCTGCAGGCCAACCCGGCGCAGTTTACCGGTCGGACGGTCCAGTGGTCCGTCCAGTTTGTGTCGTTGGAACAGGCCGAGGAGGTGAGAACGGATTTCTATCCTGGCGAACCTTTCATTCTGGCACGCGCTCCGGATCCCGACAGGGGCTTCATCTATGTGGCGGTGCCTCCCGAGTTCCTCTCAGACGTGGAACTGCTGAGACCTCTGCAGCGAATTGATATAGTGGCCCGTGTGCGTACGGGACGTTCCGCGCTGATGGGACGGCCCGTCCTGGATCTCGTGGGTCTGAACTGAGCACGTGAACGAGCACGAAACTTCCGAGTTTCTACGTGACGCGGCCTACGGGCTGGCGATGGGCTCCCGTCCGGACGCGCCCACCCAGGGGAGCGCACCGTTTCCCGATTCACGGTTGGTGTATTGGACGCCGCGAGGTTCGGTTTTCGCCGGCTCAAGTGCTTTGGGCAACGGTAGCCTCCATGAAGTTGTGGTAACGCAGGCTGTTCTGCGCGGTCTCGTGGAGCATGTGGGCGAACACGGCAGCGAGGCGAAGTTCGGGTTTCTGTTGGGCGATCTCTACCGCTGTCCTAAGAGCGCCCTGCAGTACGCTATTGTAGACACCGGGATTCCGTCGGCTGAACCGTTTTCAGAAGACGCGCCTGGGAGATGCCTGGCGACGGCCTGGTCGGCAGCCAGAGAGCGGGCCAGTCGGCACAGTGGGGTCCTCGTGGGCTGGTATCACAGTCATCATCTTCTCGGCCTGGCCGAGTCGGAAGCGGACAGGGACGCCAACCAGCGCTATTTCGCCGAACCCTGGCAGTGCGCGCTCCTCATCGTTCCCGACCCCCGCGACCCGACTGGAGGTATGTATCGGCCCGGGACGCCTGGAGATGAGAGAAATAGACCGGCCCCGTTCTACGAATTGCTAGACGAGTCGACTGGCCGTGGTCGTGCCCGAACGGTTCTCGTATGGACCAACTATGAAGCTGACCGCGATACGGAAATTGAGCGCGTCATTCCTGCCGAGATTCCTCGCCCGCACGGACCCGTCACCGGGCCTGGACTGGTGCTGACCGGCGACTCGGAAGACAGGATGTTCCCCCGTGTTACGGGCATGTTTCCCAATATCGGGAACCTCAAGCGGGAGGATTTGCAGTATGCCGGCCTGGTCGTACTCCTGCTGGCCGCTCTTGCCGTAGCCCTGACGAGTGTACGTTCTGCGCTGCGCGAGCCGGATAGCGGGCCCTTGGTCAGCGTCCCGGCCGTGGCTCCCGCCGGCCCGTTCATTGAGAATGCTGGTAGCCTGGATGACGCCATGGAAAGGTACAACGAGAGATCAGGCGACTTCGACCTGGGCCGAATCGGGTGCGATTTTCTGACGACTGGGTACTCGGCAACCGACGATGCGTTTGTGGCCATGACGATCGAACACGCTGCTCTTGACGGGCGCAACGGTACTCGTGAACAGGCGATTTATGACCGTTTGGTTTCGGAGATGAATACGGTGAACCGTCACTTCGATGCTTCGGGCTGTCCGCGGCCTATCGAATGAGAAGAGTGAGCATGCGAACAAGGGCTCAGGTGGTCGTGCTGACCGCAGTTTTGCTGCTGCCGTTGCCGGCGCTAGCCCAGCAACGAGTGCCGCTTCAAAAGAGTGACCTGATCAGGCTGCTCTCCGGTGAAACGTATTCCAAGTCTGAAGTGGCGACGATCATCCGGCAGAACTGCCTCACATTCGCCGTGAGCGAACGGGATCGGACCGATCTGCAGGCGCTGGGAGCGACCGCGGAGGTTATCCAGGCCATCGATGATTGTGAGCGGCAGGCGAATTCTGTCTCGCTGGCTCTTTCGGCTCGCAGCATTGCGGCTCCTGCAGGCGGTCGGGCCCGGTTTGTGGTGGATCTGACCAGGGGAGGGCTTCCGGTCACCGGAGCCAGGGTGCAGCTGGTCGGAAGCGGACGTGTAGCGGGCGGGACGGGTACGGATCTGGTCGTTCGCTCGAATGAGGTCGGCCGCGCCGTGTTCCAGATTCCGGCCGGTACCGTCGCGAATACATACACCCTGACGGTCGCCGTTAGCGGAGAGACGACTCTGGGTGCGTCCACGGTGACGCTGCAGACACGGCCAGGTCCGGTCAGCCGCGCCGTGGCCGATCCGACTGAACTCGTGGCCGACGCGGACCCGGAACGCCGAACGGTAACTATTCGGCTGACGGACGAATACGGGAATGCAGTCGCTGGCGCCGTGCAGGTGAACACTGATACGACAGCAACCAGCCGGATAATCGCCTCCACCGTCGCCAGCCAAGTGGGCGAGGCGCGCGTGACCATCCCTATCGACGATTTGGCCGGATCGAGCTCGCTCGGGATTTTCGCGGCTGGCCAGCTGGTGGGGACGATAGGGGTCGGGCAGGGTGGTGCGGACGAAGCGAGTACACAGTTCGTATCCGGAACCGGACAAACCGCCGAGGCCGGCCAGTCGCTGGCGCGGCTTCTGGTGCTCGAAGTCCGGGATGCATCGGGGGCGCCGCTTGTGGACCAGGAGGTTCGATTCAGCGTCATGAACGGACGCGTGAATCCAGAAGTGATCGGGACAGACACGAACGGACAAGTGGCGACTCGGGTTACGCTTGGGAGTCAGGGTGGCCTCACCGAGGTTCAAGCCACGGTCGGCTCGATTCAGAGAAACACATCGTTCGAGTCGGTGGCTGGTGCCGCACTGGACGACAATCTTCAGGCTCTTCTCGTAGAAGCCCGGCGGAAGTTCGCAGCGGGGAATGCGAGAGGGGCCCGTGCCGCTTACCAGGAGATTCTCGAAGCGAATCCGCGGAACGTGGACGCGCAAGCCGGTCTGGCAGAATCTCTGCTGGCCACCGGCCGGGCCGAGCAGGCCGTTCGCTGGTACGAAGTGATAGTCAGCTCTGCACCAGGAGATGCGGATGTTTGGGTTGCCCTGGGCTCTGCACGGGCCGCCGCCGGCCAGCCGGATGGTGCAAAAGTGGCCTATGAAACAGCCATCGCTCTGGATCCGGACCGCCAGGATGCACG
>JAZGCO010000087.1:0-3654 GCA_036476995.1 Gemmatimonadota bacterium
GTGCGACGCCCGGGAGAGGGGTTGATTCAGGCCTACGGGGCCTATGCGGGAGATATCGACGGTGACGGTGACTCCGATCTGGTCATACCCAACGAAGTGGCGAACGACATACGGGTGTTTCTCAACCAGGACGGTGACTACGGTCCCTTCACGATCTATCCGATTCCCGGCGGATCCAGGCCGAGTACGAACGAAGGGGAGGATTTTGACGGAGACGGTCTCATCGACTTCGCGGCCGGCAACTCCACGGGCGACGAGGTCAGCGTTTTCCGCGGAGCAGGGGATGGAACCTTCATGTTTACGGGAAGCTACCAGGCGGATACTCAGGTCCGAGGCCTGTGCCTGCTCGATTTTGACGGAGACGGAGACCAGGACATCGTAACCGCCAACCGCATGGGGGTCGGCTCAGGCAGCGTAAGTCTACTCCGGAACCAGGGCGGGACGTTTGAGCCGGCGGGAACACTGGACGCGGGGGGCGGCGGTGAGACATCCTGCGCCGCGGCGGACGCCAACGGAGACGGAGTGGTAGATGTGTTTATCGGCAACATCTCGAGTCTCACGGTCTCGGTCCTGCTGGGCGACGGCGAGGGCGGGTTTGAGGTGGCAGGGGTCTTCCCCGCGGGCGGCGGACCCTGGATGCTGGCCGCCGGAGATCTGAACGGAGACGGATACGTGGACGTAGCGTCGGCTAACGCGTCGGCCAACAATGTCGGTATCCTGTTCGGCACCGGCGATGGACAACTGTCGTCGGCGCAGACGTTTGACACGGGCAATTTTCCGCTAGCCGTCGATCTGGGCGATCTAGACGGAGATGGCGATCTGGACGTAGTCATCAGTAACTTCGCGACGGCCGACTGGACGGTGTTCGAGAACGACGGGGCAGGCCGGCTGATTAACGCCCGCACCTTGGATGCTCTTGGAGCCGGCTCGTGCGCAATCCTGCACGACCGGGACGGAGATGGGGATCTGGATATCACCGGTATAGACGAACGCGAAGACCTGGTGTTTTTGTTCCGCAACGACGGGTGACCGCGGAGGCGGTCCAAAGAGAGGCTCATTGACTGCACCCATCGCTCGGGTCGAACCCGTGGTGTTCAACGACCACGGTGTTCGGCGGGTTGACCCCTATTATTGGCTCCGCGAGCGGGAGAATCCGGAGGTTCTCGAGTATCTGACAGCCGAAAACAGCCACTGCGAGGAGCGTCTGGCCGGCACCCTAGCGCTCCAGAAGGAGTTGTACCGGGAAATCACCGGTCGCATTCAGGAGACCGACCAGTCAGTCCCATATGCGTACCGCGAGTATCTCTATTCCAGCAGGTTGCAGAGCGGCCTGGACTACCCGATCCACGTGCGACAGAAGCCGCACGGCCCTGAAGAAGTGGTCCTCGACGTAAACGAGCTTGCCGAAGAGTATTCCTACCTGGAAGCCATTCTTAACCCGTCGGGCTTGACGCCTGGGCAGCAGCTGCTTGCGATTCCGGTGGATACCACAGGAAGGCGTATCTACACAATTCTCCTCCGGGACCTCGATTCGGGGACGCTTCTGGAAGAACGAATCCACGGAGCGTCTGCGAACCTGGCCTGGGCCAACGACGGAAAGACGCTGTTCTACGCGCGCCGGGATCCCGTCACTCTGCGGGAGCACCAGGTATATCGGCACGTACTCGGAACTGACCCGGTGGCTGACGAATTGGTGTATGAAGAGCAGGACGAGGCGTACACGTGCTGGGTCTTCAAGACGCGTTCACATGGATACCTGATGATCGGATCCCACCAGACGCTCGCCACTGAGTATCGATTCCTGGCCGCCGACAATCCTCACGGGGAATTTCAGCTCTTTCTGGGACGCCAGCGGAATCACGAATACCACCTGGATCATGCGGGCGACCATTTCTATGTCCGAACCAACCTGGGCGCGCCCGACTTCCGGCTGGTCCGCACCGGTCTCGAGCCGTCCGATCCTACGGCTTGGGATGAGATCGTTCCGGCCCGGCCCGGGATTGTTCTCGAAGGCGTGGAGATGTTTCAGGGTTTCTGCGCCCTGGTCGAGCGCGCCGATGCAAAGAGCTCCATTCAGCTTTGGAACGCCGACGGTGGCTCTGAAACAACGCTGACCTTCGATATACCGGCGTACAGTCTTCGAATTGGGGACAATTTTGAGTTTGACACCAGCGTTCTGAGGTATGAGTTAAGTTCACCGGTCGAGCCGCTATCCGTATTCGATTTCGACATCGAGTCCGGCGTCTCTACACTGCGGAAAAGGGATCTGGTTCCGGGCGGTTTCGAGCCGGCCAATTATCGCTGTGAGAGACTCTGGGCCACTGCTCGCGATGGAGCCAGAATCCCTGTTTCGCTGGCCTACAGGCCGAATCTCGAAGCCGAAGGCCCGCTACCGCTGCAGGAGCGTCCGATCCTTGTACATGGGTACGGAGCGTACGGGATCTCTGTGGAGCCCGTGTTCGATGCGGCTCGTCTCAGTCTGCTCGACAGAGGGTTCGTTCATGCCATCGTCCACGTGCGCGGGGGTGGCGAGCTGGGCCGCGCCTGGCACGAGGGTGCAAAGCTGCTGACCAAGAAAAACACGTTCAATGATTTCATCGACGCCACCGATCATCTGGTCGCTGAAGGGTACGCGCACCCGGAACGGCTAAGCGCGATGGGCCGAAGCGCTGGCGGCCTCCTCATGGGTGCCGTCATCAACGAGCGGCCGGATTTGTTCAAGGCAGTGGTGGCAGGGGTGCCGTTTGTGGATGTGGTCACTACCATGCTGGACGATCGGATTCCCCTCACGACGGGCGAATATGACGAATGGGGTGATCCTGCTGACAGGGCGTTCTTCGAGTACATGCTGTCGTATTCTCCCTACGACAACGTGGCCCCTGTGGCGCACCCATACCTGCTGGTGACGACAGCCCTGCACGATTCTCAAGTCCAGTACTGGGAACCAGCCAAGTGGGTAGCCAGGCTGCGGGCCGTGAGCAATGGTGGCGGCGAGATCCTGCTGCGGACAGACATGGAGGCCGGCCACGGTGGGGCCTCCGGGCGGTATAAACGCTGCCGTGATACTGCTCTCGAATACGCCTTCCTGCTCGCTCACGTCAGTGCACCCAACGGCGTTGTTTGACAACGATTTTGCCGCTATATTTAACTGCTTATGGTCGAGCGGGTTCTTAACGACTCGGGCTCGATCTGCGGCCGCCTCACGAAATCTCCGGCCGCCTCACGAAATCGAGACAGCAAGCTGGGGAATCATGAAGCAAGGCATACATCCAGACTATGTGCAGGCGCGTATTACGTGCGCCTGCGGACGAGTGTCGGAAACCTACGCGACCGTGGAAGAGCTGCACGTCGAAATCTGCTCTCACTGCCATCCCTTCTTCACCGGCCGCCAGAAGCTGGTAGATACAGCTGGCCGGGTGGAGCGCTTTCGCCGCAAGTATGGCTCGGAGTCAGCCAGCGCGGATAAGCCTTCCCGGAAAAAGAAGAAGACTGAGCTGGCCGCTGAGGCTGACGTGGCGCTGGTTGCAGAGGCAGAGTCAGTCGAGCCTGAAGCGACCGCTGAAGGCACATCGGAGGAGCCGGTCACTCCAGCCGAGTGAGTCCAGCATCATGACTGACACGCCCGACCCGCTCAAAGCGCGCGTCGGGGCGGCA
>JAZGCO010000088.1:0-2669 GCA_036476995.1 Gemmatimonadota bacterium
CCGCCGGTCCTACGTGTTCTCTGTCTCGCCCTCTCCGTCCGATGTCCGGCTCGAGAACCATGACCCCAGGACCGAGGTCTTCCAGCCGGTGTTCGTTCGACGTTGGTTCGGGCGCGTGGCATCGGCACTGCTCACGGACGTGTCGCCCGGAAGCGTTTACGCGATGCCAAGCTGCGGGTCGTGATGCCGCCCTCGGGCGGACCGTAGGAACCCCTCGAGCTGGCCAGGTACAACCAGCGCATACTGTCAACCTGGACGAGAGGAGAGGCGTATACTTCGGCCGAGCTTAGGGTGAGCGAGAACGTCTGGGTGTCGGCGGGAATGTCCCGCCGGGTTCCCAAGTAACGACGTACTTCTCTGGTTGTCAGCCATGTCAGGGCCATATATGGTAGGCACCGTGCAAGCTTCGGACCCCACCATGCACGAATGTATCATCTGTGTAATTTCTAGCGAAGGCGTGAGTTAGACACGGAAGGATTCGGCATCGAGACAGGCATGAGAGTTAGAAATGACGGATCTCGTGCAAAATACAATGACGGATCTCATGCAAAATGCAAAGAGGCCGCCTAAGGAGTCCGGAGTATTGAACTACCACGCACGCGGACTCGGAGGTGGACAGCAACGGCGGCAGTGGACTGTAAAGGGCCCAGTGCGCCGTCCGAAAACCGCGAGGAAACAGTTTCCAACGGGCTCCGAACCTTCCGTATTGGACTGCCATGCAGCGCTGCATCCAAGCGGTCTAGGCCTGGCTGAAGGCGGAGAGTGAGTGGGCGACGCTGCTGACGGTGGGAATGTTAGCTGCTGGACCGCCGCCGTTTCCGGACCCGGACCGAGGCGAGGATGGCGATCTTCGACTACATCGAAGGCTGGTACAACCCGCACCGCCGGCACTCCGCCCTGGGGCACGAGTCCCCGGTCACCTACGAGAGGAGGCGCCAATCTGCGGCTTGAAACCCAAACCTCTCACTGTCCACGAAAGCGGATGAAATGAGAAGGTCAACTCGGCGCGTGACGGGATTACCTTGGCGATATCCCAGAGCGATAACGGGCTCGAAGCCCAGAGCACGGAAGTTGGTCTGATGAAACCTAGCACCGAGCCGCTGCCGGTCCCAGTCGGACTGGATGTAGGCGATCGCTTCGCTCACCTCTGCCGGCTCGATGAGGAAGGCAACATCCTCGAGGAGACGCGGATAGCGACCACCCGGACGGCTTTGGGTCGACGGTTCGCAGAGATGCCCTGGGCTCGGGTCGTCTTGGAGGTCGGGCCTCGCTCGCCCTGGATCAGCCGCCTTCTGGCGAAGCTCGGCCACGAGGTGATCGTGGCCAATCCTGGGAAGCTCCGGCTGATCTACGACAACGACCAGAAGTGCGACTGGGCGGACGCCGAGTATCTGGCGCGAATGAGCCGCCTCGATCCCAAGCTTCTGGCACCGGTGCAGCATTGAGGCGAGGATACGCAGGCCGACCTGGCGATCTCCGCTCGCGCGACGCCTTGGTGCGGGCCCTGGCGGGCCTGATCGACCACGTCCGGGGGACAGTGAAGGCTGTGGTGGGCGGGCGGTTGCCGAGCTGTGGCACGCCCAGCTTCCACTGGAAGATCGAAGACGGAATTCCGGAAGAGCTCGAGGCCGCTTTTCTCCCCGTTGTCGATCTGGTCGGCCGGCTCAGCGAACAGATCCGCAGCTTCGACGGCTTGATCGAAGGTATCTCGGAAATCGACTATCCAGAGACGGCGCTGCTCCGCCAGGTGCCCGGCGTCGGGCCCGTCACGGCGCTCTGCTATGTGCTCACTCTGGAAGATCCCGATCGCTTTCCCACCAGTCGAGCGGTCGGGCCCTATCTCGGGCTGGTTCCCCGCCGGCACGACTCCGGGGACTTCCGACCGCAGCTCCGGACCACCAAGGCCGGCGATCCCATGCTGCGCCGGCTCCTGGTTCAGGCCGCTCACTACACCCTGGGACCGTTCGGGCCGGACACCGATCTTCGGCGCTGGGGAGATCACCGAGCGGGGTGGGAAGAACGCGAAGAAACGAGCCATAGTGGTGGTGGCCCGGAAGTTGGCCGTTCTCCTCCACCGCCTCTGGGCCACGGCCGAAGTCTACGAGCCGCTTCGACAGGTCAACGAGGAGGTGGCGGCGTAAGTAAGCTGGAGCGAGAGGCAGATCACGCGGGAGAGGCACGACGGTAAGCTCTGCCCCTGATGCTCCGTCCGGGTGGCTGCGCAGGTGCCCCGGGCCTTCAAGGCCGATAAGCGGATTGCAGCACCCGAACGGGACGAACGTCAGCATGCAGCGGGTCCAGAAGGGATCCACCGAGACTGCGAATCGAGGCGAGGTAGGGGCCGCTTCATACCAAGGTGCCTATTGATAAGCTTGGCCCTCTCATGGAGGGTAACTCCAGCAGTGGGGCTGGTATTCCCCGTTTCTTGGCCAGTTGAAGTCAGCTGGCGTTCTGACCCGGCAGGAGTGAATGCTTCCGGGGCTCAGCGGTTCACGTCCAATGGGCCGCGCCGACGCCGACGGCGCCGCGCTCGGAGCGTTCGCGCTCGGCGGCGGCCACCGCGGCGGCCAGCGACTCCCCGTACGGCGGCCGGTGGATCCCCCGCTCGGTGACGATGCCGGCGATCAGCTCGTTCGGAGTGACGTCGAACGCGGGGCTCCAGACGGGCG
>JAZGCO010000089.1:0-9401 GCA_036476995.1 Gemmatimonadota bacterium
TACTGGGTCGAAGCGTTCTTGAAATGATGCTCCATGTGAAAGCGTCGCATGAATTTCCCGAAGCGACCCTTCGGCCGTCCATGGTGCGTGTAATAGTGCATCCAGTCGTATGCCAGATAGCCGACGAACGTGCCCGCCAGGAGTGCCTGCCAGTAGATCCCGAAAACCGACCAGAAGACCAGCGTCAATACCGCAGCGATGGGCCAGCCCATGATGGGAGGCGCCACCAAGCGCGACGTATCGCTCGGGAACTCGTGGTGATAGCCGTGCATGAGAAACAGGAGCACGCGAACAGGCCGAATGTTCGTGGGCCCAAAGTGGAAGATGAAGCGATGCAGGCAGTACTCGACGAAGGTCCAGGCGATTACGCCGAGGCCCACAAGGCCGGCGATAATCGGCCACTCGAGCCCCTGCCAGGCGCGGGCCGCATAGACCAGAAAGGCGATAATGGGCACGAACACAAGGCCCGGAGTCAGCCAGTGGGACGTGGTAACGTACCGCTCCATGAAATCGCTCCGCAGCACCCGGATCCCCTTGGCGTGCTTCCGGTTCGCATGGGCCGGTGCGTCGCGAATGCCCTCCCAGGAAGTTATCGCGTCCTCCCAAGCCTCGGTGGTCTCGAAAAGTCCCATCCAGCTCCTTCCCTTCCTCGCTACGCCTACGGATGGACCGTGTACTGTCTGAATGCGAGATGCCGATCGTCAACTCCTCAATGGTGCAAAATAATATGTATGAAGGCGAAAGTCCGAAAGTCCGCTCCGGGTGCCTACTGCCGCAGACCTGGTTTGACACTAGGTTTGTAGCGCCATGCTATACTCGAGCAGCTGTGAGTACGCGATACGCGCCCTGAGCTACCTGGAGCGGCAGGCGGAACGGCCGCTCATTCCGCTCGCGGAGATCGCCGAGACCCAGGACATCCCGGCTCCGTTCCTCGGGAAGATCCTGCAGAGTCTGGTGAAGGCAGGTCTGCTGAGGTCCGTTCGGGGTCCGACCGGCGGCTACGCGCTCGCGCAGCCGCCGACCGAGATCAAGCTGCTCCGGATCCGCGAGATTCTCGACGGCATCGTCGACCTGGAACGCTGTGCAGTGGGGTTGGATCCGTGTGCAGACGAAACTCCGTGCCCGCTGCACGAGGTGTTCAAGCCCCTGCGTGAAGCCATCAAGCTGTATCTCTCGGATACGAGCCTTCACGACGTCGTCCAGGGACTGGCTGACAAAGAGGCACTGATCGCAGCCGGAGGTACGCCCTCGGCCTAAGTTCAAACCCCGCCGGCCGCACGCCCTCCCGACTTCCCTTTTCCGCACCCCCATTCCCAGACCGAAGAGCCAGGCCTGGAACTTGCTTGACACGTTTTAGTGTTACGATATTATTACGAACGTAGGAATAGTGATATATATTGGCGCACGAACCTGGTGGCACGACCCTGGTGGCACAAACCTGGCGCGCCCACGCACGAACCCACGTCCGGCGGTGGACGAGTGAGCACACGACGACCACAGGACCTGATTTTCACGCTGTTCGGGGACTTCCTGCTGCAGCGGCCCGAGCCCGTGTGGGTGGGCAGCCTGATTACGCTCCTCGAGCCGCTCGGTCTGTCGAGCGGAGCCGTTCGCACCGTGTTGTCTCGAATGGCCGGAAAAGGCTGGCTGTCGGCGGAGAGGCGTGGCCGCAACAGCTTCTACACCCTGACCGAGGGCGGGCGGAACCTGCTCGAAGAGGGAAAGGCCCGGATCTACGACCCTCCCAGGGACCCGCCATGGGACGGCCGCTGGAGCCTGATCGCCTACTCCATTCCCGAGGATCGCCGGCAGCTGAGGGACCGGCTCCGGATCCGGCTGTCCTGGCTGGGGTGCGGCTCTCTGGGGAACGGGCTGCAGGTCTGCCCCCACGACATTCAGGCCGAAGTCGAGCGGATCGCGGAATCACTGGACATCCGGGGACATATCGAGGTCTTTCGCGCCGAGTACGTCGGGTTCGCCGACGCTCACGAGCTCGTCGCCCGCTGCTGGGATCTCCCGGCTATCCACACGCGGTACCAAGATTTCATAGCGAAACACCTGCCGGAGTTCGAACGATGCCGCGCCGAGCTCGAGGCGGACCGGCTGGAGTCGGAATCCTGCTTCGTCCGCCGCTTCGCGCTCGTGCACGAGTATCGGGATTTCCCGCTCATCGATCCGTATCTGCCGCGCCCGTTGCAGCCGCCCGGGTGGGCGGGCGAGTGCGCCTCTTCTCTGTTCAACGTGTTTCACGATCTGCTGATGCCTCTAGCCGACGAGTACGTGGACGCGGCGATCGAACTGGCGCCGCGCGCCACGAGCCAGTGGACGGCCGCGTGAGGAAGCGTCGGGGTTACGTAAGGAGACGGTATCCATGACATACTTTGATTCCAAGCCGGCGAAGACCTTCGATTTCAAGGACATCCTGTACAAGAAGGCCGACTGGGTCGCCACCATCACGATCAACCGGGCGCACAACTACACCGCGTATTCCACCCCGGCGCTCGAAGAGCTGGCCGCGGCGTTTCGAGATGCCGCGTTCGATGACACAGTCGCGGTGATAGTGCTCACCGGCGCCGGCGACCGGGCGTTCTGCACGGGCGGGGACGTGAAGGAATACGAGGTGCTGTATACCACCCGGCCGCGTGACTACTGGAAGTACATGCGCCTCTTCCGGGCGTACATCGAGAGCATCATGTACAGCGGAAAGCCGGTCATCGCCCGGCTCAACGGCATGGCCGTGGGGGGCGGCAACGAATCGCAGATGGCCTGTGATCTCGCCGTGATGGCGGAGCACGCATGGATTGGCCAGGTGGGCACGCGCGTGGGAAGCGTGGCGGCGGGCGGCGCCACGCAGTGGCTGCCGCTCATGATCGGCGATCGCCGGGCCCGGGAGATGTTGCTGTTCAACGGGAAGATTCCGGCCGCGCAGGCACTCGAATGGGGGCTCGTGAACCGGGTCGTGCCATCGGTCGTGAAGGACGGCGAGTTCATCGAAGACGCTTCCTCGGAGCAGATCGCCAAGGCGCAGAAAGGTGAGGACGGCTACGCGATCAGCCTCGAGCGCCTCGACGAGGCGGTGCGGGATCTGGCCGAGAAGCTGCTCGAGCAGTTTCCGGAATGCGCGCGCTACACCAAGCAGCAGGTCAACTTCTGGAAGGAGATGGCCTGGAGCCAGACGATCGGGCACGCGGCCGACTGGCTGACCCTCCACTACTCGAGCTACGAGCCGTGGGAGGGCATGCGGGCCTTCGTGCAGAAGCGTCCGCCCCGCTACATGGAGCTGCGGCGCCTGGCCGCCGAGGGCGGCTCGAGCGAGTTCATCTGGGGACCGCCCACGGGTGAGTGTCCGGGCTGCGGGGCCGAGGGCATCCCGGCCGGGTTTGAGTTCTGCGGCGCGTGCGGAGCGTCGCTCGCGGCGGGGACCGGCCGCGAGAATCCGGCCGCCGAGACGGCCGACACGGCCGACACGGTCTGATGACGCGCGAGCTGAGGTTCCTGAGGCTGGATGTCGCGGACGGAGTGGCCCGCGTCACGCTCGACCGGCCGCCCCTCAACGTACTCGACATCCCAATGCTCCAGGAGCTGGACGTCGTTCTGGCGGCGCTCGGTGAGAACGATGACCTCAAGCTGCTCGTGCTGACCGGCGAGGGTCGGGCGTTCTGTGCCGGCGTGGATGTAGCCGACCATACGGCCGAGCGGGTTGAGTTCATGCTCGAGACATTTCACGGAGTCATTCGACGGCTCCTCGGATTCGAGTTCCCGGTCCTGGCCGCGGTCAACGGCGCGGCGCTGGGGGGCGGCTGCGAGCTGCTCCTGGCGTGCGACATGGCGCTTGCCGCGAGTGACGCGAAGCTCGGACAGCCCGAAATCAGGCTCGGAGTCTTCCCGCCGGTCGCCGCCGCGATACTTCCTCGGCTCGTGGGGCTTCAGCACGCCATGGATCTCATCCTCACCGGGCGCGTGCTGAGCGCCGCGGAGGCCAGGGATATCGGGCTCGTGAGTCAGGTGGCCGATCCCGACGAGTTCGGCCGGCTCGTGGACGAACGGGTGGCGATGCTCTCGGCTCTCAGCCGTCCGGTGCTTCGGCTCACCAAGCGCGCCGTGCTCGACGGACTGGAGCTTCCGCTCAGCGATGCCCTGGCCGCGGCGGAGAGGCGTTACCTCGGGGAGCTGATGGGCTTCGATGACCCGCACGAGGGGCTGGCGGCCTTCATGGAGAAGCGCGAGCCGGTCTGGAGGGACGCGTGAAGCGGCTCGACCTGCGGCCCGCCGCCGAGGCCGGCCGGAAAGGGAGCGACCCGCCCTCCGTTCGCCTGCTTCCGCTGACCTCCCGCCCGGAGCTGGAGGACGCACTGGCGGTGTGCCGGGACGTCGTAGAGGACACGGAGTTCGCGACCGTTCGGACCTGGCGAGACAACGGCGGCAAGGTCTTGGGACACTTCCAGGTTTACTTCCCGGAGGAGCTGGCACACGCGGCGGGGATGCTCCCGGTGAAGATCCGGGGCGCGACCGTGGACCGGCGCGAGGCGGATTCGCACTTCGGGTCGTACCTGTGTTCGATCCTGCGCAGCTCCCTGGAGCTGGCGCTCACCGGCAGGCTCGAGCTCGACATGTTCGTCACGCATCCGATCTGCGACGCGGCGCGCAACCTGGCGGGCATGTGGGCGCGGAACATTCCGTATCCGAGCCAGATCCTCTACTTCCCGCAGAACCCGAACTCCGCGTTCTCGGCCACTTATCTGCGGGAGGAGTACGCGCGGGTCCTGTCCGACATCGAGACGATCGCCGGCGGGCAGGTGACGCCCGAGGCGCTCCGGCGGTCGGTCGCGGTGTTCAATGAGAACCGCAGGCTGCTGCGGGAGCTGTACGCGATCAAGCGCGAGTCGCCGTGGCTCCTGTCAGTGGACGAGGCCTACGTGCTCGTGTCCGTCGCCGGGCTGATCACGCGGGAGGAGCACAACGAGCTGCTCAGTGCGCTCCTGCCGCAGATCCACGCGCGTGACACGCGCAGGCAGGACAAGATGCGGGTCGTGTTCGAGGGCGGATTCTGCGAGCAGCCCCCGCTGGATCTGCTGCGCTCGATCTCCGAGTTCTGCTATGTGGTCGACGACGATCTGCTCATAGGACTGCGGTGGATCCTCGAGGATGTCCCGACCGATGGCGACCCGCTGGCGAATCTCGCGAACGCATACCTGAACCGGTCGTCCTACAGCCCGGTGCAGCACGACCTGCGTAAGCCCAAGGAGAAGATGCTGCTGGAGAGGATCCGGGGCGCCGGCGCAGAGGCGGCGATCGTGTCCGCGGCCAAGATGTGCGAGCCCGGCCTGGACGAGCAGGTGGCGTATTCGCAGGCCCTGGACGAGGCGGACATCCCGTACTTCCTCACCGAATTCGAGGAGAAGATGACCCGGTTCGACCACATCCGGATCCAGCTGGAGACGTTCGTGGAGAACCTCCTGTTCGAGTAGGCGGGCGAAACCGGGAAACGAGCGGGCGAAAACGGAGACACCGAAACATGACCGAGGCCACAACAGCGATGACCGAGGCCACAGCGACGGAGGAGCTGGTCGGGCGCGGCGCCCGGGAAGGCAAGCGCCTGTTCCAGGAGTGGTTCAAGGATCTTGGCCGGGCCGCCTCGGACGACCGGCAGGCGGCCTACGTCTTCGTGATGGGCAGCCTGTGCGAGCTCCTGCGCACTTTCGATCTGCCCATCGTGTTTCCCGAGATCAACTCGCTGCAGACGGCGGTGCGGAAAATGTCGGACGAATACCTGAGCCTGGCCGAGGACCACGGGTTCTCGCCCGATGTATGCGGCTACGTGAAGGCCGACTACGCGCTTCAGGTCCGGGGGGGCGAGCACCCCATGGGGCGGATCCCGCCGCCGAGTATCGCCGTGCTCACGAATGCATGCAATACGTACATCAAGTGGGCCGAGATCTGGGAGCGGATGTACGACATTCCGATCTGCACGATCGACGTTCCGGCGGCTCGCAGCGCGGACGATACGGGTGCGGACCTCAAGGGCGACCAGACCTATGTCGCGGTCCAGCTCGGCGAGTTGATCGAGGAGCTCGAGCGCCTGACCGGACAGTCGTTCGACGTGGATCGCTTCCGGGAGGTCCTCGAGCTGACCAACGACATGGGCCGCAGCTGGCGGCGCCTGATGGAGATCAATCGAGAGTCGCCTGCCGTGTACGACGCGATGCTGGACGGCACGATCTACCTGGGCGTGGCCAACGCGCTCCGGGGCACACCGGAGGGTGCGGCCTACTTCCGCGACCTCGTCGAGGAAATGGAGTTCAGGGCGGCCAACGGGATCTGCCCGGCCGGAACGAGCGGAGAGAAGCACCGGCTCATCTTCGTCGGCGTGCCGTGCTATCCGATCCTGAGGCGCTTCTATGAGATGTTCACCGACTGGGGCGGCACGTTCGTGAGCTCGACCTACATGTGGTTCGCGTCGGGCGGCCTGAATCATGATTTCGAGTACGACGTCTCCAGACCGCTCGAAAGCCTCGCCGAAGGACTCGTACTCGGAGTTCGCGCGGCAACCGACGCGATGATGTTCCAGGACCGGGCGCTGGTCCAGGCGATCGACGACTATCGGGTGGACGGCGTCGTATACCATCCGGTGAAGAGCTGCCGGACCGTGTCCACCAGTCTGGTCGACAGCCGGCGGGTCGTCCTTGAGATGAGAGACGTGCTCTGCCTGCACATTGAGTCGGACATGATGGACAAGCGGGTCGTGTCCGAGGCCCAGCTAAGGAACCGCGTCGACGCCTTCTTCGAGGGCCTGGAGTCGCGCAGGCTGCGCCTCGTCCAGGCGCCGCGGCGTCCCAGTCCCTGACCACCTGAGCGATCGGAGACGCATGCCATACGCCGCAGGAGTGGACGTCGGATCCACACAGACCAAAGCGATCGTGGTGGACGATACGTCCGCCATCGTGGGCCGCAGCCTGATCCCCACCGGCGCGAACGTCGTCGAGGCCGCCGAGAACGCGTTCCGCGCGGCGCTCGATGAGTCGGGCGCGGCGGAGTCCGACATCGGGTTCGTGATCGGCACGGGATACGGACGCTACAAGGTGGAGTTCGGCGATGCGCAGGTAACCGAAATCGTCTGCCACGCCCGCGGGGCTACGCAGATGTTCCCCGACACGCGCACCGTGCTCGATATGGGCGGTCAGGACACGAAGGCGATCCGGGTGGGCTCGGGGGGCCATGTCCTGGACTTCTGCATGAACGACAAGTGCGCGGCCGGAACGGGCCGGTTCCTCCAGTCGGCCGCCGCGGCGCTCTCGCTGGACCTCTCCGAGCTAGGCCCGACGGCGCTGCGCGGACAGCGTCCCGTCACGATCAGCACGACTTGCACGGTGTTCGCCGAATCCGAGGTCCTTTCGTGGCTCGCCCGCGGCAAGAAGATCGAGGACATCCTTCTCGGCGTGCACCAGTCGATTGGGAACCGGTCGTTCGGCCTGCTGCGCCGGGTCGGAATCGAACAGCAGACTACGTTTTCGGGTGGCGTCACGCGAAACCAGGCGATGGTGGAGGTCCTGAACGAGATGCTGGGCGCCAAGCTGAACGTGAGCCCGGAGTCTCATTTCATGGGCGCTCTCGGTGCGGCGTTTCTCGCTCTCGAACGGATGAACGGCGCGGGACAATCGGTGGCGGCCTCCGCCGAGGCCTCGATCGAGGAGGCGCGCGAATGAGGTATACGGCGGGGATCGACATCGGGTCGGTGCACACGAAGGCGGCCATCATCGGTCCTGGCGGCCAGGTCGTCGGCACGGGCATCCAGGCCACCGGGTTCAGGCTGGAGGAGGCGGCACAGGCGACCTTCGAGCAGGCGCTGGACGTTGCCGGACTCGATCCAAAACAGGTCGCCTACTTGGCGACCACGGGATTCGGCCGCAATCTCATTTCGTTTCGCGACATCCAGATCACGGACCTCACGGCGCAGTCGTGGGGTGCGCGCTCGCTGTTTCCCGACACCCGGACGGTTCTCGATGTGGGTGGGCAGACGGTCAAGGCGATGCGGCTCGATGAGAGAGGCCGGGTGCGCTCCTTCCGCCTCAATGACAAGTGCGCGGCCGGGACCGGAGCGTTCCTCGAGAAGACGGCTCACTACCTGGGCTACGGAGTGGAGGAGATCGGGGCGCTAGTTGACAGATCTACCCAGGCCGTGCCGATCTCGGGCGTGTGTGCCGTGTTCGCCGAGTCCGAGGTCATCAACCACCTCACGCAGGGCGAGGCCCCGGCCGACATCATGCACGGGGCCATGGTCTCGCTCATCGAACGCTCGGTGCGCCTGATGAAGCGGGTGCAGATGGAGCCGGAGTTTACGCTCGTGGGCGGCATCATGCGCTTCCCGACGATGGTGCGCGTGATGCGGGAGAACCTGGGCGAGGGCGTCAATGTGCCTCCGGAGGAGATCGTCCAGTTCACTGCCGCCATCGGCGGCGCCATTCTGGCCGGGCGCCGGCTCGAGAAGCTCGAGGCGCCGCGGGCGGCCACCGCGTAGAGATCGATGGTCAGTCACGAGAGCGAGCCGCCGAACCCGAGGGGCTGGATCCGGCGCTTCGTCGGGGCGCCGCCGCAGCTGGACGACATGGTGGCGCTGTATGAGTCGCTCGGTATGGAGGTCCGACTCGAACCGGCTCAGGAGACCGACCTGGCGGACCAGTGTGCGGGCTGCGCGCTGGCCCTGTCCGCGTTTCAGGTCATCTACACACGTAACCCTCGGGTAAAGACATGAAAGCAGCGATCTTCCACGGAGCCGACCGGGGACTGAGCGTCGAGGAGGTTCCCACGCCGAGTCCCGGACCCGGAGAGGCGCTGGTCCGAGTGGCCGGCTGCGGCATGTGCCACACGGACCTCCACTACCTGGACCACGGCGTGAAGACGTTCAAGCCGCCGCCGCTCATCCTCGGACACGAGATCTCGGGAACCGTGGAGAAACTGGGCGAGGGGGCCGGAAACGGTGCGCCGGGGGCCGTCGGGCCGGGAGACCGCGTGCTGATCCCGGCGGTGCTCTCGTGCGGCCGCTGCTCCTATTGCAGGGGCGGGCGCGAGAACCTGTGCGAGCGCCTGGTCATGCTCGGCAACAACATCGACGGCGGCTACGCCGAATACGTCGTCGTGCCCGCCACCGAGCTGGTTCCCCTGCCGGATGAACTGCCGCTCGAGCAGGCGTGCATCATCGCGGACGCCATCTCCACGCCCTACCACGCCGTCAAGCACCGGGGACAGGTGCGGCCGGGTGACACGGTGGCCGTGGTCGGGTGCGGCGGCGTCGGCCTCAACGTGGTCCAGTGCGCCGTCGCGGCCGGCGGATCGGTCGTCGCCATCGACCTGAACGACGACCGGCTCGCGCTCGCCGAGGAGCTCGGAGCCTCTGCCACGCTCAA
>JAZGCO010000009.1:0-4198 GCA_036476995.1 Gemmatimonadota bacterium
CTCGAAGGCTGGCGCACACTGCCGCAGATCTACGCCGCGGGACTGGTCATCATGGCCGTGATCTTCTTTCTGGGAACCCGTAACCGGAAGGCGGAAGGCGCGGCCGCCAAGACTCTGCGCAGCATGCTGCAGCCGCTCAGGCACATGCGGGTGTGGCGGTTCGGGCTCTACTACTTCCTCGTGTTCGGCGGGTTCGTGGCGCTCGCCCAGTGGCTCGTGCCGTACTACGTGAACGTCTACTCGATGACAATCGTGACTGCGGGTCTGATGACCTCCATCTTCTCGCTTCCGTCGGGCATCATACGGGCGCTCGGAGGCTGGATGTCAGACCTGTTCGGTCCCCGCCGGGTCCTGTACTGGGTGCTCGGCGCCATCGCGGTCGCCTGCTTCCTGCTGGTCTTTCCGCGGATGGACCTCGAGTCGCCGGGCAGGGGCATCATGGCCCAGCGCGCGGGTACTGTTACGGCCGTATCGGCGCGGGAGATCCGGATCGACGACCGCTCGTACGAACTCGTCGAACCTCCGAGCGCGGCTGTCTTCTCCAATAACCGGACCCTCATCCTGCCCGTCTCGCGCACGTGGCAGGAGCCGGCCGTGGAAGCCGGGCAGGTCGTTGCCAAGAAGGAACTTCTGGCCCACGGCGTCACCCACATCTACTTCCAGGCCAACGTGTGGATCTTCACGGGCCTTGTGTTTCTCATCGGGATCGCCATGGGAATCGGCAAGGCTGCCGTGTACAAGTACATCCCCGATTACTTTCCGAACGACGTAGGCGTAGTGGGCGGGATGGTCGGCGTGCTCGGGGGATTGGGCGGATTCGTCTGCCCCATTCTGTTCGGATTCCTCCTGGACTCCATGGGCCTGTGGACGACGACGTGGATGTTCCTGTTCGGCGTCTCGGTAGCTTGCCTCATCTGGTTGAACGCGGTCGTCCGCCGAATCTCCCGGGAGATCTGAGCTCTTTGCGAAGAGGCACGTGAATGGTTGAGCGACCTGATGCGGGCGCGGACGTGACCACCGGGACCGGCGGGAGGGGAATCGACCACTGGGAGGTCGAGGACCAAGTCTTCTGGGCGGCCGCCGGTCGCCGCATAGCGATTCGGAATCTCCTCATCTCCGTCCCCTGCCTGCTTCTGGGGTTTGCCGTCTGGCTCGCCTGGTCGATCATCATCGTGCAGATGGAGACTTTGGGGTTCCCCTTCTCGAAGGTCCAGCTGTACACGCTGCCCGCGATCGCGGGGCTGTCCGGGGCCACGCTCCGCATTCCGAACTCGTTCATGATCGCCATCTCCGGCGGCCGAAACGTGATCGGCATGACAACCGCTCTGATGCTCGTGCCCGCGGCGGGTCTCGCAATCGCGCTGCAGAACCCGGACACGAGCTACACCGGATTCGCCATCCTGGCCGCGCTGTCCGGCATCGGAGGTGGGGCGTTCGCGTCCTCGATGTCCAACATCAGCTTCTTTTTCCCCAAGCGCATGCAGGGCCTGTCCCTGGGCCTGAACGCCGGACTGGGCAATCTCGGAGTCAGCGTGATGCAGCTGCTGCTGCCGGTGGTGGCGTCCGTGGCCCTGTTCGGCGCGCTCGGCGGCACGGGACAGACCTTGCCGGACGGAAGCCGGATATGGATTCAGAACAGCGGGCTCGTTTGGGTGCCAGTTCTGATCCTCCTCACCGTTCTGGCCTTCCTGTTCATGAACAACCTTCCCATGCACCGCGTCGGATCGACGCCGGCCGCTTTAGGGAAAATGCTGTCGCTGGAGTTTCTCGGCTTCGCCGGGGCGGCTCTCGGGATCGGGCTGCTCCTGGGAGTGGACGTCGGCCTGCCCGACCTGTTGAAGATCCTCCTGGTTCTGATCCTCACCGTGTGCGCGACCCTCCTCCTCATGCGATTTGTGGCGCCGAGGGCCGTGCGCGAGAGCCTGTCCCACCAGTTCACGATCTTCCGGAAGAAGCACAACTGGGTCATGACTTGGCTGTACACCATGACGTTCGGTTCCTTCATCGGATACTCGGCCGCCTTCCCAAAGCTCATTCAGGACGTGTTCGGGAACATGCCGGACGGTTCACCGGTTCTGAATGCGCCTAACCCGCTGCACTATGCCTGGCTCGGTCCGCTGGTCGGCTCACTTGTCCGCCCCGTCGGGGGGTGGCTGGCGGATCGGCTGGGCGGTGCGCGGGTTACTCACTGGGACACGCTCCTGATGATCGGGTCGGCGATCGGCGTGGCCGTGACCGTCAGCCTGGCCGGGGCCGCTCCGAGTCCCGAGGCGTACTGGTGGCCTTTCTTCGGGCTGTTCATGATCCTGTTCGTCGCAACGGGCATCGGAAACGGCTCCACCTTCCGGATGGTACCGATCATCTTCAAGCCCGAACTCGCCGGGCCTGTGCTGGGCTGGACTTCGGCCATAGCCGCGTACGGCGCGTTCATCATCCCGCGCATCTTCGGCGGCCAGATCGAGGCCGGAACCCCCGAGTACGCCCTGTACGGCTTCGCCGGCTACTACGTGAGCTGCCTGGCCGTTAACTGGTGGTTCTACGCCCGAAAAGGAGCCGAGATTCCATGCTGACCCGTCGCCGATCCGGTCGCCAGGCTAGCCAGCGATCGTGCATGCGCGCCGGACTCCGGGCGGCGTTGTGCGGGGTCCTCGCCGCGGCCGCCCCGGCCGTGGCCCAGAGCGACAGTGTCGAGATCAAGCTGTCAGGAGAGATCCGGGTGCGGAGCGAGCTGGATGCGCGGACGTCGGACGCGGGATCCGACCAGGCGACGCTTCTCCGCACTCGCCTCGCAGCGCTGGCCGAAGTGAGCGAGGAAGTGAGCGCGCTCATCCAGATTTCCGACTCGCGCGCGTTCGGAGAGGAGACGAACACGCTCACCGACGCCAGCGCGGATCGGCTGGACGTTCACCAGGCCTACATCGCATGGTCTCCGCGCGAGGAGCTGCGACTACGGATCGGCCGGCAGGAGCTGGCCTTCGCGGACGAACGGCTCGTGGGCACAGTGAACTGGGCCAACGTGACGCGGGCCTTCGACGGAGTGCGCCTCACCCTGCGCCATGAGGGCTGGACGCTCGACGGCTTCGCCACCGTGCTCGACGAACGTGCCGCGCTGCTCGCGAGCGGGCTCGACCCCCGGGCCAACGAGGACAACGTGAGCGACCGTTCGCTCTACGGGTTGTGGGCCGCCAATTCCAACGTGGATCTGTTCGTGCTCGCGGATCGGAACGCTACGGACGGAGCGGGCCGCACCCACATCGACCGCTTCACACTCGGGGCCCGGGGCCGGGAGCAGCTGGGCGCGGTGGCGGTGGAGGCGACCACTGCCCTCCAGCTCGGGCGCCAGACGCAGGCGGGAGCCCCGCGCCAGGACATCGAGGCGTTAATGGTCACGGCGAGCGGCTCCTACGCCTTCGCCGGTCCGCTCCGCGGCCGGCTTGGCGTCCAGCTCGACTATCTCTCGGGAGATCAGACTCCCCTCGACGACTCCTTCGGCGGCTTCAACACCCTGTATGCCACGAACCACAAGTTCTACGGCTACATGGACCTGTTTCTGAACCTGCCGCGGCAGACCGGAGACCTCGGCCTCGTCGACCTGATTCTGCGCGGCGCGGTCCATCCGCAGAAGTGGATGATCCGCGCCGACCTGCACCGCCTCTGGCTCTCCCAGAGCTCGACAGCCAGCAACCGCGGCATCGGCTACGAGCTCGACCTCACCGCGTCCCGAACTCTCGCTCACGGACTCGGGTTTCAGGCGGGCTACAGCCTGTTCTCGCCGTCCGCGGCCGGCGAGGTCACTCCCGTCGGCCTCGGCGGCGACACGCTGCACTGGGCCTACGTCCAGCTGCTGGCCCGCTTCTGAGGGTTTGCGGATTCAGTCGGGCCTAAACGGCTACAAGTTCGTCGCGAGCATCATGTCCGTAGGATACCGACTACGGTTTCGAACCGAAGCCTGGTTCGCCTTGGATTGAGTCACGTCATGTGAATAGAGGCGCGGATTCGGTTATGGCATCGCAGGAATAAATCGCGCGTATGAATTGGCCTCACTCTCAGAGACACAGCGGTGGCGGCCCAATAGCCTCGCGCTATCCATGTTGGGTAGAGCGCTTCGTGGAGGAGCTGCGGGAGCTCTGAATGCCGACGACGAGGCGTTCACCGGAAGCCGAGCCGGTTGTTCTTCGAGTCGCCCGGGGCCCAGACC
>JAZGCO010000090.1:0-7490 GCA_036476995.1 Gemmatimonadota bacterium
ACGACAGCCGGCTGATCTTTCAGGCCACGCCGCGGGGCGGCTCATGTGACCAGCAGTACACCATGCGGACGGACGGCACCGACCTGCGCATGGTCAGCACAGGCCGGGGTCGGACCACCTGCGGATATATCTTTCCGGCCGGCCGGCAGATCCTGTATTCCTCGACACATCTGGGCGACGATGCCTGCCCTGCCGATCCCGACTTCTCCCAGGGATATGTGTGGGCGGTGTACGCCGATTACGACGTTTTCGTTGCGGATGTGGACGGCACAAACCCTCGCCAGTTAACCGATTCTCCCGGTTATGATGCTGAGGCAACACTTTCTCGGGACGGGGAGTGGATCGTCTTCACGTCGGTGCGGGACGGTGATCTTGATCTGTACCGGATGCGGGCCGACGGCAGCCACATCAGCCGTCTTACCGACAAGCCGGGCTACGACGGCGGCGCGTTCTTCTCCTACGACGGATCCAAGATCGTGTATCGGGCTTCTCACCCGGAGACGGCCGACGAACTGGCTGAGTACAGGCGCCTACTGGATCAGGGACTAATCCGGCCTTCCCAGCTGGACTTGTGGATCATGGACGCCGACGGGTCGAACAAACGCCGGCTGACGGACAACGGATCGGCGAATTTCGGTCCGTACTTCTTTCCTGACGGCCGGCGGGTGATCTTTTCTTCCAACATGGATGATCCACGTGGACGCGAGTTCGACCTGTATGCGATCGGAATCGATGGCGAAGGGCTAGAACGTGTGACCCATCAGGGCGCTTTCGATGGATTTCCCATGTTCAATTCGGACGGCACACAGCTCGTGTTCGCCTCCAACCGGGGCAACGAGCAGCCCCGGGAGACCAATCTCTTCATGGCGAAGTGGGTGGAGTGACTTCGCCTGACTCCCCCGGCCGAAGCCGGAAGATCACTCCTGTGTTGGGTAGGTCCTCCGTCTCGTAGACCTTCTCCAGCCGGTCGGGGTGGAGTTCGAGGTACGCGTCCAGCGCGTGCGCAGCTTTGTAGTCTCCCTCGATCACGGCCACATACGAGGGATCAAAGCTGTACCTGATGCGGTCAAACCCCGCCGCCAGCCGATCGGCGCGTCGGTCGTACGCCCCGTAGTCGTTGGCCGAAAAGTCCCAGCTTGGAACCGTCTTCCGTCCGGTTTCCCAGTACAGATAGGGGTCCAGTCCCGAAGCGATCACCGCATCGGGTGACGTGTTCGCGCGGATCCAGGCCGCCAGCGGGTTGTACGCGGCGGCAGGGATTGTCTGAGTCGAGGCCCAGGCCTTGTTCGCGAGTCCCTGTAGCTGGAAGCTGAGCGTATTGAGCAGCAGAACCGATCCCGCCAGCGCGCCGACGGGCATGCCCCAGGACGGAAACTCCAGCCTGAACTTTCGTACGCCGGCCAGCACGCCCGTCGCTACGATCAGGTGAATGAAAGGGAGGATCGCGTAGTAGAACCGGTACGGTTCGTACGGCCAGGCGAATACGATCGCGAAGTATAACGGCACGAAGAGGGCGAGCGCCGGACTGCGGCGCCACACCGACCGCAGGCCCGCCACAAACGCGACCGCAGCCAGCGCCAATACGACGTAGACTCCGAGGTCTGGCGAACGCGGGACCCACACAAACTGGAGTGTTTCCACCAGGGGCGGCCAATGCGCGCGTCCGATACGGACGATAGCCTCCCACGTCCCGCCCGCGGAGTCGGATCCCAGCCACGCCAAATACGAGCCGTACTGACCCAGAATCCCTTCCGGGACGGCGCCCGCACGCAGCTGACTCCACCAGAGCCAGGCAGTCGAGGGAAGTGCGGCGGCCACCATCACTACGATAGCCGATCGCGTCCCGGACCTGATCAGCGCCGCGATCACGACCGCAGCGACAACCGCGAGTCCTATCGACCGGGTCAGGAATGTGGCCGCGGCCAGGCCTCCAACGACCAGCGCCATGGCTTCGGGACGCTGGCCCAGCCGGACGCCCCGGGCAAGCAACACGGGCTCGCTTGACCGCACCACCCGGATCAGCCGCTCGCTCGCAAGAAGCGCGGCTGCCGCGGTTAAGAGGAACAGGGGTTCGGAGATGAGCACCGTGCTCATGGAGAGCGACGGGATACTCAGAAAGCCGAACAGCGCAACGCTGGCCATGACTAGCGTCCGCCTCCGCCTTCCGCGCGCGAAAAGGAGAAACGCCAGGCTGGCCGCCAGGCCCATGATCGCGGCATTCAGGCCCTTTAGCGGGCCAAGGTTGTTCGGATATGTCGAGAAGACATTCCACCCGGCGGCCAGGACCGAGGGGAATAGAGGTGGATACTTCACGCCCGGGACTGCGCCTGGAAGGTTGGCGTACCTGTAGCCGTCTCCCTCGGCCAGCGATTGAGCCAGCGCCAAATAGACCCCATCGTCGTAATACGTCCCTGCGCCGACCGGGATTTGCGCCCAGATCGTGACCCCGCTGACGCCCAGAAACACGGCGGCTGCGGCGATCAGTCGAAAACGTCTGGTCGCCGTTTGTCGCACTGTGTTCAACCAGCCTCCAAAACGCTGGGAGGCACGAGCGTCAGGAACTGCGCAACGACCCGGAAAGTCAGGCCCCAGATCGTATGACCGGCGTATTCGATCGTGGGATACGTCTCTCCAGGATGACTCGGTCGGTCGTATGAGCCACGATTGCCGGGATCCACCAACCCACGCACAGGAATCCACACGTGACCACTCAGCTCGTGATTGATACGCACGCTCGTATCCGCGGCGGCCCATGCCACGAAAGGAGTGACACTGATCGACGGCAGCCGCCGGGTCACCGGCGGTACTTCATCCAGCCGGCCCAGATAGTCCTCCCTCTCCAGCCGAACTCCCGTCTCCTCCAGCGTTTCCCGCCGCGCCGTTTCCAAGAGGTCAGCGTCGTCCGGGTCTTCGCGCCCGCCGGGTAGGGCCATGTGGCCGGACCACGGATCGCCATCAACATCGGCCCTTCGCACGAATAGAGTTTCCAAGGTGGCGCTGTTGGTAGGCCTCAGGATAAGCGTAATAGCCGCGCGGCGGTCGAACGCGCCCGGCGGGAGCCGTACGGCGTCCACCAGCGCTAGCGCCCGGCCAAGATGCTCCCTAATTTCGGCTAGCGGCGCGTCGCCGGGTCCGCTCACGGTCGCTGCGGCTCTCGGGCCAGGGCCAGGTAGCTGTCAAAACGTCTTCCATCGAGATCCCCCCTCTCGACGGCTTCTTTGAGGGCACACCCCGGTTCATCCAGATGCTGGCAGTTGGAGAACCTGCAAGCATCCAGTAGAGGGCGGAACTCCGGAAAGGCGTGCGCCAGGTCGATCGGGCCTACACCGCCGACGCCTACGAACTGAATCCCTGGTGTGTCCGCCAGGTAACCTCCCCCCGGAAGGGGTATGAGTCGAGCCGACACGGTCGTATGTCGCCCGCGGCCGGAACGCTCCCCGACCTTTCCGACCCGGAGGTCCAGCCCAGGGAGTAGCGCGTTGACAAGACTCGATTTGCCGACGCCGGACGCTCCTGCAAAGACCGTAGTCCGGCCTGACAGAAGTTCAGCCAGATCGGAAACCCCGAAGTCAGACTTGGCGCAGGTCCGCACGACCGGATAGCCAAGCGACTCGTACATCTTCAAGATCGCGTCAGACTCGTCCGGCGAGTCGTCGGGAGCCTCCCCTCCTCCGGACACCTGCGCTGCCAGATCTATCTTATTGAGCACGATAAACGCGGGCAGATCGTTCAGTTCGGCGAGAACTAGAAGACGGTCAAGCATGGCGAAATCGGGTGGGGGTGCACGCGCCGCAACGACGACAGCCACCTGATCAACATTTGCGGCGATGAGCTGTTCACGGCGCCGTTCGGCGGCGAGCCGCGAGAACTCGCTAGACCTCGGGAGAACGGCCTCGATTCGGCAGCTTCCATCTTCAAGCTGCTCGACCTCGACCTGGTCACCGACCGCAGCCGCCATCCCCCCCCGCTTCAGCTTGCCGCGCAGAGAACATTCGACTACTGCTCCCTCGAGTTCGACGCTGTAGACTCCGCCCACGGACTGGAGAATTCGGCCTGTAGACCGGACGCTCACGTCCAGTTCACGCCGACTCGGGTTCGATCAACTCGTCGAGGCAGTTCCAGCATAGAAGGGCGCACTTGATGCGAACGGGAAACTTCGATACGCCGGCGAGCGCCCGCAGGTCGCCGAGTGTCTCATCCTCGGCCGCGCCCTGGTCTCCGTGCAGCATTTCGGTGAACCGAGAGGCCAGTTCTGCTGCTTCAGACAGGGTTTTTCCCATCAGTTGATGTGTCATCATGGATGCCGAAGCCATACTGATGGAGCACCCTTTGCCTCCAAAACCGAGGTTGGCAATTCGGTCGTTCTCCACCGCCAGAACCACCTCTATCACATCTCCACACAAAGGATTATTCAGGGTGATGCTGTGGGTGGCATTCTCGATGGGACTCTTGTTACGAGGCCGACGGTAGTGGTCGAGAATAACTTCCTGGAAAAGCTGATGCAGCGAAGAGGGGACCGAGCGGTCGATCGGGCGACCGCTCTGCTGCGTCTCGTCCATATGGGCTTTATTGAGACCTATGTCTCGAGTCCGAAGATAGAGGCCGCGATCTGCAGGCCTTCAATCAGTGCATCGACTTCCGCGGGCGTATTGTACAGGTAGAAGCTCGCCCGCGCAGTAGCGTCGACACCAAGGTGGTCCATCAGCGGCTGATTGCAGTGGTGTCCCGCGCGAATTGCGATCCCATGCTGGTCCAGTATCGTGGCGAGGTCATGCGGGTGGATGTCACCATACGTGAACGAAAACACGCCGGTTCGGCCGGTCCGTGGTCCGTACACGTGAAGTCCTCGGACCTCGTCGAGCCGGCTCTGCGCGTATAGTAAGACCTCATTTTCCCACGCTTCGATAGCCTCCATTCCCAAGCCTTGCAGATACTCGATCGCCGCCGCCAAGCCCACAGCGCCGGCCACATTTGGTGTTCCTGCCTCGAACTTCTGCGGGATGTCGGCCCAGGTTGAGCCTTCCAACCGAACCTCCGAGATCATCTCACCGCCGCCCTGGTAGGGAGGCATTTCGTTCAGGATTTCGGCACGGCTCCACAACGCTCCGATGCCTGTCGGGCCGCACATCTTGTGTCCGCTGAAGGCAAAGAAATCACACCCGGTATCCTGCACGTCCACCGTCAGATGAGGCACGGCCTGAGCCCCGTCGATCAGGCAAAGGGCACCGGCCTCGTGAGCCAGGCGTACGATCTCCTTCACAGGGTTGATGGTCCCAAGACCGTTGGACACGTTTGTAACTCCCACCAGCTTTGTGCGGCCATTGAGCAGACGCCGGTAGTCATCGAGATCCAGTTCACCTTCGGGGGTGACGTCGATGAAGCGAAGCTCGGCGCCGGTACGCTCGGCGAGGAGCTGCCATGGAACGAGGTTGGAGTGGTGCTCCATCTTCGTGAGCACGACCTGGTCACCCGGACCAAGATTGGCCCCGCCCCAAGCGCTTGCCACCAAATTGAGGCCCTCGGTGGCGCCCCGTACGAAGACCAGCTCCGATGGAGATCCAGCACCGATATGGGCCGCTACCACGCCTCGGGCTGTTTCGTAGGCTTCTGTGGCTTCGACGCTCAGCGCGTGCGCCCCGCGATGGACGTTGGCGTGGTGGGTCTCGTAGTAGTCCCGGACGGCCTCAATAACGGCCACCGGTTTTTGGGAACTGGCAGCATTGTCCAGATAGACCAGCGGTTGCCCGTGGACGGTTCGCCCAAGGATAGGGAAGTCGGCCCGAACGCGCTCGATATCGAGCGCGACTTCAGCCGAGACTGACCTGGATCTCGCCGTCTGCAACTCGTACCTCGTACGTCTTTACAGGTCTAACCGCCGGCAGAGCCACCGCCGTCCCCGTTTCCAGCTCAAACCGCGCTCCGTGGAGAATACAGGTGACATGTCCGTTATCGAGGTCTCCGTCCGAGAGTGGGAACTCTTCGTGCGAGCAGCAGTCGTGCAGAGCAAAGAATCGTTCGTTTTCGTGAATCACGGCCACCTTCACCCCATCCACTTCCACTCCGATCATGCTGCCCTCAGGAACATCCTCGAGGCGTGCGACGGTACGAAATTCTGACATCCTACAGCCCGATCTTCTCCTCGATGGCCTGCCGTACGCGATCACGGACGCCATCCACCGGTACGCGACTGAGCACTTCCTCAAAGAAGCCGAATACGAGGAGTCGTTCCGCCTGTTTCGGGCTCAGGCCGCGGCTCATCAGGTAGAACATCTGTGCCTCATCGACCTGGCCCACCGTCGCTCCGTGCGAACAGCGCACATCGTCCGCCTCGATTTCCAGATTGGGCAGCGAGGTCGCGGCTGCGTCTTCACTCAGGAGCAGATTGCGGTTGGTCTGGTACGCATCGGTCAACTGTGCTTTCGGATCCACCCGTATTAGCCCGCGAAAGACGCTCCGCGCCGCGCCCGTCAAAGCGCCTTTGTACAGAAGATCGCTGCGCGTGTGTGCAGCCTGGTGATGTTGCAGCGTGTGGTGGTCGAAGTGCTGGCTCCTATCTCCAAACCACAAGGCCAACATCTCACTGCTTCCGGCTTCACCCTCCAGGTGGCTCGTCACGTCCGACCGGGCCAGATCTGCGCCCAGCGTGACGTTGAACCCGCTCAACCGGCTGTCGCGCCGGGTGTTCGCGTGCTGCATGCTGAAATGCTTGACCCCCGATCCATAAAGCTGGAGCGAGATAAAATTCACGCTCGCGTTCTCGGCCCCAAATATCTCCGCTCCGTTCAAGCTCAGTGAGCCCGGCTCGAGATCGGGAGATACATACTCATCCACACAGGTCACCGCCGAACCGGTTTCGGTGATGATGAGTGAGTGCGTAGAGACGAGAGCTCCCGGCTCGCCGAGGTGTCTCAGCACGTGCACAGGGTCCGGAACCACGACCCCCGCTGGAACGTGCAGCACGTATCCGTCCGAGACGGTGGCCGAGTGGAGAGCCCACAGCTTGGCTTCGGCCGATCCCACGGTACTGGCAAAAAGATACCGTTCAATCAGCTCAGGGTGCGACTCGAGGACTTCCAGCAGCGGCGCGAACAGCACGCCCTTGTCCTTCAGCTCTGGGTCCAGCTCAGTATGGATAACCTGGCCGCCGTCCTGAACCATGACAGCGCTGCGGGCCTGCCCGTTGTCGAGTACCTTCTGCACTGGCGCCGGAATCGCAGCCTGGGTCGGAGCGCCGCCGTTCTCTCGACCCGGTCCGGTGGCCAGCAGAGGCTGATAGGACTCTACGTCGAGCCCGCTGATGTCCGTATATCGCCACTCTTCCGACTTTGGAGTCGGCATGGGGTGCCGCGCGAACTCCTCCCAGGCGGCCGCCCTGCGGCGCCGGAGCGATCCAGGCTCGTGTTCGGTCAGATTCGCCGTCAACATCAGCCGACGCTGCCTTCCATCTCGAGCTCGATGAGCCGGTTCAGTTCGATCGCGTACTCGAGCGG
>JAZGCO010000091.1:0-2096 GCA_036476995.1 Gemmatimonadota bacterium
TGCACGTTGGGGCAGTCTCGGTCAATGATAAGCTCTACTTTCATGATCAAATCACTCCGCTTCTTCCAGTGCCTCCAGGATCGGACACTCGCCCGGGTCCTCTCCCGATCTACATTTGGCCACAAGCAAGCCGAGTGCCTTCTTGATTCGCGTCAACTGTCCTATCTGCTCCTCGATTCGAGCGACCGTCCGTCCGGTAGTCTCTTCGACTTCGCTGCACGGGGATCCGGATCCGGTATTCAGCTCGAGCAGATCCTGAACTTCACTCAGGGTAAAACCGAGGGCCTTCGCCCTGCGGATGAAGGCCAGTCGCCGGACCGCGTCTTCTCCATAGCGGCGGTAGCCGGATGCCGGCCGAGTCGGCTGCTTCAGTAGACGTCGGCGCTCGTAATATCTTATTGTTTCAACAGATATGCCGACCCGCTCCGCGAGTCTGCCAATCGTCAAAGTGGCCACTGATCGCCGCTCCCATGAACGAATGATAAAGTCCGTACCATAGTACGGAGTCAAGGCACGAGCTGCGGTCGTAAGTCTCGGAAGCAGGGTAGTGGACAGGCTCAAGAATGTTGCCCGCTACAGGGACGGGAACTGTTTTCGGCGTGTATCGGCGCCAACCGGTGTCAGCACAGCCGCTTTGTAAGCAGGAGGTCACCGGTGCTTTCGCTGCTGCGCTGGGGAAGTCCAGGACCGGCTCCATCGACGTTCTCCGAGTCGGCCAGTACTCGAACCAAGTGAGGGCGGCCTAGCCGACGGAGCAGTTCGGCTCAGGTTCTTATCCGATCTTTTCCCGGGCTTCCTTAACCATGCCGACGAGGGCACTGCGACAGTCCTGAGACGAGCGGACCTCAAACGGAAAACCGATGCGGGCGCTGCGCATGCGCTTCGGGGTCTTGAGGCGAACATGGAAACCGAGACGATCCACCGCGGTCATCTTGGCCTCCTCGGCCTCGATGCCCTTGACGCTGCGTGCGATGAGGACGAGCGCCTCGGCATGGTCCGCGTTCATGTGCGCCAGTATGTCCGACGCGGCCTCGGCCAACGGATCCGGGTCGGCCTTGCCGAACTCATCTTTCTCCACCCAACCCATCACACCGAAGCCGCCCACGAAATAAAGGTGCATGACGTCCATCCGGTAAAACGCGAAGTCCTTGAAATCCACCCAATAGCGCGCGTTCTCGTGCCGGCTCAGATAGGTTTCTCGCACGCCCTTGAGATCCGCCCTCGGCACCTTGCTCGCCTTGCCGATCACCGTCAGACGCGCGGCCCCCAGGGGATCTCCCTTGGCCTCGGGCAGGGTCACGAACAAGCTGGCCCGCGGGTCACCTGCGAGGTTCTGGGTGTGCATGGCCATGCCGCTAATAAGGAACAGCGGGCTGCCCCCGGCATCGAGGACGTAGGGCATGACGGAGCCGAAGGGGAAGCCCTCTTGTTTCTGGGAATGTGTTGATAGCACTCCGACTTTGCCGAGATGCAGCAAGGTACGCGACCTTTCCGCATAGCTGGTCTCCGGCGCCGGATTAAGGTCTTGCTCGGTGGTGGTGTAGGAATGCTCTCGCGTCTTGGCCATGTCGGTGTAGGGTTTATCGCTCACTTTCTCCAGAGGCGCCCGAAGTCCTCCCGTTTCCAGTGGCGATCAGAGTGTCGGGCCGTCTGACCGGCGGACCCGCGTGTATGGCGGCGACGACCGCCGTATATTGCTTTCATGATCCAGCCTTCTCCAACCTGGGACGCCGTGCTCGTGGTGACAAGCCGCCTCGCCGGAGTGAATCGTCGCGAGTTCACCGTCGAAGCTACCGGTCTCGAAGCGCCCGAGCTCCCGCCCGGCATGGAGCACGAGAGCGATCTCGTGGACTTCCTGAAGAAGCTCGGATTCCAGCTCAGCATGGTGGGCGGCGGGAGCCGCCCTGACGAGCTGCGGCGGTTCTACTTCCGGCCCAAAGGAATCAGGTAGGAT
This sequence comes from Gemmatimonadota bacterium, assembly GCA_036476995.1. Classification (GTDB taxonomy): domain Bacteria; phylum Gemmatimonadota; class Gemmatimonadetes; order Palauibacterales; family Palauibacteraceae; genus JAZDDE01. Next base: position 1,955 of record JAZGCO010000091.1, read on the forward strand.
ACAGGAATGCTCGACGAACAGGTTTTCAATCTGGAGATCCGCAAGCTACTCAAACGCTTCGGCGTCGCCGCTCAGCGTGAGGTCGAGAAGGTAGTGCGATCCGGGATCGAGTCCGGAAAGCTGTCGGGCGACGAGAAGCTTA
>JAZGCO010000092.1:0-2829 GCA_036476995.1 Gemmatimonadota bacterium
GTCACATCAGAAGGAAGATGGCGCAAGGTCGGGAGTAGCAATACTTGGTAAATAACCAACTAGCAGAATGTTACAACAGTGTGCCCGACGGGATTCGAACCCATGACCTTCTGCTCCGGAGGCAGACGCTCTATCCAGGCTGAGCTACGGGCACTCGTTTGCGACACTTCTCTTTGGAAAAACCGTTAGCAGACAGTGTCTGCGATATGCGCCGCGAAGGAATCGAACCTTCAACCTACTGGTTAAGAGCCAGTTGCTCTGCCGATTGAGCTAGCGGCGCGTCATGTCTGCGAGACTACATGTATGGCGTACGAATATTCGAAAATGGAGCCGAGGGGAGTCGAACCCCTGACCTCTTGAATGCCATTCAAGCGCTCTCCCAACTGAGCTACGGCCCCAGTTCCTGCAGTGCCCCCAAGGGGAATCGAACCCCTGTCTCCACCTTGAAAGAGTGGTGTCCTAACCGCTGGACGATGGGGGCTCATTCCCGGCAAGTCCGGGATGAACCAGCGTCATGCGTCCGGCAGGATTCGAACCTGCGACCCTCGGCTTAGAAGGCCGATGCTCTATCCAGGCTGAGCTACGGACGCCCGTCTGGGCGACTTCTCTCGACAAGCTCGTGCGACCTGCGCACGGGCCGGCCGGCCGCTGGATCGTCAAAGCTCGCGACGGGGATTGAACCCGTGACCTCATCCTTACCAAGGATGCGCTCTACCACTGAGCTACGCGAGCCCAATTCAGCGCGCTGACAGGGGCGGAGGGACTCGAACCCCCAACCGCCGGTTTTGGAGACCGGTGCTCTGCCAAGTTGAGCTACGCCCCTTCGTGAGCCGGCATGGCTGGGGGCGGAATCGAACCGCCGACACCCGCGTTTTCAGCGCGGTGCTCTACCGACTGAGCTACCCAGCCCGACGCCCTCTTCGCGAGAGCTCCGGGGGTGGGATTCGAACCCACGACCTAGTGGTTAACAGCCACCCGCTCTGGCCACTGAGCTACCCCGGATCAATCAGTTCGGCACACGTCGGATTTTCAAACATCGCGGCTTGTGTTCCGACAAGCAAAAACGCCCCGCGCCAGCACAGCGACACGGGGCCGGAACGGAATAGCGGGGGCAGGATTCGAACCTGCGACCTTCGGGTTATGAGCCCGACGAGCTACCAGACTGCTCCACCCCGCAGCGGGCGTCGATCCTACCCAAGTCGATCTGGAATGTCAACGATCTTAGGCCAGTTATGCGCCGGGCGAAGCTACCGGATGGATGGCGCGGGGAATCGTGCAAACTCCCACTGTAACGCCAGCGGCAGGCTAACCGCCGCCTTCCGCATAGCGCAGCCATGGCCGTATGTTGTGGCCCATCTGGACCCGATCGTGCAGCTTCTTTGCCTTTAGTGGCTTACGGCAGGAGCGACCGCGTGATGCGCTGGCGACTTGCTGGCCGCGATCCTGCATAGGCGTTTACCTATGATGGATAGGTCTGGTACCTTGTTTTGGCTGTCGAGCTGTGCTCGGCAGCTCTTGTTTTCTGAGGAGCGACCATGGGGCGTGGTTTGTTGCTAACGGCCATATTTGCGAGCTGTCTGGCGCTTTGCGCGCCCGAGGCCGCCCGCGCTCAGATGCAATCCGCACCCGGCGGCGACCGCGCATCCGACCACCAGCCGCTTGTTGTGCCGCGGCCCGCTGCCTACCTCGGACATCCTGCCGGCCATGGCAAGCCTCCGCACAACCAATGGCATGTCGGCCTCGGGACAGAGTCTCGAAGCATTCCCGTGTACGTTGAGCGCCACCCTGCTCCCTGGGCGGCCGAGCAGATTCGGCACGTCTTGGAAGTTTGGAACGCGGTCGAGGATTCGCCCGTCCGTTTCCGCGTAACCCCCGACGCCAAGGGCAGCCGGGTGCGCGTGCGCTGGATAAGCGAATTCGCGGAGAACCGAGCCGGCCTGACGGAGACAGTGACCGATCCGGCCGGACGCATTCGTCACGCGACCGTTACCCTGGCTGTGCACCATCGGAAAGGGCTTCCCTTAGGCCCCGAATTTGTCCGGATGGTCGGGCTGCACGAGTTCGGTCATGTCCTTGGACTCCCGCACAGTGAAGATCCCCGGGACGTAATGCATCCCGGTAATCGCAATCTTCGGCTGTCGTCACGGGACGAGGGAACAATGCGGCAGCTGTACGGGACTGATCGATGAAAATCTATACGCGCCGGGGAGATGGGGGCGAGACCACGCTCTTCGGGGGAGAGGCCGTACTGAAGACAGATTCTCGCGTGGCGGCCTACGGTACGATCGACGAACTGAACGCCGCACTGGGCGTCGTCTTGGCGCTGGATCCGGACGACTCTTTGGGAACGGCGGAATTGGCGGATGTACAGCGGGACCTGTTCGTGATCGGAGCCCGGCTGGCCGCTTCGAGACCCGAGCGAGAGTTGCAACGCGGAACGATACGCGACCTGGACCCTGGCCGTACGGACGAGCTCGAGGCCTGGATCGATCGATTGGACTCCGAGCTGCCGGCACTCGACGCGTTCATTCTGCCGGGCGGTAGCCGCGTGGCAGCGCATCTTCATGTCGCCCGAACCGTCTGCCGGAGGGCCGAGCGATCTGTAACGGGCCTGCTCGATGAGTTGCCGGCGCTGGCCGAAGTGATCCTGCCGTTTGTCAACCGGCTCTCGGATCTGCTGTTCGCTCTGGCGCGATCGGCCAACGCGCGCTCGAACGTAGGCGACGTGCGGTGGCTTCCGATGCGCGATACGGCCCACGAGAATGCGATGACCCAGGAGCAGGACCGGTGACCTTTGATGCTGAGACCGGAGGCTGGATGCCGGACGAG
>JAZGCO010000093.1:0-10364 GCA_036476995.1 Gemmatimonadota bacterium
GGTTGAGAAACACCCGTATGTCGTTCGCCACTTCGTTGGGTATGACCAGATCGGAGTCACCGTCACCGTCGATATCTCCCGCATAGGCCCCGTAGGCCTGAATCAACCCCTCTCCCGGGCGTCGCACGGTCCGGGTACCTACGTTCAGCTGGTCCAGGCCGCCTACGCCCGCTGCCGTCCAGAACGACCACGCGAACCCGCGCCCAAGCGGTGTTCCGTCGGCCAGACGAATCGAGCCTGCGAGCGTAACGGTGACGAATTCCCCGGCTGCGAACTCTGCGTCGGGGGCAAACCGGATCCGGGCGCCTGCTGCCTCGACCGTGTGCGTGCCGGTTGCGACGCCGGACCATCGGCCGAACACCCGAAACACGGTGGGATCGATCGAAGTGGGATCGATCGGCCGGTCGAATTCGATCGTGATCGCTGTCGCCGTCGATGCGGAAGTGTGGTGGGCGCTTGGATTGACCTCCACTACGGAGGCGGCAAGACCGGCCGCCGGTGGCGGCTCTGGCGCGGGGTCTGGTTCCGGCACGGGATCGGGGGTTGGCGCCGGTCCCGGGAAGGAATCGGCCGCTGGTTCAAGTACGTCCGACCCACAGGCACCGGCAGCAAGGACAGCCAGCAGTAGCCAACCTGACAGGACGTGGCGCGGCCCGCTCACCGCTACACCGCAGTCATTTCCGGGCCGCCGAGGCCATAACTGATCCCACCAATCGGGTAACGACGCGGCGCGGGAACAACCGGACCGAGGCCGCCAGCAGTTTGTTGGCGATTCCGGGAACGACCACCACGCGCCCGCGGTTCATGCCTTCGTATCCGTCGCGGGCCACGCTGGCAGCGTCCATGAACATGCGGCCCTCGCCGATCGCGGTCCGGTCGAGCCCCGAACGCTTCTGAAACCCTGTCCTTGTGGCGCCCGGGCACAGGGCGGTGACAGTTACCGGGGATCCGCGAAGCTCTTCCGAGAGTGCCTCGGACAGAGAGAGCACGTAGGCCTTGCTGGCGAAATACACCGCCATGCGGGGCCCCGGCTGAAACGCCGCTGTCGAGGCCACATTCAGCACCCGGCCACGGCCCCTGTGCAGCATTCCAGGTAGGAGCAATTTCGTCAGGTGGGTGAGGGTCACGACGTTGAGCTGCAGCATCTCCAGCTCGCTCCCGAGATCCGTTTCCGAAAATCGGCCGTGGACACCGAAACCGGCATTGTTGATTAGCACGTCTACCTCTGCGCCATGCCGTGCAAGCTCGTCGGCTACTTCATCAGCCGCTTCCGGCCGGGCCAGATCCAGGACGACAGGGAGAGTCGGGACGCCAAAGTCCTCTCGCAGCTGCGACGCGACTGTGGCCAGAGCTTCGGCGCTTCGGGCCACGAGAATCAGGCCGAATCCCTCTGAAGCCAACAGGCGGGAAAGTTCGTAACCGATTCCCCCGGAGGCTCCGGTTACGAGGGCCGTGCCGGAGCGGCCCTTAAGGTTTTGTGCGATAGGCGAGTCCTCCTCAGTCAGGCACTACCGCCCTACCCACCGTATTGGCGTCTGTTCCGAACCAGAGCGCTCGGCGAACCGGATCGAACACCATGTGACGGACGGAACCGCCGCCACTTGGAATGGGAGTGTTGCTGAAGAACGATTCAGTGCGCGGATCAAACCCCACCAAGCGATTCGTCGCTGGACCGGTCTCGACGAACCACAGGCGACCCTTGTCATCAGCGGCCATGGCGTAGGGCCGGCCCGCTACGCCCTCCGGTATGGTCCACTCACGCACCGTGTTTGTAGCCGGCTCGAGGCTCCCGAGGAAGCCGCCAGCGTAGTCCACGTACCAGATCCGGCCATCTGCAGTCGCCGCCAGTCGCCGTGGCCGCGCTCCACGGCGGGGTAGCTCAATTTCGGTCAACTCCAGAGTCACTGGGTCGACCCGGCCTAGCTTGAAAGATGCGAATTCCACGAACCAGGGAACTCCGTCGGGCGCGACGACGATTCCGTAGGGTCTGGAGCTGGGGGTCGGGACCTCAATCAGGCTCACCTCTGTCGTACTGGTATTAAGTCTTCCGATGAAATTGCCGTGCTGAACAGTGAACCAGATATGGCCCGAACCATCGAAGACAAGCGTGTGCGGGTCTCGGGCCGCGGACGCCGGCATTCGGTGTGGGACTATGTTTCCGCTCTCGGGGTCCAGTTGTCCAATGTGAGCGGCTCTGTTGCCGGCGTACCAGACGGTGCCTGCCGAATCGACGATCAAGTTGTGCGGCCCGGTGCCGGGCGCCAGATCGTAGCGCCGGAAAGATCCGTCTGCCGGATCCAGGGCTGCGACGTAGTCCCCGGCCTGGCCCACGAACCAGACTGTGCCCGCCTGGTCCACGTAGGGATCGCGCGGTCGGGTCGCATCCCAGGGAACCGTCCACTCTTCGATAACCACCTGCTGAGTTTCGGCATCCTGAGCCGGGAGCCCGGTCGTGATCACTGCGGGTGCGGCCATGGCGCAGGCTGACAGGAGCCGAAAAGACGAGATTCGGGTCATTCGTGTCTCAGAGCTACCGTCGGCTCCACGCGCAGAGCCCGGCGAGCGGGAATATAGGAAGCCAACGCCGCGATGAAGCCCAGGAGCAGGGCTACGGCCACGAGTGTCGCCGGATCTGTCGCCGAAACTCCGGACAGAAGGCTGTCGATAGACCGCATCAGTAGCACGGAAGCCACTACGCCGATGAGGATACCGGATGCGCTGAGCTTCAGACCACGGGCCACGACGCGGCGAAGAATCTGACTGGAGCTGGCCCCGAAGGCCATATGTACGCCGAGTTCTCGCCTCTGATTCCGGACCGCCGTGAACAACACTCCGTAGAGTCCGATAGCCGCTAGCACGACAGCGATGATCGCGAAAGCCAGAATGAGAAACATCGTGAAACGAGTTGTGGCGAGCGCCTCTCCGACATACGCACTCATCGGTCTCAGGGCGGCCGCCGGAAGATTGGAATCGAGGGCGTGAACCGCCTCGCTAATGGCAACCGCAGCCGCGGATGGCGGGCCGGCCGTTCGTACCACCAGAGCCATACCTCTGAACGCCTCAGCCTGGTACGGATAGTAGATCGTGGCTCGACCATCCGAAGCCAGTTCTCGGTACCTAATATTCTCGACAACTCCGACCACACGTACCTTCACGGACTCGCGACTGCCCAACCTTTGCACCCAGAGCCACTTGCCGATTGGATCAGCTCCCCCGAACGCGAGGCCGGCCATCGTCCGGTCGATCATCGCCACGGCCGGGTTTTCCCGGCTGTCGGCAGCCACGAATGACCGGCCTCTGAGCAAAGGGGTGCGCATGGTCTCGAAGTAACCGGGCATGACGACCCGGTAATTGGCTTCGTTGGGAATCTCAAGCTCCGACTCGTCGCCCAGCAGCGTCCATGGTCCGGTCCAGAATCGGCCGGTCAGCGGAAGGGGAAACACCGCTCCCGCGCGTTCGACGGCCGGATCGGCCTCCAGACTCTCGGTCAGCTGCCGAAAAAACCTCTCCCGATCGGAACGCATCGGATACTGGGTGACGGGAAGCGTTACGCGGAACGTCTGGACGCTGTCGGGGGAGAAGCCGAGATCCTGTCGCGTCAGGTCGGCAAAGCTACGCAGCATGAGGCCGGCCCCGACCAGCAGCACCATGGACAGGGCCACTTCTGTGATGACTAGCGCGCTGCGCAGTCTGCGGCCCGGCGCCGGCGTCACCGGACCGCGTTCGGTGAGGGACGAACTCAGGTCAGGACGCATCGCCTGGAGAGCCGGGAGCGAGCCGAACAGTATCGCGGCTACCGCCGTCGCCGCCGCTGTGGCCAGTAGAACGGGCCCGTCGAGGGGTACATGTTCCAACCGAGGCAAAGTCGCGGGGCGCACGGCGAGCAGCAGGTCGATACCCCAGCGCGCCAGCAGCAGTCCCAGCAGGCCTCCAACGAGAGCGAAGAGCGCGCTCTCGGTGAGGAGCTGACGCCAAAGTCGTCTGGGCGTACCTCCGAGCGACGCCCGAATCGCCAGTTCCCGGTCGCGGGCCACCGCCCGCGCCAAGAGCAGGTTCGCCACATTCGCGCACGCGATCAGGAGTACGAACAGCACGGCGCCGAGCAGCGACCACAGGGCGGAATCCACATGGGACACGATGTCCGAATGCAGCGGCCTAACAGTGGACCGGATCTCTCCGTCCCGGTGATATCGATGTTCGGCTCGCTGCCGTTCGAGCAGGGCAGCCACTTCGTCATCCGCCTGATCGATGGCGACCCCGTCGTGGAGCCGGCCCACCACGCGCAGAAACGCGTTGTCGCGGGGCAGGTCTTCCAGATTGTAGTTGAACACCGCCCAAACGTCCACGTCGGTGGACATGCCCGCCGAGGCAGGCATCAGCACCTCAAAGCTCGGCGGCATGATCCCCACGATCGTCCGCGGAACGCCGTCGATCAGGGTCTTGCTTCCGATGACATCATCGGCGCCGCCGAAGCGACGGTACCACAGCTCGTGGCTGATCACGACGTTGTGCGGGGCCTCAGGCCCGCCGTCTGCCGCAACGAAGGTCCGGCCCAGCTGCGGCCGTACTCCGAGCACGTCGAAGTAGTTGTCCGTGACCCCGGATAGGTAGATCTCCTCCGGCTCTCCGTCTCCGGTCAGGTTTGCGGTGGGAGTATTGTTGAGCGCGGCAACCGCTTGGAAGACGGTAGTCTGTTCGCGGAAATCGATGACGTCGGGGCCCGGAACCGGGGCGGTATCGAAGCCCATTTTTTCAGACTGGTGCCAGATGAAGACGAGCTGGTCCGGGTTGTCATACGGGAGCGGCTGGAGGAGGACGGCGTTGACGACACTGAAGACGGCGCTGGTCGCTCCGATCCCGAGACCGAGGGTGAATACGACGAGCAGTGCGTATCCCGGGCTGGTCACGAACGTGCGCAGGGCATGCCTGGCGTCCTGCATGACATCGCGTCTTATAATCGTCGTTCTCCCCGGAATTCGCGTATCCTGCCCCGGTCGGGCTTAAAGCAACGCCCATGCCAACCGGAAGCGTGCAGTCAAACCGCTCCAATACAGTGCGATACGGGCTCCATGGCCGACCTCGCGGCGGCACCCAGTGTTCGGATTCGGAACGACCCGTCCCGATCTGCTACGGGGCGCGGGCCGCTCGCAGGAGTCGGCTATAGGTCCTCAGGTGCTGAAGAGCGGTCGCGCGATCTCCGAGCTCCTCACTGAGACGCGACAGGTTGAAGTGCGCATCCGGCATATCAGGTTCCGCTTCCACGGCCAGAGAGTAGGCGGAGAGGGCTTCCTCCGGCCGCAGTTGATCTTCCAGCACCACCCCCAAATTGTACGCCGCGATTGCGCTGGCGGGATCTGCCTCCAGGGCGAGTCGGTACTCGGCCTCGGCCGCTTCGTTCTCTCCCTGTGACTGAAGGATAAAACCCGAATTTACGTGCGCCTCGGTGTGCCCCGGACTCAGGCGCACGGCGCTGCGGAAGGCCTGTAGCGCCTGCTCGGGCAGCCGCTCAATGAGGGCACAGCCGAGTTCGTACCACTCATCCGCGTCCATCTCCGGTTTCTCGCGCTCGACGGCCTTGGCGCGGCGGCGGTCCAGAGACGTGACTCGGGTCTTCCTGGCGGGTGTGGCCAGCTCCAGAATCACCTGTCCCGACTCCGGACTCCATACTGTATTTCCGTCCTGGACAATCAACTCTGCGCCGTCGGTCGATATTCGAACCGCGGCCATCGGTCTGCCCGTAGGCAGCTGAGCCCTGAGTCGGCGGAGCGACTGGTGAACCCGCCTGTGCGGAACTCCGGCGCTGGCGAGTTCGATCGCCGTCCGGATCAGCACCATGTCCTGGAAGGTCAGCGAGTAGCGGCTCCCCTTGTGGCGGTCGGGATCGAGCTCAGCCGTAGAGGCGTATCGGCGCACAGCTTCCGGCTCGACTCCGAGCAGATCGGCGATATCCCGGGTGCTGTAGTCGGTCACCCGGCCAGCCCATCAGCGACGAGCGTCACGTGCCGGTCGCTTTCCGCGCTTTCGTCTTCTTCGGGCCCGCAGGCTTAGCCGACCTCTTGGACTTCGGCACGCCCTCCGCACCCAGACTGGCCTTCAGGGCCTCCATCAGATCGATGATCTCTCCTCCCGTATCCGCCTCTGGGGCGGCGGTGATTTCTTCTCCCTCGATCTTCTTTTCGATCAGGGACAACACCTTCTCAGAGACTTCATCTTCATATTTCTCCGGCTCGAACGTATCTATGGACGCCTGTTCGACGAGCTGCACAGCCAGATCCAGCTCTTCTTTCTTTACTTTTTCATCCCCGATCGGGACCTCTTCGAAACCCCGTAGCTCGTGGGAATAGTGAAGCTGCTCGAGAATCAGGCCTTCCTCGATCGGCCGGACGAGCACCATATAGGACTTCCCGCGTGCCGCGTAGCGGCCCAGGGCCGCACGCTTCGTCTTGCGCAAGGCGGCGCTCAAGAGCCGGTACGCCCTGTCACCACCCCGGTCCGGGCCCAGGTAGTACGCTTTGTCGAGATAAAGGCGCTCTACCTCAGCGAAAGGTATGAACTCGGCGATGTCGATGTTGTTGCTCGACTGCGCCTCGAGAACTTTCAGCTCCTCGGGAGTAAACAACACGTATTGGTCCTTGCTGAATTCGTATCCCTTGACGAGTTCGTCCCGTTCAACGAGCCGCTCCTCGTGAGGATCCCAGTAGCGCTGCTTCACGCGCGAACCAGAACTGGGGTTGATCCAGTTGAACGCCACTTTCTGCGTGTTGTCGGCTGTCGAATAGAGTTTGACCGGGACCGATACCAAGCCGAACGATATGGTTGCCGTGCCGATGGAACGAGCACTCATGTATACTCTCCCGACTGAAGGGCAAGTCTTGAGTTTTGGTGTCTGGGGTATAGTAAAGTAAGCTAGAACGATGCCGAAATCCAAGCCGAAGACCGACTCGCTAGAGCGGTATCGCGCCAAGCGAACGGCTGGCGCGACCCCCGAACCCAGTGTGGGTCCCCTTCCCCAACCGAAGGCCGACACCGCGCAGCCGCGGCGGACCGGACTGTTCGTGATCCACAAGCACGACGCGAGCCGGCTGCACTTCGACCTTCGCCTCGAGCTGGGCGGCGCCCTGATGTCCTGGGCCGTACCCAAGGGACCATCCCTGGATCCGAGCCAGAAGCGCCTGGCGGTTCACGTGGAAGACCACCCGCTCGAATACGTCGATTTCGAGGACGTGATTCCGGAGGGTAACTACGGCGCGGGTCCCATGATCATCTGGGACAGAGGAACCTGGATCGCGCTGGAAGACCCTGATGTGGGCCTGGAGAGCGGAAAGTTTCTGTTCGAGCTGCGGGGGCACAAACTCCGGGGCGTGTGGACGCTCGTGAAGCTCAAGAAGACGGAGAAGGAGTGGCTCCTCATCCGGGAGACCCGCACGATGAGCCGGGCCGAGCGAGCCGCCGCGTCCAGCGCAGACGAAGGCGTCCCGCAGGAGTCTATCCTGAGCGGGTTGACCGTCGAAGAGTTGGGTGCCGGCGTGACGCTCGAGCCGCGCATGGAGGACCTGCTTGACGAACTCGGGATCCCGAAGAAGGCGGTACGCGCAGAGTCGATGAAATTCATGCTCGCCCATACAGCGGAAGCCGCGTGGTCCGATCCTGAGTGGCTGTTCGAGCTCAAGCTGGACGGCTACCGGATGCTGACTTCCCGCTCGGGGCCTCGGATACAGATTCGCACGCGCAACGGCAACGACGCGACGCCGACCTTTCCGGAGCTGGCCCGCGCGCTGAAGGCCCTCCCTGTTGGCGACTTCATCCTGGATGGCGAGGTCGTCCTGCATGACGAAGCCGGACATCCCAGCTTTCAGCGGCTACAGAACCGGGCCCGTGTTCGGCGCCCGATCGACATCAAGCGGGCCTCACTGCGCCGGCCCGCCACGTTCTACGCCTTCGATATCCTGAGTCTGCAGGGCCGCGATCTTCGCGCGCTTCCGCTTCGGCAGCGCAAGGTACTCCTGCGGGAGGTACTCCCCCCGGTCGGCCCCATTCGCTACGTGGATCATTTCGATGGCGTCGGCGAGGCGCTGTACGAACAGGTGCTGGCGCTCCGGCTTGAAGGTATCATCGGGAAGAAGGCGGACAGCAAATACCGGGGTGGGCGGTCGCGGCAGTGGCTCAAGGTCCGGGCGGAGCGCGCGGACGATTTCGTCATCATTGGATTTACGGAGCCCAAGGGTTCCCGCGCTGGCTTCGGTGCGCTCCATCTAGCCGCCTGGAATGACGACCCGCCCGGGCGTGCCGACGAGCCCGGGTCAGAACCTTCAGGGCACCTCATGTATGCAGGCCGGGTCGGTAGCGGTTTCTCCGAGGCCCAGCTCCGGGACATTCGCGCGGATCTCGACAGGCTGGAGACTCAGGACTGTCCGGTGGCCGGAGGCGTTTCGGGTCCGGCCAGCGAGAGGCACACTTGGGTCAGACCGGAGCTAGTAGCGGAGGTTCGCTACCTCGAGTGGACGGATGACCATCTTCTGCGCCACCCGACGTTCGTGCGGCTGCGGGATGACAAGCTGCCCGGCGAGTGTGTGATGCTCGAAACGCTGGCCCTCGGGCGGACCGGCGAGGAGGGCGAACGTGACTTCGAACAGGATTCCGGCGGTGGGCGCGGTTCGGCCGACACGAAAGCGGGCGGTGGCGCGATTGCGTCCACGGCGCCCGAGATGGGGCTCTCGAATCCCGACAAGATCTTCTGGCCGGAAGAACAGTACACGAAGAAGGACCTGTTCGAGTTCTACCGGGCCGTTTCACCCTGGCTCCTGCCGTATCTGGCCGACAGGCCGCTGGTCCTCACCCGGTACCCCGACGGGATAGATGGAAAGTTCTTCTACCAGAAGAATGCCCCGGTCTCAACTCCCGAGTGGATCCGTACCGAATCCATTCAGAGTGAGCGGACGGAGGACAAGGTGCTGGACTACTTCGTCTGCGACGACGAGGCTTCCCTGCTCTATCTGGCTAACCTGGGCACGATCCCGCTCCACATCTGGGCCAGCCGGGTCGGTACGATCGACCGGCCGGACTGGTGTATTCTCGACCTCGACCCGAAGGGCGCTCCGTTCACGGACGTCGTGAAGATCGCGCGCGTGCTGCACCATCTCTGCTCGGCCATCGATCTTCCTTGTTTCGTGAAGACCAGCGGATCTACCGGACTCCATGTGCTGGTTCCCGTGGGAGGCCAGTTCTCGTACGAGCAGTCACGGACCCTGGGAGAGCTGATCGCCCGCGTTGCGCTGCAGGAGGTTGAAGACATAGCCACGATCACCCGGAATCCGGCCAAGAGAGAAGGGAGAGTCTACATCGACTATCTTCAGAACCGGCGCGGACAACTCCTGGCGGCGCCCTTTAGCGTGCGGCCCGTACCTGGTGCGCTCGTGAGCACGCCGCTGCGGTGGCGCGAGGTAACGGCCGGGCTCGACATGCGGCGGTTCACGATCCGGACCGTTCCCAAGCGTCTGAGCAGGATGATAGATGAACCGATGCTGCCGGTACTGAACCTGCGCCCGGACCTCCCGGCCGTTCTGTCGCGACTGGGAAAGCGCTTTCAGAGCAGCGGGTAACGCATGCAGGCTGCGGCGATGACGCGATTTCTATTCAGGCGGTTGGGCTGCCACTGGCCGAGCCAGCCGTAGAACGCGGCCCGTTTGCGGCGATGATCAAGGAGACAAGCTGATGCAGATCCTCTCAGGAACGAGCGGCTACAGCTACAAGGAATGGAAGGGTCCGTTCTATCCCGAAGACCTTCCAACCTCCAGGTTCCTAGAGCACTACGCGACTCGGCTTCCAGCGGTCGAGATCAACAACACTTTCTACCGGATGCCCAAGCCCGAGGTGCTCGGCAGGTGGGCCGACCAGACAGGCCCCGAGTTTCGGTTCGTGCTGAAGGCCTCCCGGCGCATCACCCACTTCAAACGGCTGAAAGAGGTGGAAGAAGAAACGCTCTATCTGCTCCGGACGGCGTCCGAACTCGGTGAGCGTCTCGGAGTCGTATTCTTTCAGCTGCCCCCGAATTTCAAGCAAGACCTGGAGCGGCTCAACACGTTTCTGGACATGCTGCCTGATCCGAGCCGCGTCGCCTTCGAGTTTCGGCATGAGAGCTGGTTCGACGACGCCACGTACGACTGCCTGCGATCGCACGGAACGGCCCTTTGCGCGGCCGACACCGAGGAAGCCGACGGTGATCTGGTGAACACCGGGAGCTGGGGGTACATGCGGCTGCGCAAACCTGACTATTCAGATGCCGCGCTAGAGGACTGGGCGGCACGGATCGCGGATCAGGACTGGGAGCGTGCCTACGTCTTCTTCAAGCACGAGGACGCGGGCGC
>JAZGCO010000094.1:0-3698 GCA_036476995.1 Gemmatimonadota bacterium
CGCTCTGTACACTGAAGATGCGATGCTGCTTCCACCTGGCAGCGAGCCGATATCGGGCCGCGAGGCGATAGCCGCTTTCTGGCAAGGCGAGGTAGAGTCCGGCTCGCAGAGTCAGTTGACGCCGGGCGCGGTCGAGGACTTCGGCGACACGGCGATCGAGGTGAACGGCTCCTGGGTTGCCACGGCACCCGACGGCGCGCATCTAGACCACGGCAAGTACACGGTCGTGTACAAGAAGGTGGACGGCGCGTGGATGATGCACCGGGATATGTGGAACAGCAGCATGACACAGTAGAGCGTCTCTGCAATAGCGATTTCTTTGCACGGGGGCGGCTCCGCCGGGGTCGCCCTCCGCCTAGTCCGTGCTGGTCAACGTCCGAAAGCACTCGATCAACCCGCGGACGAGATCCGGGTCCTCCTCGCCGAGCGGGTTGTTGTTTTGAGCGAACGCGATGAAGCCATCCTCGGCCTCAAGCTCGATGGTCACGAAGACGAAGCCGAAGTCGTTTCCGCCCGCCTGGTACCGAATGCCGTTCTCCGCCGGATTGTAAAACTTGTACTTCTCGACGAAGGGGCATGAGAGCACCTCGCACGCGGCGAGCGCCTGCTTCCAGCGGAACAGATCCAGCAGGGACCCGACCATGCCGCCACTGCCTTGGAGAGCCCAGGTGACTTCGCCCCAGTAGGGTGGGGCGTTTCTGTCCCCGTGAGTCGCCTGGCCGTCCCGGCCAACAGCCACCTGATCGTCGGAGACCAGCGATTCACCGTAGAAACCGGCCGTCTCCATGCCTGCGGGCGCAAAGAGCTCGGCCCGGACGAAGTCCTGGAAGGGTTCGTTCGTAGCGACTTCCACCATCGCTGCAAGCAGAGTGTAGCCTGAGTTCGAATACGCCCGATCGGTGCCTGGCTCGAACAGCAGCTCCTGAGCAAAGATCCGGCCCAACGCCTCGCGCCGCGTCATTTCCTCAAAGTCCCCGAACTCATCGTGGTACTCTTGAAAGCCGGCCTCCATGCGTATGACCTGATCGATCCTGATGTCGGCCTTATTGAAAGAAGTCGGGAAGAATCTATACAACCGGTCCGAGGGGTGGAGCCGCCCTTGCTCTTCGAGCCTCAGGACGGCCGCCAGTGTGAAATCCTTAGCGATCGATCCTAGGTCGAAGAGTGTATTTGCCTGATTCGGTATACTGTCCTCGGCATCCGCGAGGCCGTATCCCTTGAAGAGGGCCAGTTCGCCGCCCCTGGCTACGAGGACGGCCCCGGAAAAGCCAGCTTCCGCCTGTTGTCTCATGAACTGATCCACCTGCTCGCCGAGATCGCCCGAGACGACTGTCTCTTGGGCCCGTGCCGGGGCTCCGACGACGACGGCGGCGAGAACTGACACCGCGCCGGTGAGAAATCGGCCAGATCGCGAACTTGCAACCAAAATGCACCCCCGTGCGGTCATCTCAGGCAATACTTCGGTCAGGCATAAGATGCCTCGAGACGCACCCAGGTTGCCAGCCGCCCGCTTAACCCGGCGTTAGCGCCACCGCCGGATTGATCCGCGTAACGCGCCTCGCTGGAATGAACGTCGCCAACAGGCCGGTCAGGACCAGTGAGAGCACCACCGCGGCGAAGATGACCGGATCTCTGGCGTTCACGCCGTACAAGATGGGCGCCAGCGGCACTGTGAGCGCCATCGCCAGACCGATCCCGAGTGTGATGCCGATGGCCAGCTGCGTCAGCCCGCGCCGCATGGCCAGCCGAATGAGTCTGCCGTTGTAGGCGCCGAGCGCCATCCGGATACCCATTTCCCGTTCTCGCTGCTTGACGCTGAACGACATCACGCCGTACAGCCCGACCGAAGCGAGAAAGAGGGCCACGAAGCCGAACGCCATGAATAGGGTACCGAAAGTCCGGTAGAACCAGGTTTGGGCTCTGATAACCTGTGTCATGGAAATCGCATCGTAGATGGGCAGATTGGAGTCCAGCGACGCGACCGTCTCCCGCACCCTTGAGGTCAGGGCCATCGGATCGCCTCCAGCCCGAAGCGCCATACTCACTCGACCTCCGAGGATCTCACCGCTCTGTGCCACAGGGACATAGTAGCCGGCGGGATCGGCGTCGTTGTTTCCGATGCCTTCCATCTTGAGGTCCGGAACCACACCGACCACCCTGAGCCAGTCGGTCTCGACACCCTCCTGCCGGATCCTCATCCGACGTCCGAGAGGCTCCCTACCAGCGAAGAAGCGCTCCACGAAGCTGCTGTTCACGATGGCCACGCCCAGGTTGTCGAGGTGGTCCGAGAACTCGAAGGCCCGGCCCTCGAGGATCGGGGTTTCGAACGTGGCGAAGTAACCTGGGGTGACGATCCCCTCTCGAGCCCGCGGAAAGTCCGCTTCCGTCGGGTAGCTCTCGCCCTCCAACTCGAATCCGCGCAGTCCGTTGCCGGAAGCGGGTAGACCGTCGGACAGCGTCGCGGCTTGGGCCCCGGGCATTTCCTGCAGGTCCCGGAGCAGCAGCTCATAGAAATTGGTTCTGTCCTCGGCCTCGGGGTAGTCGGTATCCGGGAGGTTGATGCGCGCCGTAAAGACGTCGTCGATGGCAAACGGCATATCCAGAGTTCTGAGCTTCACGACGCTCCCAATCATGAGCCCTGCCGCGATCAGAAGCGCGCACGACACGGCTACCTCACCGATGACGATTCCTGATGTGACGCGGCCCAGACGGAGACCTGATGAGCCTCGGCCCTCCTCCTTGAGGTTGTCGTTCATGCCCTTTCCGGTAGAGCGCATGGCCGGCAGAAGTCCAGCGGCGACAGCCGAGAGAACGGTGATCCCGATCACGAACAGGATGACCGTGCTGTCCATGCCGAACGACATCCAGAAGGGCGGCGGATTGACAGCGAGACTGCGGTCGAACCAAGAAATACCCGCGAGGCCTATAAGTACGCCCAGAGAGGCCCCGACGAAGGACAACACAGCTACCTCGGTCAGGAGCTGGCGCACGATTCGCCGCCTGCCTGCCCCGAGTGCGCTGCGAATGGCCACTTCTTTCTCCCGAACCGCAGCTCGGGCGAACAGGAGGTTGGCCACGTTGGCGCATGAGATCAGCAGGACGCCGAGCACAGCCGCCAGCATCGTCAGTAGCAGGGCACTGATATCGTCATCGATGATGAAGTCAGTCCACGGCTCTACGAGCGCCGTGTAACCCTCATTCGCCTCCGGATACTCCTGCTCCTGGCGACCGGCCAGGGCGGCGAACTCGGCCGCCGCCTGATCTCGGTCCACGCCATCCCGGAGCCTTCCATAGGCTGGATTTCGCGGACCCTCGCCGCGTTCATGCTCGAGCGGATTCACCTCGAGGGGAATCCACAGCTCCGCCCGGATGGGGAACTTGAATCCCTCCGGCGCCACTCCGACGATAGTCATGACCGTGCCGTTTGCCTTCACCGTTCTTCCCAGAACGCCCGGCGATCCTCCGAACCGGTCCTGCCAGGCGTTGTGGCCCAGGATGACGACGGGCTCGGCGCCCGGCTCGTCCTCTCCTGCCACGAAGCCGCGACCCAGCTGGGGTCGCACCTTGAGGACGTCGAACATGTTGGAGGTGACGCGGGCACCCACATAGCGCTCGGGCTCGCCGTCGGTTCCGACGATATTGATGGCAGTCTGATCCCACAGGGCCAGATCGAACAGGCTGGTCTGTTCCTGTTTCCA
>JAZGCO010000095.1:0-11895 GCA_036476995.1 Gemmatimonadota bacterium
CCTGACGGTAGCGAGCGGTTGGACCTTACGGAGGGAGAGGAGCCCGCCTGGGATCCGAGCGGCCGGGTCCTGTTCTTCCGCCGCGGGGACCGCCTGTGGCGCTACGATCTCGATTCCGGTCAAGAAGAGCCCATATTGGGGACCGTTGGCGGCCGGGATCCAGCCGTATCGCCTGACGGCCGCCGGCTGGCTTTTTCGCGTCTCGATGCTGAGGACGAGCACGACATATGGATCGCAGAGCTACCCTAGGAGCGGCCGTGGCATGCATCGCCGCTACGGCCATCGCGAACGGCTGCGGAGAACCCGTGGCGGTTCTCGGCGACAACCCTGGCATCATTCGGGTCGTGGCCGGGATTCCGGAAGAATTCGGAAATACCACGGACACACTGGCCCTCTCGAGCCACCTCAACCAGCCATCCGGGCTCGTTGTGGCGGAAGACGGTGTGGTCTACGTGGCGGACCGGCGGAATCGGCGCGTCGTTTCGGTGACCTCCTCCGGACGATTTAGGATCGTCCTTGATCACTTGCGCTGCTCCGGCGAGTGTCTGGTCGCGCCTCTCCACCTATCTCTGGACCGCGTGGGAGGACTGTTCGTTTCGGATCGACTGGGCCAGCGCATCTGGCACATCGATCTGGACACGGAGGATGCCGCCGTATTTCTCGGGACAGGCGAATCGGGCGAGAGTAGCGACGGAACGCCCGTGTCCCCGAGCGCTCAGATCACCGGTCCCCGGGGAATCACGGTAGGCTCCGCCGGCGAATTGTACTTTACCGAGAGCCAATTGAACCGCGTCCGCGTTGCGCGAGCAGATGGCACGTTGGGAACTGTCGCTGGGACCGGCGAACGTGGCTTTGCCGGAGATGGGGAGGCTGCCGTGGCGGCCCTGCTCGACTTCCCGACTGATATCGCCGTTTCGAACGGTACGATGTACATCATGGATGCGGGCAACAACCGGCTGCGGGCCCTAGACCTCGCGACCGGCATCATCCGGACGATAGCCGGCAATGGCGTCCGCGGGTTCGGAGGCGACGGTGGGGCCGCGCTAGATGCGCTATTCGATGTACCGGAGTCTATAGCGGTTTCACGTAGCGGAGAGATCCTTTACATCGCAGACACTCGCAACCACCGAGTGCGTGCGCTCCAGCTCGAAAGCGGAATTATTTCAACTCTGGTCGGAAATGGAGGTACCCGGTACACGGGCGACCTCGTGGATGCGGGTGCCGCGTCGCTGGAGCTTCCGTTCGGCGTGGCCACATCCGACTTCGGCTTGCTGTTTGTTGGCGACACTGGGAACGAGATCGTCTGGCGGATGCCTGTCAGCTTCTAGCCGGCGAACTTGCCGTACGCATCGCAAGGAGGCTCAAAGTGGATCCTCTACGCCGGCTTCTGCGCTCACGGACTCCATACCTCTGTTTCGGGCCTGAATACGACCCAGGCAAACCAAAAGTGATTGCCATGTGGCACGGCTGAGAGTCTGTTCCCGGCGAGCGGCCCCTCGGTCGCATGTCCGGCGAGGTTCCACTTCGATCCTGTCTGCCGGTCCGTGAACGCGCCTTCCTTCCACAAGAAGTCCAGTTTCCTGCCTGCGGCTGTCCGTTCGAAGACAGCCGTTTGTCCCACATCCCGGCTCTCCGCGATGCGAGTCTCGTCCAGCGCGCTAGCGGCTCCGGGCAACCAGAACACGGCGACCGACCGTCCGTCCACAACGGCGTTGATTACCCGGGCCTCGCGCAAGTCGCCGAACGCGGCGGCCCATCCGTCTCCCATGTCGAGCCCGACGACTCGCTCCATGGCCGGTCGCCTGGGGTCGGTACGGCCCGAGAAGAATCGACCGAACGGCTTGTTGCCGGGTCGATCGTAGCCTGTGTAGGGGTTTGTCCCGTACCGGCCACTATCCCGATAGCGCGGAAATCCGGTGTCCCTCGACAGTACCTGGATGTCCGGATAGAGCCGCCTCGCCGTCTCCCACCCCAGTGTATTGGCCGAGACCAGTTCGAGCTTCCGGCCGGTCAGTTCGCCGACGATACCCTCGCCGACGGCCTGCTGCCACCATGTCTCCGTCTGCCTGTCATACATGACCAGATCCGAGTGGCGCAGACTGCCGGTCGTGCCGAAGTCGAGCACGCGTCCATCGAGCCGCCGGTCAAACGCTAGAGCCGTGTTGCACAGAGGGCAGAACGTCACCGTCACCGGGATGCCACCGATGTCGTCGTTGACGATCTCATGCCAGATGAGGATGCTGAGAGGGTACCCCTTTACGATTCCGCCCGCGGCGATAACGACAACGGGGTCGCGGGATCCGAGCCACCGGCCAGCCTCCGCCGCGTCCTCGAACCGAGGTTGATCGATGGCTGGAATCCCGTCCTTGCCTGGCCCACCGGACACGATTTCGTGCAGCGGAACCGAGTGCCGGCTGAAGTCCGTTCGCCAGACATCACGGCCGGCTAGCCTGCGCGCGTCCGCTTCCGTATCCTGGGCCCATCCGGCCTGGACGGCCAGAAGAAGAAGTCCGGCCGCGCACGCGACTGCCTGGCGCCACATAGTTGGAATCCGCATTCACACCCTTCCGTTTCTGACCCGACAGTAAACATCACCGTCCCGGGCTGCGTTCCGCAGCCGTTCGCGCCGTATCGTCTGACCTCTGTTCAAGCTTGCCTCGATCAGCCAAAGAACCGAGAGTGTGAGCGGTTACGAAAGGCATGCGTACAGACGAAGGAATGAAAATGAAGCTTCAAGCTGGCATGGTGGCGCTGGGCGGCACTCTCTTCGCAGCGAGCCCGGTCACGTCGCAGGACATATCGAACGCGCAGATCAGCGCAGAACATGTCTCCGGTGGCATTCACATGCTCATCGGGCCGGGCGGAAATATCGGCGTGTCAGCGGGCCCGGACGGGATACTGATCGTAGACGACCAGTTCACTCCGCTCGCCGGCAAGATCAGGACCGCGCTGGCCGAGCTCGGAGGCTCGGAAGTGAGCTTTGTCCTCAATACGCACTGGCACCCGGATCACACGAACGGCAACGAGGTGTTCGGCCGCGAAGCGCCTATCGTGGCCCATGTGAACGTGCGCCGCATCCTGATGTCGGGTGCCCATGTGTTGGGCCGTGACGTGCCGGCGGCGCCTTCCGAAGCGCTCCCGATCGTGACGTTTGGAGACTCGCTGTCCATACATTTCAATGGCGAGGAGATCCGGGTTGTTCACTATCCGCACGGCCATACGGACGGTGACGCCGTGGTGTTTTTCATGGGGTCCAACGTCGTGCACATGGGTGACGACTTCTTCACGGGCAGATTCCCCTTTGTTGACCTCGGCAACGGAGGGAGTGTGCAGGGGCTAGCCGCCAACGTGGCCGCCGTTCTGGACCGGATCCCTGAGAACGCCAAGATCATTCCAGGCCATGGTGACCTGGCCGGGGTGGGCGAGATGCGAGAATACCACGAGATGCTGACAGAGTCTCTGGCCCTCGTGGGCGAGGCTGTGGAGCGTGGGGAGACGCTGCAGCAGATTCAGGCTGCCGGCGTGCCGGAGCGGTGGCAGCCGTGGGGCAGTGGTTTCATCAACACTGATCAGTGGCTGGGGATAGTATACAACAGCCTTTCGCTGAACTGACTGGAAGACCGACCTGACGTGACCGATCCGAGAGAGGACCCGCTGCTATCGGCGGCTGACGGCTACAACGCGGGCTACGCTGAGCAGATGGCGGAGCGCGCCCTTCGCGAGCGCGGGCTCATCCCGCCGTCACTGGTGGATATGCTGGAGCACGGAGCTGCCGCCCGGCGCGGGATCTCGATCGATGGCGGCACGCTCGCCGGCACGGCCGCCTTAGAGGACCGGCTTCGGCTGGCCGCTGTTGCCGGCGCGTTGGTGGAGGCCTACCGAGCCCAGGGCCATCTGGACGTTCAACTGGATCCGCTGGGCAGCTCTCCACCCGGGCACCCATCGCTGAAGCCCGAGTTCCACGGCATCTCCGAGGAGGAACTGGGTTCTCTCCCGGCGGCCGCGGTAGGCCTCGAGCGCCACGGCTCGAGCGCTCTCGATGCGATACGTGTTCTTCAAGGCATCTACTGCGGCCCGATCGGCTATGAGCTGGACCACATGGAGAACCCGGCTCAATGGGACTGGCTCGTTGACTACATCGAGTCGGGACGCCATCGGGGGTCACTGGATCCTGAACGGGCCAAACGGCTGCTGGCCAGGCTCTCAGAGGTCGAAGGAATGGAGCACTTTCTGCACCGCTCCTACTTGGGCCAGAAGAGGTTCTCCATTGAGGGCCTCGACATGATGATCCCCATGCTGGACGAAGCGATTCGGCGGGCTGTGAGCGGGGGAACGCAGAAGGTCCTGATCGGAATGGCTCATCGTGGGCGCCTGAACGTGCTCGCTCACATCATCGGGCGTTCGTACAAGGCGATCATGGCCGAGTTCGAAGGCCAGATTGCGCAGGGCCTGCAGACCACACTTCCCGAAACCGCGTCCGGCGATGTGAAGTATCACATCGGCGCTCGGGAACGCGTGGCCACTTCTGTCGGTGAGGTGGAGATCTCTCTGGCTCCGAATCCGAGTCACCTGGAGCACGTGAACCCGGTTCTCGAGGGGATGGCCCGTGCCACCCGCGAGCAGATCGCCGGCCGAGTAGCCGGTCATCAGGCAGAGGATGGCGCCGTCGTGGACGTTGCCCACGGCACAGCCGTCCTGCCCATTCTCATTCACGGTGATTCCGCATTCGCTGGCCAGGGCGTGGTCGCTGAGACACTCAATCTGTGCCGGCTTCCTGGATATGAGACCGGCGGCACCCTCCATCTCGTGGCCAACAATCAACTCGGGTTCACAACCGACCCGGAAGATTCTCGGTCCACCCGGTACGCGAGCGACCTGGCCCTCGCCTTCCGCATTCCGATACTTCACGTGAACGCGGATGACCCGGAGGCGTGCGTCGCCGCCATGCAACTGGGGATGGACTACCGCACGGAGTTCGGCGAGGACATCGTCATCGACCTGGTGGGTTACCGCAGATACGGCCACAACGAGGCTGACGAGCCGGGCTATACACAGCCCTTGATGTATAAAAAGATCCACTCGCATTCCAGTGTGCGCGAACAGTGGGCCGAGACGCTGGCCGCGCGTGGGGTGGTGTCCGAGGCAGAAGCCCGCGGCATGGCCGATGACGTGGCCGACTTACTTACTAAGGCGCGAGTTTCTGTACAGGAAGGCGGCTCTTCGGGCGCTGGCTCCGCGGCGCCAGCAGGTCCGACCGATGGCGATGCGGAACCTTCCGGAGAGCGGCGTCTGCGGCGGCGAGAGCCATCCACGCTCACCGAAGAGGGATCTGACGATCGGGTTGATACAGGCGTTCCGCTCGAGCGTCTTCAAAGGCTCAACGACAGAATTCACGCCTGGCCGGAGGGTTTCAACCTGTTCCAGAAGTTGGACCGGCAGCTTACTAGCCGAAAGGATCAGCTTGAGGCCAACATCGACTGGGCTCACGGTGAGACGCTGGCCTTCGCCAGTCTGCTCACGCAGGGCGTTCCGATACGTCTGAGCGGCGAGGACGTCGAGAGAGCCACCTTCAGTCAGCGCCACCTGGTTCTACACGACACGGAAACAGGCGAACGGCTCACGCCCCTTCAACACCTGAGCTCCGACCAGGCGCCTTTTCAGGTCTGGAACAGCCCGCTCTCGGAGGTAGCCGTTCTCGGATTCGAGTACGGATACAGCACCGTCGCTACAGAGACGCTCGTGCTGTGGGAGGCGCAGTTCGGTGACTTCGCCAACGTGGCCCAGGCCATTACGGATCAGTTCATCGTCGCAGGGCGCTCCAAGTGGGGACAGGAGTCGCGCCTCGTGCTTCTCCTCCCGCACGGCCATGAAGGACAGGGTCCGGAGCATTCCTCCGCCCGGCTCGAGAGGTTCCTCGATCTGGCGGCCGAGGACAACATCAGGGTGGTCAACTGTACCACGCCGGCGCAGTACTTTCACCTGCTCAGGCTACAGGCGCTGCGGAAGGCCCACCGGCCTCTTGTCGTCATGACGCCGAAAAGCCTGCTGCGGCACCCGGCAGCCCGCTCGCGTGCAGCAGAACTCGCCGGCGGAGAGTTCCAGCGCGTCTTTCGCGAACCGGATCCGCCCCCGGCGGCGGACGTGCGCCGGCTGCTCATATGCAGCGGCAAGATCTTCTACGATCTGATCAACCCGGGCTCCAGGGCCGATGGAACCGCCATCACCAGGCTTGAGCAGCTGTACCCGTTTCCCGAGAACGACCTCCTGGAGGAGCTCGCTACTTATCCCAACCTGGCCGAGATCCTGTGGGTCCAGGAGGAGCCGGCCAACATGGGTGCGTGGCGATCAATCGCACATCGGCTGAAGGCTGTGGCTGCCGTTCCTGTTCGCTACATTGGCCGGCCGGACCGGGCCAGCCCGGCGGAGGGGTATGCTGCTGCGCACTCGCGGCAGCAAGAACGGATTGTCAGCGAAGCGCTGGGAATCTAGGTATCCGGCCGCGACCCACCCACAACGAAACGCGATAATCGACTAATGGCCAAATCACAGTCATTCGACGTTGTATCGAAGATCGATATGCAAGAGGTAGACAACGCCCTCAATCAGGCGCGCGCCGAAGTTGGCCAGCGTTATGACTTCAAGGGCACCACGACCGAAATCTCCCTGGACGCGGCTACGGGCGAGATTCACCTTCTGGCCAGCGACGAATACAAGCTGCAGGCTCTTCGGACGGTAGTTCGCGAGCGGCTGGCCCGTAGAAAGGTGCCGTTGAGCAACCTGACCGACGGGAAGATCGAGCCTGCGGCAGGGGGTGCTAGTCGCATGGATCTCGTTCTACAGCAGGGTATTCCGGGTGAGACCGGCAAGGTGATCGCCAAATTCGTCCGCGACCTGAAGCTCAAGGGCGTTCAGGCCCAGATACAGGGCGATCAGCTACGGATTCAGGGCCCGAAACGAGACGATCTGCAGGCCGTGATGCAGCATCTGCGTGGTGAGGATTTTCGGCTTGACCTCCAGTTCGTCAATCTCCGCGGTCAATAGACTACGCTGGTCGGGAACCCGTTCGGGCCCCCGCCGTGAACCTCGCGGGCCTCCGATGCGTTACCGTCTAGGCCGGTTGTATCCAGTAACCGGAGGGAGCTGAACGACATAGGATGAGTATGGAGTGCGACTACGCGAGAGAGGCGCTGTGGCCCCCGGGCCGCCCACGCGAACATACAGAGGACGGTGAAGCCGCTGAGGCCCATGTTGAAGCATGTGCCGACTGCACGGCGTTCTTTGCGCGCGACGCCAGGCTGGGCCGGAGGCTCTCAGGACTCGATCTGACCGCCGCCGCGCCTGAAGGGCTGCGCGCGTCCATCTCGGATGCGCTGTCGAGCGAGGAAATCACGGCCGTTCCCGCCCGATCCTCCGAAGGGTCCGAGGTGCCTGCTAGCCCGCGCGGATCGCGGCTGAAAGGGTGGCGGATTCCGCTGGCAGCAGCCGCCGTGCTGACGGCTTTTCTGGCTGGCCTGGAGATTTCACGCTCCGAGTCGAGAGAGGATCGCGCCAGCTTGTTCGCGGAGGACTTTCTGCGGATCGCCGCTGTATCTCCCACGAACACGGATCCCACATCGATCGAGAATTTCTATCAGGCTCAGATCGGGCAGAGGATTCGCCCGGTGCAGCTCGCGGACGCGACGGTGAGAAAGGCGCTGGTATGTGACATCCGTGGAGCCCGCGGTGCGACGATCGAGTATGACATGGACGGAGAGCGGCTCGCGCACTACCGGATTCCGGTCGCGCAGCTATCGGTTTCGAGAACTGGGGCCGTTGAGATGTCCGATGTGGGCGATGGCGTCCACGTGGCCCGATGGGTGGACGACCAGTACGAGCACGCGCTCGTTGGCACGGTGTCTACGAAGAAAATGGAAGACCTGATACGCGACGAGTTCGGAGCTGGCTCCGAACTCTAAGTATCAGGGGCCGTGGCTGCGTTCTCCAACGATCAGCGCCTCACGAATCGGCAGCTTGGGCAGCGTGCTCGAGACGAGCGAATACCCGAGGCCGAACAATCCGACAAAACCGATCGTGATGGTGATCTCCGGCAGTCCGAAAGGCACTCCCTCACCTTTCCAGATCGATGGCACGACCGCGTTGTATCGTTCGAGCCAGAAACCGGCCAGCAGAATTACAGCCACGAACGACAGGTGCCGGGAACTCATCTTCGGCCGGCGTGCCAAGAGCAGCGCAAACGGAATCGCGAATACGAGGGCCATCTGCGCATAGAACAGCGGAGCGAACGCTCCCTCCAGCCGCTGTTCGAAAAAGATCGTCTCCCGGCCGATGTTGCCGTACCAGATCGGTAGGTACTGCGACCACCACATGTAGGACCAGAAAATGGTGAAGGCGAACATCAGTTTGCCGATGTCGTGAAACTCCCCCTTACCCCACACATCGCCGAGGTCGTGCTGTTTCTTGAAGCGATGCGCGAACAGCGCGAGCAGGCACAGCATCGGCAGCCATCCGGCTACCACGAACAGCCATCCCCAGATTACGCTGACGAATCCCGGAATGAGCGACATCGTGAGGTCGACTCCCAGGAAGCTGAAGATGAATACCCAGGCGACCACCAGCGCGGGCGCCAGCCAGTTCAGGATGCGCCGGGAACGCTCGGCTTCCTCCTCATCGCCACGCCACCCGCTGGCCAGACCCGCCATCACGCTGCGGCGCCACCCACTCAGGCGCTCCGCGATTAGTGGCGCATCCGGCCGAATCGAGAGCCTGAGGTAGACGGTGCTTCCAGCCAGCATGATGAGCAGAAGCGCTCCGTTTCGCAGGAACACGCCGTCAAGTGTGAGCCAATCCCGGTTAATGTGACCTTCCACCGGGCCGACCCAGGGGAAGACGTGCCGGGCACCGAAAAACATGCCAAAGAAAACGAGCACAGCGATCGGGAGGAATCCGTACATGGCTTCCGCCACTCGGCGGAACGGCTTGCCCCAGTGGCCGCGCGCCGTAACGAGCACCGCCCCGAACATGACCCCGGCCTGCGCGATCGTGACGAAATAGATGAAGTTGATCCAAACGGCCTGCCATACGCGCTGGGGCGCTTCCTGAACGCTCAGGAAGAACCCGACCGCTCCTACCAGGATCGCGGCCAGCCACACCGTCAGAATCCCGCCCGACAGCTTGCCGCTAACGGTGTCGAGGATCCGGTCCGGCGCGAGTTGTACGGTCTCTGAGCTCACGGCTCCCTCTACTCTTCAGCCGGTTGCGTGGCCTGCGCCTGGAGACTTCTCACGTAATTCACGATCAACCAGCGCTCGTCACGCGGGATTCGCCGGTACGACGGCATGACGCCTCGGCCATTCTCGAGCATGCCCCACATGTAACCGTCTGAGAGGCCCGCGGCCCGTTCCGAGAGCAAATTGAGCGTCGGGAGCGGCGGCAGCCGGTTGGGGCCCACAACCGGCCCGTCGCCCGCACCAGATTCCCCGTGGCATGGGAGGCAGAACTCGCGGTAGGATACCTGACCCGAGGCCAGACCCTCGTCCGACGGCGCCGTCGGGTTGGTCAGCAGCGTATCGGCTTCCGCCAGCGTGTAGGCCGGTCCCTGTCCAACCGCGACGGTGCCTTCGGGCGCTGCTGACGGCTGGCCTTCATACGTCTGGACGGCCACCTGCTCCGTCATCGTCTTGAACCAGGGCACCCGTTTGACCTGGTCGTCACACGCGCCGAGGCTGATAAGCAGCAGACCAACGAGTAGAAGCAGGCTAGCGGCCTGTCGTGACGGCTTCGCTGATCGCGTGGGCCTCACTCGGTCACCTCCACCTCGACCGCCCCGGTTTCTCGCACGAGCTGCTCGGCTACGGCGCCATCCGCGGGGCTGATCACCAGGATCCCGAACCGATCTACAGAGAACGCTTCGCGATACTCCGCGGCCAAACGGCGGGCTGGTTTGCGGGTGTGGTACAGTAGGCCGAAGAATGCGAACAATCCCGAGAACAGGATCGTCAGTTCGAACATGATGATGAAGTAAGCGGGCAGCGAGACGATCGGTTTGCCCTGCGTAACCAGGGGGTAGGCCAGGGCCGTCAGGGCCGTAAGCGCTACCGCGGTGGCAAACCCTGTAATTCCGCCGATCACGGCCCAGCGGCGGACAGGACTCGACGTGATTCCGAGAGCTTCTTCCAGCCCCGGGGCGGGAATCGGCGAGAACACCTCGAGATCGTGGTAGCCGGCGGCACGCAGCCTCTCGATGGCGCGTTGCGTATCCCTCAAGCTGCCGTACTGCGCCAGTATGCCGCTCATGTAAGATCACCGTGATGGGCAATGTGCTCCTTGACCTCAGCGATGCTGATTACCGGCAGCGCCTTGGTGAACAACAGGAACCAGAAGAAGAACCAGGCGAAGCTTCCGATCAGGATCGTGATCTCGGTCGCGGACGGCACATAGACTCCCCACGATGCCGGATCGTACTCGTGAGCGATCGAGGTTACGATGATCACGAAGCGCTCATACCACATTCCGATATTCACCAGAACGGAAACCATGAACAGGGCCGCGATGCTGGTCCGGGTGCGCTTGAACCAAAGGCTCTGGGGGACGATGACGTTGCAGAATACCATGATCCAGAACGGAAGCGCATAAAAGCCGGTCGCACGCCAGCGGAAACTCTCCTGTTCGATCGGATCGGCCGAATACCACGCGATAAAGTACTCCATGACGTAGGCGTAGCCGACGATAAACGACGTCAGCAGCAACAGCTTTGCCATGTTGTCGAAGTGGTACTTGTTGATGTAGCGCTCGAGACCGAACGCCCACCGCAGAGGGATCATAAGCGTGATCACCAAAGCGATTCCGGAGAAGATCGCGCCCGCCACGAAGTAGGGGGCGAAGATCGTCGAGTGCCAGCCCGGCACGATCCCCATCGCGAAGTCCCACGAAACCACACTGTGCACGGACAGCACGAGGGGTGTCGCGATGCCGGCCAAATAGAGATAGAGCCGACGGTAGTGACTCCAGTCCCTCACCGTACCTTGCCAGCCCAGCGCGAAAATACCGTAGATCTTCCTCTTAAATCCTGTGAACTTGTCGCGCAGCGACGCCAGGTCCGGAATTAGGCCGACGTACCAGAACACGAGGCTGATGGTGAAATATGTACCGATAGCGAACATGTCCCAAACCAGCGGAGACCTGAAGTTCGGCCAGAGGAGCCGATCCGACGGGTAGGGTATCAGATAATAGAAGTACCAGACCCGTCCCAGGTGGATGAGCGGAAACAGCCCCGCGGTCAAGACGGCAAAGATCGTCATGGCCTCGGCGGTCCGGTTGATCGTGGTGCGCCAGCCGGACCGAAACAGGTATAGAACGGCCGAGATCAGCGTGCCGCTGTGCGCGATGCCGACCCAGAACACGAACGTCACGATATACACGCCCCAGCCGACCGGATTGTTGATCCCGGTTACGCCCATCCCCTTGCGGACCTGCTGGCTCCAGGCATACGCAGCCGCCAGGATACCGAGTAGGCAGATGGTGATCATGAACCAGAAACGCCAGGATGGCGCCGATATCGGGCGGATGATGTCCCGATTCGCGTCCGCTAGCGTCAGCGGAGTCTGGTAGTCGTTCGGAATGTCTTGCGCGGGCGTTGCCATATCAGCGATTGGCTTCCCCGCCGTCAGAGCGATCGTTCCCGCCGCCGTGGCCACTCGCCGCGACCGCCGCGTGCGTCACCTTCGCCTGGTACGTTACGGCCGGTCTCGTATTCAGCTCACCGAGCATTAAGTAAGACAGCGCGCTCTTGGCCTTCCGCGAGACTTCGCTCTCCGGGTCCTTCAAGTTGCCGAACGTGATCGCATGCGTGGGGCAGGTCTGCATGCAGGCTGTCACGATCTCGCCGTCAGCCACCAA
>JAZGCO010000096.1:0-37647 GCA_036476995.1 Gemmatimonadota bacterium
GGCCTTGTTCCGGTCGAAGTCCATGAGACAGAATAGAACCGAGCTGCTGGTTCTCGTGACGCCCAGACTGGTGCTTCCCTCGGACGTCAGCCCGGAGGTCCCAACTGGCGAGGCAGAAGATTGGGACTGGACAAAGTCGATGCGGCCGGAAGGTGATGACGACGATGAGTCGGATGCCGACGACGCCGACTTCGAGGATGCCGTGTTGGGTGACGCGGAGTTCGATGACGCAGAGATCCAGTTTCCTGAAGATGCTGAGGCTTCCGAGGACGAGGGAGTCGATCAGCCGTAACGGACCAATCAGATCCGCAAGGACACACAAGGAAAGTCCATGGACGGCGTAACAATCAAGAGCGCAGTGATTTCGACGGATGCTGAACTGCGAAATCTGCTCAAGAGTGTGGTCGCGGAGGAGAATTCTCCGGTGGTCATCGGACAGGAAATTACGGTTCCTTTTCCGGATATCAACGACAGCCACCTGGAACAACTCCGCCAGTTGGACCCGGAGCTGATCTTCCTGGATCTCGAAGAAGACCCCACGATGGGTCTCAAGTTCGCACAGTTCCTGGTGGAATCGGCTCCGTCGCGCAGGCTGATCGGAATCGGTCCGATCCTGTCACAGGATCTCCTGCTGGCGGCCATGCAGGCAGGCATCTCGGAATACCTGCCCAAGCCGGTGACGGACGAGAGCATCCACGAGACGATCGACCGTCTGGCGCGAAAGTTCGGTAGAAAGGCCACGGACAAGCGCCGGGACCCCGGGAAGCTGTACGCATTCTTCAGTCCGAAGGGTGGCACCGGGTCGACGTGTGTGGCTACGAATTTTGCGGTTGCCCTGCACCGACTGACGCGCAAGCGGACTCTGCTCGTGGATCTCGATCTGGAGCTGGGAGAAACGGCGTTGCTCCTTGGAGTGGAGCCGCGCTTCAGCTTCATCGATCTTCTACGGAACTTTCACAGGGTGGATGCAGGCCTTCTGGCTTCCTACATCGAACGGCACGAAACAGGTGTGGAATTGCTATCTGCTCCGTATCATCCGGCTAAGACCGAGGTGGTTACTGGAGATCAGATC
Organism: Gemmatimonadota bacterium; assembly: GCA_036476995.1. Classification (GTDB taxonomy): domain Bacteria; phylum Gemmatimonadota; class Gemmatimonadetes; order Palauibacterales; family Palauibacteraceae; genus JAZDDE01. The sequence goes on from JAZGCO010000096.1 coordinate 1,073, forward strand.
CGGCAGATTCTGCACTTCCTTAAGCAGCACTTCGACTATGTTATCGTGGACACGTCGAAGTCCTTCGCGCCTCCCACCCTGGCCACGTTCGAGCAGGCTGACAACGTGTTTCTCGTCACCAACGTAGACCTTCCGTCGCTGCGAAACATCACGCGCTGCCTTCCGCTACTGGAACGCATGGGAGGAGCCAAAGGAGAGAGCTGGCTCCAGCTGGTCATCAATCGGTATCAGCCCACGGGACCAATCAGTCTCAAAGAGGTCGAAAAGACCCTGGGTATGCCGGTGAGCTTCACGGTGTGCAACGATTTTGAAGGTGTGATGAACTCGATCAACACCGGCAAGCCCGTGGTCCTCCAGGACCGCTCCAACGTGGGGAAGGACATCCGGAACTTCACCTCGAGCCTGACGGGACTCAAACCGATGGAAAAATCGAAGAACGGGTGGCTCGGAAAGATGTCCAGGCCGCTCAAAAGGATGGGCGGCAAGTCGGGCCAGCCGAGCCGAAAGAAACCAGGAAGTAGGCGCTGATGTTAGAGTCCAAAGAAGGCCCAAGGGCCGGAGACGAACTCGCGTGGGACCGTGCGGATGCACCGATTCCTGAACAGACGATGGACCGTTCTGGCGGGGAGCGAGATGCACAGGTCATGCAGGAGACGAAGGTTAGAATCCATCGTCAGCTGTTGGAGCGCCTCAACCTGAGCAATCTGGACGCCCTCGAGAGTGACGAAGTCGTCACCGAGATCCGCAACGTCGTTCACGATCTGCTGGCGAGAGAAGCAACCCCTCTGAATTTCGATGAGCGTGAAATCCTCATCAACCAGGTCCTGGACGAGATTTTTGGGCTCGGACCGCTCGAGCCGCTGCTTCAGGATCCGACCATTTCCGACATCTTGGTCAACACGTCCGACCAGGTCATGATCGAGCGCGATGGAAAACTCGTGAAGACCGACGTGCGGTTCAAGGACGAGAGGCATCTGCTTCAGATCATCGACCGCATCGTGTCGGCCGTAGGCCGTCGGATTGATGACTCGTCGCCGATGGTGGACGCACGCCTGGCGGACGGATCCCGGGTCAACGCCATTATCCGTCCGCTCGCAGTGGACGGCCCTCACCTCTCAATCCGGAAGTTCAAGAAAGACGTACTCTCGGCTCCGGACCTGATGCGTACCGAGACGCTCACCGCCCCCATGCTCGAATTGCTCCAGGGGATCGTAAAGGCGCGCCTCAACGTGCTGATCGCTGGAGGTACGGGTGCCGGGAAAACTACCTTACTCAACGTGCTGTCGGAGTCGATACCCTCAGACGAGCGCATTCTTACGATCGAAGACTCTGCCGAACTTCAGCTGCGCCAGCCGCACGTCGTTCGGCTCGAGACGCGCACCGCCAACGTTGAGGGCGCGGGTGAGGTCACACAGCGGATGCTGTTGATCAACGCACTCCGGATGCGGCCCGATCGCATCATCATGGGCGAGGTCCGTGGTGGCGAGGCGATCGACATGCTCCAGGCCATGAACACGGGCCACGACGGGTCACTAACCACAGTCCATGCCAACACGCCACGTGATTCTCTGGCGCGGCTCGAGACCATGATCTCGATGGCTGGCCTGAATCTTCCCGAAAAAGGAATGCGACAGCAGATTGCCAGCGCCATTCAGGTAGTTATTCACGTGGGCCGCCTGTCGGATGGCCAGCGTAAGATAATGAATATCGGAGAAATCGTCGGTATGGAGGGTGATATCATCACCATGCAGGACATCTTCGTCTACAAGCGCGAAGGAATGGACGAAAGCGGCAGGGTAATTGGGCAGTTTCGGGCCACAGGAGTTCGGCCGCGCTTCGCCGATCGGCTGAAAGCGTACGGCATCGAACTTCCGTTGGCCCTGTTCACCAACATCGATCCCGACGGGCGATAGAGCGATGACAGACCAGACCACGGCTGCTCTTCTCATATTCGGCGCTGTCGTCCTGGGCGTCGTTGCGCTGGCGTTTCTCATCGAAACGCTGCGTGAAGCGCGGAGAGGAAGCGATTTCCGGCGCCAGCTCAAGGACCTTGTAGATAAGCCGGTTGGCGAAGGCCCCAAGAGTAGCATCCTGATTCAGGACGCGGTCGAGTTCAAGTGGCTGCAGCCTCTTCTAAACCGAATTCCCAGCACCGTCGACCTCCAGGTTCTGATCCATCAAGCGGGATCACCGTGGAGTGTAAGCACGTTTCTCATGCTCAGCGGTGGTTTGGCTGTCGCGTTTAGTCTGGCCATGATCATCATGAGAACCCACCCGATTCTCGTGGTCTTCGGGGCACTCATTGCCCTGACGCTTCCGTACATTCACCTCCGCCGACGCAGGACCCAGCGGTTCAGAGACTTCGAAGAGCAGTTCCCCGAGGCCATCGACTTGCTCGGCCGGTCGATCCGCGCCGGACATGCCTTCGCTACCGGCCTACAGGTGGTGGCGGAGGAATCCCCCGACCCTGTCGGGTCAGAATTCAGGCAGATCTTTGACGAGCAGAAGTTCGGACTTCCCCTGGAAGATTCGCTGCTCAGCCTTACGGACCGCATCGATACGGTGGACACGCGGATTTTCGTCACGGCCGTCCTGATTCAGCGGGAGGTCGGAGGCAATCTGGCCGAGATCCTGGACAAGATTGCGTATACGATCCGCGAACGGTTCATGATTCTGAGGCAGCTCCGCGTGTATACCGCGCAGGGCCGCCTGACCGGGTATCTTCTGTCCGGCCTGCCGATCGGGGTCGGGTTCGTGATTTTCCTACTGAATCCTGAGTACATGTCCGTCCTTTTTGAAGATCCTGTCGGGCGCGTCATGCTGGTGTCGGCTGCCGTCATGCAGCTCATCGGGGCCCTGATCATTCGCCGTATCATCGACATCGAGATCTAACTGCTTCCGGCTATCGTTCTCCTGGCTGCCGTCTCCGTAGTGCTCGTCGTCCTGGCTCTGTCCGAGGCTGTACCGACCCGGGAACGAGCTATTGGACGCAAGCTGGCGGAACTGGAAGCCATCGCGTCCAAGCGGACAGTTGCTCACAGGCGACAGAGGGCCCAGAAACGCGAACAGGTTGAGGCCTGGCTCCAGAACTTCGGTGAGCGCGTGGCCGCGCAGAAAAGTGACTGGATGTCGGTGCGCCGGAAGCTGGCCCAAGCGGGTTATCGTAATCCGAACGCGGCGGCCATTTTCTTCGGGGTCAGAGTCGTCAGCCTGGTAGTCGTCATGGGTGGCGTGTTAGCGCTGCTCCCCTTCCTGGACCTGGCCGGCAATCAGAGTCTGGTTTTCGTAGTCGCTGGCGCACTGATGGGCTGGATGCTTCCTACCGCCATCGTCTCGCGGAAAACCCGACTACGGCAAAAGGAAATACAAAAGGCCCTTCCGGATACCCTCGACCTGTTGGTCGTCTGTGTTGAATCCGGACTCGGCCTGAATCAGGCCCTTACGCGAGTCTCGGACGAGGTCGAGCACATCAGTTCGGTCATGTCCGAGGAACTACACATCGTGAACGTGGAGATTCGGGCGGGGACGCCTCGTGAAGACGCGCTCAGAGCGCTTGGAAGCCGCACGGATGTGCGCGACCTGAAGGCGCTGGCCACGATGCTCGTTCAAACCGACCGGTTCGGAACCTCGATCGCCAAGGCACTCAGGGTTCACTCGGACTCGCTGCGGATCAAGCGGCGGCAGCGGGCCGAAGAGGCGGCGGCCAAGACCACCATCAAGATGATCTTTCCGCTCGCCTTCTTCATTTTCCCGTCCATGTTCGTGGTCATCCTGGGGCCGGCCGTGCTCAGCATCATCGCTGAGCTCAGCAACGTCACGTGAGCCATGAAGATCGTCGAGATTCGCAACACTACACGGCAGACGCTGCTTGGAGAGAAGATTTCTCTCGCCAATACTCGCTGGACCCGACTCCGTGGCCTGCTTGGCCGTCCGGAGCCGAAACCGGGTGAGGGGCTTCTGATCCAGCCGTGCAGCGGGGTACACATGATGGGAATGAAGTACCCGCTGGACGTTGCTTTTCTGGGACCGGACGGTAGCGTCGTCGCCACGTACCACGCCCTCAAACCGGGCAAGAAATCGAAATGGCATCGCGCCGCCAAACAGGCGCTCGAAGTACGGGCAGGAACCTTGGAGCAAACAGGCACGCAACCCGGGGACCGGTTGTCCGTTTCTCACGTCGGCTGAACCGGCCGAGCCTTACCGATCCCAACGAAGAGGACAGCAGGTATGCAACAGGACATGACCGATAGTCCGGCTCTCGTGGCGTCTGACAACCTGTCGCCCGCTCCGCCGGTCCCGGATTCGCTGGAGGATACCGGCCTGTCAGAGGGCATGCTTACCAACCTCATGATCAAGATGCTCTACTCCCGTGGTGCCATGACAGGGGAACTCCTTAAGACCAGCCTGTGCATCCAGTTCGCGATCCTGGATGAGATCATGCAGGATCTACAGCAGCGCCGGTTGGCCGAAGTGCGTGGCTCCGGGGCACGGACGCGTGCCAGCTACACATTCGACTTGACGGCCGAGGGCCGTCAGCTCGCCCGCGAGTCGCTTGTTTCCAGCGGGTACGTTGGGCCTGCGCCGGTTCCTCTGTCACAGTACGAGGCGGCGGTCGAGAGACAGACCGTTGAAAACGTGATAGTGACCAGCACACAGATCCGTGAAGGCTTCTCTCACCTGGTATACGACGAGGGCTTCCTCAACCAACTGGGCCCGGCCGTCAACTCGGGGCGTTCCCTCTTCCTGTACGGACATTCGGGGAATGGAAAGACGACGATCGCGGAGGCGCTGGCCCAGATGGTGGGCGGCGACTCCTATGTACCGTACGCGATCGAGATCGAAGGTCAGATCATGGTGCTGTATGACCCGGTCTATCACGTGAAGATTGAGGATGATTCGGAAGATGGCGGCTCGGACAGTTCCCGTGCCTGGCTCCGCGAAGACCTGTCCCACGATCAACGCTATGCACGGATCCGACGGCCGGTGGTCTTCGTGGGAGGCGAGCTGACGCTGGAGCAACTCGATCTGCAGTACGACCCGCTCACGAAGATCTACCAGGCCCCCCCGCATGTGAAGGCCAACGGCGGAGTGTTCATCATCGATGACTTCGGCCGGCAGCTCGTACGGCCGCGGGATCTTCTGAACCGGTGGATGATTCCGCTGGAAAAACGCTTGGACTACCTGACGTTTCGAAACGGGCACAAGTTCCCGGTGCCATTTGATTGTTTTCTACTGTTCGCAACTAATCTCAATCCGCTGGAACTGGTGGACGAGGCTTTCCTGCGTAGGATTCGGTACAAGATCATGGTCGAGAGTCCGAGCTACGAGCAGTACAGCGAGATTTTCCAGAAGGTCTGCGACAGCCGGGGTCTCTTGTTCGATCCGGAACGCGTTCGGTACCTGTTCCAGAACTACTACACTCGGCTTCAGATTCCGCCGCGTGGGTGCCACCCTAGAGACGTGGTGGATACGCTGTGCAACGTCGCCAAGTACGAAGGGATCGAGCCGTCGCTGTCGATCGACCTGCTGGACAAGGCCTGTAGGTCGTACTTCCTGGACATGCCGGGCGGTGGGTCTTCGAAGTATCTGGCCGGAGACGAGGTCTGACGCGGGAACAAAAGATCTCGACCAAGCACCCCATGAGGTGGGTGCTTCCCACGGTCGGGTCTCTAGTGACGCTCGCGGCCTTCGTGGGCGCCATGGGGCCGATCTCGTTCAGGCTGTTCGCCAGCGACGGCGATGTCGGCCGACACATTCGGCTCGGCACCCACATTCTCGAAACCAGGTCGATTCCTCGCACTGATCTGTTCTCCCACACCATGGCGGGTGAAGCGTTCATTCCCTACGAGTGGCTATCCGAGATTCTGTTTGCGCAGGCGCATCTGCTGCTTGGCCTGGCTGGCGTCGCGCTCCTCACGGCCGTGCTCTTCGCCGGAGCCAACACGCTGGTCTACTGGACGACCGTTCGGATGGGGGTCGGCCGCCCTCTGGCAGCCCTACTGACGGCCTACAGCATCGTCCTCCAAAGCTCGCACCTGCTGCCGAGACCGCATCTGTTCACTACTCTGCTCTCCATAGCTACACTGGCGCTGCTGCTGGAACACCGACGTTCGGCCGACAGACGCTGGCTCTGGGCTCTCCCGCCGATGTTTGCAGTCTGGGCCAACCTTCACGGCGGATTTCTCATTGGGCTAACGCTGCTCGCCGTATTCGGCGCGGAAGCCTTGTGGCGTGTGGTTTGGGCCAAGGACCGGGAGGCAGCACGGCCGCTGCGCACGTTGACCATAACGGGCTTCGTGTGCCTGGCAGCCACGCTGCTGAACCCCGTCGGACCTGTCATTCTGCTGCACACGACGGGGTACCTCGGCGAACAGTTCCTCGTCGACTTCACACATGAGTACATGTCCCCGAGTTTCCATCACCTGGCCGGAAAGCTGTTTCTGTACAATATCGTTCTGGGCGTTCTTCTTCTGCTGTCAGGTCGGGCCCGGCCAAGCTTCGTGGGCGGCGTACTGTTCGTGGTATGGTTGTCGGCCGCTCTGTTTGCGAGTCGCAACATTCCGATTTTCTCCGTCATCTTGACCCCGTTTCTCGGAGTCTGGACCACCAGAGTGATTCTGGAGGTGGCGGATTCTCCTTCGCGACTGGCCGGGATTGCGCGGCGTTTTCGGGACTGGTCCGACCGCATGACCATACAGGACGTTAGTCTTACGAATCCGCTCGGTCTTCTCACCGTATTGGTGGTGATGGCCGCCGTATTCGTGGCACCTGGAATGCGCGAAGCTTATCGATGGTCGGAGGAAGTGTTTCCGGTTGAGGCGGTGCTGTGGGTGCAGACTCAGAAGCTTGAGGGCCGAGTCTTCAACCAGTTCACGTGGGGCGGCTACCTGCTGTACGCGGCCCCTGAGATACCAGTCTTCATTGACGGTCAGACGGACTTCTACGGCGAGCAGCTCACCCGGGATTATCTGACAGTCGTGTCGGCGCAACCTGGCTGGGACTCCCTCCTGGTCGAGCATCAGATCGACTGGACGCTGACCGAGTCGAAGCAGCCCCTCAATCAGGTGCTGGATTTGCGTACCGACTGGGAACGCGTATACGAGGACAGCACCGCTACAGTGTTCGTGCGCCGCCCTTAGTTTCTGGTCCGGCCAGCCTGCTCCCCTTGACCGACGTTGGAGTCCGCGCAGATTGAGCGCGTGGAACTCATCAAGATAGCAACGCTGGCCGCCGCTGGCGCTGGGCTGGCCGGCGTCTCTAGCTCGGCCGCAGCGCAAGAAACCAGCGCCGCGCGGCTGCCCACGGTGGCCCGCCTCCACTACGAAGGGGGCGGTGACTGGTACGCGAATCCGTCCAGTCTGCCCAACCTGCTTGAGGCCATTCGTCAGCGAACCACGATCCGGGTGTCGGCCCGGCCGGGTGAGGTTCGACTAACGGATCCGGATCTGGCCGATTACCCCATTCTTCACCTCACAGGCCATGGGAATATTCGGTTCTCGGAAGCCGAGATCGGGCTGCTACGAAGCTACCTGGAAGGGGGGGGCTTCCTACACGCAGATGACAACTATGGGCTGGACGAATCCTTCCGCCGTGAAGTCCGGCGGCTCTATCCGGGCCAGGCGCTGGTTGAGGTTCCCCTCGACCACCCCATCTATCATATGCTGTACGAGTTTCCGAAGGGGCTTCCCAAGATCCACGAGCACGACGGGCTCCCGGCCCAAGGTCTGGGACTGTTCCTGGATGGGCGTCTGGCCCTGTTCTATACCTATCAGACTGATCTGGGTGACGGGTGGGAAGACGCCTCTGTGCATGAGGATCCCGAGTCCAAACGGGAGCAAGCTCTGCGGATGGGCGTCAATATTTTCCTTTATGCCCTGACAGCTAGTCCCAGACTATGAGTGGCCGATCTGCGCGCCGGCTGCCGACCGCCGCCGCGCCTTGCATTCCCAGGTCAGCCGTGGGTGTAGCGCTAATCGCATCGCTTGGCTGGGCGGCGTGCGCCACGATGGGTCCGGCGGCGGCTGAGGAAAGAGTGCAGCTATTGCTTCTGGGCACCACGGACGTTCACGGCCACCTCCTACCCTGGAACTATGCGACGGATCAGCCCGAAGACGGAAGTCTCGCGCAGGCGGCTACAGTCATAGACAGCCTTCGGGCAGCAAACGACGGTGTGCTCCTCTTCGACTCCGGGGACCTCCTTCAGGGCGCTGCCTTGAACACACATCAGGCTTATCTCGAGGACGGTGTCAGCCATCCGGTGGTCGCGGCCATGAACGAGCTGCGCTACTCAGCCGCCGTACCGGGAAACCATGAGTTCAACTATGGGCTCGAGTTCATGCACGACGCTCTCGGCGGCGCTGAATTCCCGTTTCTCGCCGCCAACCTGTACCACGAGGACTCAGATTCGCTGGTGTTTCCCCCGTTCTCACTGCTCCAGGCATCAGGGATCAGAGTCGGCGTGATTGGTTTTACGAACCCGGGCATCGCGATTTGGGATCGGGGCCACGTCGGAGGAAAGTATCGACTGGCGGATATCGTCGAGTCAGCTCAGAGGTGGATCCCGCGGCTCCTGGAGGAAGCTCCCGATATCATCGTAGCGGTGGCGCACTCGGGTCTCGGTCCCGGCTCAAGCTACTCCGCAAGCACCGGGGTTCCGGAAGAGAACGCCATGGTTCGTCTGGCCCGCACCGTGACTGAGATCGATGTGATCTTCTCGGGACACACGCACCTGCGAATAGAGGGAGAACAGGTGGGCAACGCGCTGATCGTGCAGGCCGGACGCTTCGCGTCCACCGTTGCGGCGGTGGAACTCGGGCTGGCCCGGGCCGGCAAGACGTGGCGCATCGAGACCAGGCGGAGCTTCTTGCTTCCGACAGCGGATGCCGCCGTGCACGCCACAGTGCGAGAGATCGTAGCCGATGCCCACGAGGCCACCCGCGAGTGGGTACTCGAGCCCATCGGAAGCACGCCGGAACGCTGGTCCGCGGCTAGCGCCCGCTTCGAGGATGCGCCGATACTGGACCTGATCAATGCGGTTCAGCTCGACTTCACCGGTGCTGATCTGGCGAGTACGGCGGCCTTCGATCCCGGCGCAGCGTTCGGTCCGGGCCCGATTTCCAGGCGAGACATACTCGCGCTCTACGTGTATCCGAACACATTGAAGGCCGTGCGTGTGACGGGTAACGATCTGCGGGCCTACCTTGAATGGAGCGCGCACTACTACCACACGTGGCCCGCGAACCCACTCGTGAATGATTCAGTCCCGGGATTCAATTTCGATGTGATTAGTGGGGTGGACTACGTACTCGACCTGACCCGGCCGGTCGGGTCACGCGTGACGTCGCTGAGCCGCGAAGGCCGGGAGCTGGGCGCCGGAGACACGCTGATTCTCGCGGTCAACAGCTACCGGCAGTCAGGCGGTGGCGGCGCGACCATGATCGCCAACGCTCCCGTCGTGTTCAGCGCCGAGGAACCTATCGCCGACCTGATCGTCGATTTCGTGGAGCGTCGTGGGGTGCTGCGCACCGAGGATATCTACCGTCGCAATTGGCACATCGTACCAGCCGAAGCCGTGGATCGGCTACGGGGATCCGGTGCCGTTGGAGACGCGCACTAGCTAGAGCTAGACCGGGTTTCCAGTGAAGACACCGTACAGGGCTAGCATCGCCACAATGATGGCCACTGCCACCAGCAACGGTCCGACGAACAGCCCGGTGAAGAGCCGCGAGTCGAACCGTAGATGCATAAAGAACATCATGACGAGCAGAAACTTGGTAGCGGACAGCACCAGAAGTATCGGAACGATGATCGGCCGGAGGGCGTCCAGGTAGAACACCATCACCTCAATCGCCGTAATCACTGCCAGAATGGCCGCAATCCCGACGTACACCCTTTTACTCGGGTGGCTACCGTGTTGATCGCTATCCATTACGCCGTCTTCCATGTGCCTCAAACCAGCAGGTAGATAATCGTAAACAGGACGATCCACACAACATCCACGAAATGCCAGTAGAGCCCTGTCACCTCGACAATTTCGGTGCTCTCGGGGGTCAGCCTTCCGCGCATGGCCATTCCCAACAGCGAAAGTAACCACAGCACTCCGACCGATACGTGGGCCCCGTGAAATCCGGTCAGCAAGAAAAAGCTTCCACCAAACAGATTTGTGCTGAGCCCCAGTCCTTCGTGATAGAAGTGTGAAAACTCGTAGACCTGTCCTCCGAGGAACACCAGGCCTAGCAGCGCTGTGCTCAGGAGCCACAACTTGGTCCACTTCATGTCGCCCCTTTGGACCGCAGACAGCGCGAGCACCATGGCTAGACTGCTCATGAGCAAGACGAACGTGGTAACCGTAATGAACGGGATGTTCAACAACTCTTCAGGATACGGCCCGGTCAGGCTCCTACCTCTATAGACCAGGTACGTGATGATGAGCGAGCCGAATAGCATGCACTCTGAGCCGATGAAGGCCCACATCAGAATCTTGCGGTTGGGCAGGCCAGTCGTCGTGTGCATCGCTTCGGCGCTCATCAGTGCTCCGCCGGCTCGAAAGCCCAGCCATAGATCCCGACCAACACAACAGCCAGGCCAGCGAATACGACGGGTAGCATGGTCAGGGCCCCGACCGGCAGAAGCAGCACTCCGAACGCCAGCACCACGGGCCAGAACGAGGGCCCGGGCATAAGCGGCTCCCCTGCCGCATCGGGTACGACAACACCCCCAGGGTGCCAGAGCGGATCGCGGCTCTTAACCTCCGGAATGGACATGAAGTTATAGTGCGGCGGCGGAGAGGAAATCGACCATTCCAGCGTCGCCCCCTCCCAGGGGTCGGGCCCCGCCTGCTCTCCGCTCCGAAGACTCTTCAGCAGGTTGTACACGAACACCAGAATCGAGAAGCCGAGAATGAGAGATCCGATGGTGGAGAGCCGATTGAGATCGTCGAAACCCATCCCCTCTTGATAGGTATACGTTCGCCTCGGCATTCCACCCAAACCGAGAAAATGCTGTGGGAAGAATGTCAGGTTGAACGCGATCAGCATCAGCCAGAAATGCAGCTTGCCGATCCCCTCACTGAGCCTCCGGCCGGTGATCTTGGGAAACCAGTAGTAGATCCCCGAGAACAGGCCAAAGATCACACCGCCGAAGAGTACGTAGTGAATGTGCGCGACCACAAAATAGGTGTCCGTCTGCTGCAGATCGGTCGGGGGCGATGAATGCATGACGCCGCTCAGCCCACCGATGATGAACATGGAGACGAAGCCAAGGGCGAAGTACAGGGGTGTCCGGAGCCGAATGGAGCCGCCCCACAGGGTGGCGATCCAGTTGAAGATCTTCACACCTGTAGGTATCGCGATGAGCATCGTGGTAGCAGAAAAGACCGTGTTTCCGATCGGGCCGAGGCCGACAGCAAACATGTGGTGAGCCCAGACGCCAAAGCCCAGAAACGCGATCAGGATTCCCGAGTAGATCACGAACGGATAGCCGAATAGCGGCTTGCGCGAGAATGTCGGAATTACCTCGGACACGATGCCCAATGACGGCAGGAGCAGGATGTAGACCTCTGGATGTCCGAAGATCCAGAACAGGTGCTGCCACAGCACAACATCTCCCCCTCCGGACGGATTGAAGAACACCGTGCCGAACGTCCGATCGAACATGAGAAGCACGAGACCGACCGTGATCGCGGGAAAGGCCAGCACGAGCAGAAACGAGGTGACCAGCGTCATCCAGACAAACGGTGGCATCCGCATGAGTTTCATGCCGGGCGCCCGCAGGTTGATGATCGTCACGATGAAATTCAGTGCGGCCACGATGGAAGAGACACCTAGCACCTGGAGGCCCATTACCCAGAAGTCCACCCGCATCCCGGGCGAGTACTGAGTCGAGGTCAGATTCGCGTAGCCGAACCAGCCTGTATCCGGAGCTCCCCCGAAGAAGAAGCTGGCGTTAATGAATAATCCGCCGAACAGGAACAACCAGAAGCTGAAGGCGTTTAGCCGCGGAAAGGCTACATCGCGCGCACCGATTTGAAGCGGAATCAAGAAATTGAAGAACGCGGCGCTCAGCGGCATGATTGCCAGGAACACCATCGTGGTCCCGTGCATCGTAAAGAGTTGATTGTACAGATCCGCGCTGATCAGCGTGTTTTCAGGCGACCCGAGTTGCAAACGCATGAGTAAAGCCTCGACCCCGCCTACCAAGAAAAAGATTAGCGCCGAAACACCATACAGAATTCCGATGCGCTTGTGGTCCACGGTGGTGACCCAACTCCACAGGCCTCCACCGTATAGAGAACCCCCGCCGCTCATTTCAGCCCCTGCAAGTAGGTCGTGATGGTCTGAATCTGTTCCACACTCAGACCCATAGTTGGCATGAGAACACCTGGCTTGACCGCCTGCGGATCGCGAATCCACCTCGCCATTTCCTCGGGCGTGTTTTCCAGAATTCCGGACGCGATGGTGCGGCGCCCACCGATGTGAGTGAGATCGGGACCCAGAACACCCCGCGCGAGCGTCCCCGCGATCGTGTGGCACGCAATACAGCCACCGCTCATGAAAGCCCGCGAACCGGCTGCCAGAAGAGCGCCTGACTCCGTTGTATCATCGGCGGCCGGCAGGACTACCTCAGCGCCCATCGACTCCGCCCAGCTCTCGAACGCATCCGGCTCTTCGACAACAAGCTCCATCTTCATCAGGGCGTGAGCGATGCCGCAAAACTCTGCGCACTGCCCCGTATAGCGGCCCGTCGAGTCCGGAGTAAACCAGACGAACGTTTCATGGCCCGGAATGACGTCACGCTTGCCGCCCATCTGAGGAAACCAGAAACTGTGGATAACGTCCGCAGAACGGAGCCTGACGTCCACAGTCCGGCCGACCGGAAGGTGCATCTCATTGGCTGTGACGACACCGAGTTCCGGATACCGGAATTCCCACCACCACTGGTGCCCTATCACTTCCACCACCATCGCTTCAGTAGTCGGAGGTCGATCCACGAGCCAGATTGAACGAATGGTCGGGATGGCGATCAGAATCAAGACGATGGCCGGAGCCAGTGTCCAGGTGATCTCCAGTACGGTGTTTCCGTGAACGGGCTTGGGTTCGTCGGCACCTGGTTTCTCACGGAACCGAAGAACGGCTACTAGTAGCGCGCCCTCGACCAGCACGAACACCGCCACGGCCCACCAGAAGATACCTCGAAACAGCTCGTCTACATTTCGCGCGAAGTCCGAGCGCGGCACCATCGCTGACTGGGTGTATTCGCCGCCGCATGCCGACAGCAAGAAACCTGCGGCAGCAACACCCAGGAGAGTCTTGGCGTACCGGTCAGCACTGAAGTTTCTATGCAACAAGAATCTGCTCAAGAAGGAGCCACCAGACGTGTGAGGACTGCTCGGAACGGCCACACTAGGCCGGTCTCCAGGAGACGTCAAGGAGCGACGCGGCTCAGTGACGGAACGTGCGGCGGCCGGTGAATACCATGGCCATCCCGTGCTCATCGGCGGCCTCCGTGACCTCCGTGTCCCGAACCGACCCTCCTGGCTGAACGACTGCCGCCACACCCGCGTCAGCCGCCGCCGCCAGACCATCGGCAAACGGAAAGAATGCGTCCGACGCGAGGACACTGCCTTCAACTTCGAGCCCTGCCTGGCCTGCCTTCTTCACCGCTAGTTGTACGGCATCGACGCGGCTCATCTGCCCAGCACCGATGCCGATCGTCGCCTCCCCCGAAACGAGGACGATCGCATTCGACTTCACTGACCGAACTGCCGACCAGGCGAAAGCCAGATCCGTCCACTCGTCAGCCGTCGGCGTGCGCTGCGTGGCAACCTGCACTTCTCCAGCGGCGCGGAACATGTCCGGGCCGGGAGTGCTGGGGGACTCTTGCACCAAGAGCCCCCCAGCCACTCCACGGGCATCAAGCCCGGCCCGAACGTGACCAGCGGGCTCGCCGAGGGTTCCATCGGCCGGCTGCAGGATTCGCAGATTCTTCTTGGCCTGTAGAATACGTAGCGCGCCTTTCGCGTAGCCTGGTGCGACCACACACTCGACGAACAGGTCCGCGACCTCTTCCGCCGCCGCCTCCGTGACCGGTCGGCTGAAGGCAATAACGGACCCGAACGCTGAAAGCGGATCGCAGGCCAATGCCTTTCGGTATGCCTCGGCAGGGACTTTTCCCAGAGCCAGGCCACACGGAGTCGTGTGCTTCATGATGGCGCAGGCCGTCAGGTTGCTTCCGAGGTACGGCCGGATCGCCAGCAGAGCCCCGTCAATGTCCAATAGATTGTTGTAGGACAGCTCCTTGCCATGCAGCTGCTGCAGGGCCGGAATTCCAAACGGGGCGCTTGATGCGTCGCGGTAGAAGGCCCCGCGTTGGTCCGGGTTTTCCCCATACCTCAGCGTTGCCGTCCTGACCAAAGAGACGAGCATCTCCGCTGGAAGATCGAGCGAGCCGTTGGGCGACTGCGATCGGAGGTAACCACCGACGGCCGCGTCGTAGGCGGCGGTGTGTGAGAACACTTTTGCCGCCAAATTGCGGCGCAGCCCCGTCTCGCCCTGAGATCCGTCCACGACGCGCTCGATTTCGCCGGCGCTATCGAGCGCACGAACCACTTGTCCGTAATCAGAAGGATCGCAGACGGGCCAAACGAAAGCATGATTCTTGGCCGCGGCACGCAGCATCGTCGGTCCGCCAATGTCGATTTGATCCAGGGCCAGGGCCAATGTCGTATCGGCGCGGGCCACAGTCTCGCGGAACGGATACAGGTTGACCGCCACCAGTTCAATCCGGGACAGCCCGTGCCGCTCCAGCTCCTCCGTGTCCCTAGGCACCGACATCCGGGCCAGCAGACCGGCGTGGATCTTGGGGTGCAGCGTCTTCACTCGTCCACCAAGGATCTCGGGAAATCCCGTAAACTCCGCGATCGGCGTAACCGGAATCGCCGCCGCGCGCAGGGCCTGAGCGGTACCGCCGGTGGACAGAATCTGCCACCCCCGCTCGACCAGCTCACCCGCGAACTGCGCGATACCCGTCTTATCAGAGACGCTCAGAAGCGCATACGGCATATGATCTAAGACTCCATCGACAGAATGAATGTGTTCAGTTGTGCCCTTGGACCATTCCACCGGCAGGTGCGGTCCGGCTGCAGGGTGACCCGGCCGGTCGCCACGGCCTCGACCGCCTCCGGCAGCAACCGGTGCTCGACCGCCAGAACGCGCGCGGCCAGGCTCTCGGGCGTATCTCCGTCCAATACCGGCACTGGCCACTGCAGGATGATGGGACCCTGGTCATACTCCGCATCGACAAAGTGAGCGGTCGCACCGGTCACTCTGGCTCCCCGCTGCAGAACCGCTTCCTGGACATGGCGGCCGTACATCCCGGCCCCGCCGAAGGCGGGTAGCAGCGCGGGATGGATATTCACAATGCGGCCCCTATACTCCCTGACGATCGATGGTGGGACAAGACGTAGATATCCGGCCAGCACCACGAGGTCCGCGCCGCACGCGCCCAGTAGCTCGTCCAGCGCCGCGTCCTGCTCCTCTGGGGAAGAACCGGGCAGGCATACCCCCCGAATCCCGTTCGCTTCAGCCCGCCTCAGGGCTCCGGCGTCAGGCCGATTCGACAGGACGCACACGACCTCGACCTCGGACTCCGCGGTGTGAAACCGGTCGATGAGCGCTTGCAGGTTCGTGCCGGAGCCGGAGGCCAGAACGGCTACCCGAACCCGGCTGCTCTCCTCACTCACGGCCATCGAGACTTAGGATGACCCGCGAGAGAATACCTGCCGCCAACGACTCCAGGCCCGCCGCCAGAGTTCGTATGTCTACCGCGAACTTCCCGGCCTCTACCCGGCCGATGAGGGGTGGGCAGTTCGCGCGGCACCCTGCTTCTACTTCGTCGGGGTCGAGCCCGCTCACGACGAGGCCCCAGGATTCAAGTTCATGCCCCGGGAAAGAGCCTCCGCCGACCAGCGATCTCAGCGGGGCGACCTCTATTCGCGCGCTCCCCCCGCCCTCTTTTTCTCCGTCGGCCACGCTTTCAAGCGCGACTCTGGCCCGTCGCTTGACCGATTCCGGCGATTCGAGCAGCATGCCCAACACGGGGACGCTGTCTCTCGCCAGGACCGGATCTCGGTACAGGCGCAGCGTGGCCTCCAGCGCAGCCAGCGTCATCTTGCCTACCCTGAATGCCCTGAGCAGTGGATTTTGCCGCATGCGTCCGATGGCGCTCGTTGTCCCGGCCAGGATTCCCGCCTGGGGTCCTCCAAACAGCTTGTCCGCGCTCCAGGTCACGAGATCCACCCCCGCGTCCAGAGAGGCACGCGGCCCTGGCTCGTCCGGGAAGCCGGGCAGCCACTCCGGCATCAGCAGTCCCGATCCGAGATCGTGGACCAGCGGCACCTGCGCGGTCCGCGCGGCACCTGCGAGCTCATGCAATTCGACCTCGGCTACAAACCCTTCGACTCGGTAGTTAGAAGGGTGAACCCGTAGCACGAGGCCGGTTTCATGTCCCATGGCCTGCAGGTAGTCAGTAAGCCGAGTGCGATTCGTCGTTCCTACCTCGCGGAGCGTTGCGCCGGCCCGCGCCACGATGTCGGGGATTCGAAAGCTCCCGCCGATCTCGACCAGCTCGCCTCGCGAAACGATGACCTCACGACCGAGCGACAACTCATTGATGGTCAGCGCGACGGCAGCGGCGTTGTTGTTGACAACCAGCGCGTCCTCGGCGCCCGTGAGAGCGGTAATCAGCTGGACACAGTGGTCGTAACGGCTCCCGCGACGTCCTGCTTCTAAGTCATACTCAAGATTTGAGTAACCAGATGATACTTGATGTACAGCATCAAGTGCCGACGCCGCCAGCGGCGCGCGCCCGAAGTTCGTATGGAGAACCACTCCAGTGCCGTTGAGAACCGGCCGGAGCGAAGGGAGGTCTTCTGCTTCCAGCCGACGCCGGGCGTACTCAAGCATACTGGATTCGGCCGGGACGGCGCCTTCGTGGACCACTGTGTCCCGAGCGGCGGCGAGTGAACCGCGAAGGGCCTCGCGGACCGGGGCCCGGCCCCACCGCTCGATCCACTCCATCACCCGCGAATGTTCCAGGAGCGTGTCGATCCGGGGGAGGCTCCGCCGACGATCTTCGGTCACTGTGCGGCTTCCTCAGCTGCGTCCGCCGAAACCGGGTCAGGCGCAGGCTCCTCGGCTGGAATAGTATCCGGGACGATCTCCGGCGCGCCATTTGGCCCTACCTCCGGCGCATCGTCAGGTGCCACTTCCGGCGCACCGTCAGGTGCCACCTCCGGCGGTAGTTCAGGTGCCACTTCGGGTGCGACATATTCAAACGAGGCCTCTCCACCGCCGGACAGACCGACTAGATTTTGAAATGAGCTGACGCTCACCTCGTATTCACCGGGGCTCAGCGGGCTTCCTAGCGAGAGAATCGCGGAACGGTACGGTCTCTTCTTCATCTCGGGGTCGCCTTCCGGGTTTTCCAGTGGCACAGGGGGCTCAGCAGCCTCCGCGGGCTCTTCTTCGACCACTGCACTGTCCTGTTCGGCGGGTCTGGGAGCGGGTTGGTCTGCGACCAGAAGGCCTTCCACCACGATAGTGTCCCCGCGCTCCACAGAAGTCACCGCAACCCGCACTGAATCTCTCCCCTGTTCTGGATCAAGATAGTCGTCGAAAGTGACCCGGATTGTAAGACTATCCCGGCTCTCCGCCTCCAGCAGGACCGGAGGGGTGGAGTCTGGGGGCACGACCCACAGCTCCAGATCCACGACTCGAGCGTCCGGCGTATTCAGCGCAAACACCGTGCTGTCCAGCGGCTCGAAACCGCGATCGGGCCTCAGGTTTCGGTTCTGGTCCAGGAAGGCGATCGCCCGATAGGTGTCGGGCGGGAGGTGAGACAGATCGAACTTGCCCTCTGCGGATGTGACTGCCGTGTATGGCACCGTATCAGCAGCCAGAAACAGGATGCGAGCGTCTCGCAGCGGCCGTACTGTTTCCCGGTCGTACACGACACCGGACACAGCCGTCGAACTGATTTCTGGCCCTGTAGAGAACAGCATCTCGATCGGAGATTTGGTCTGGTTTCCGAGCATGTCACGCACTCCCTCGGCCAGGCGAATCGTATACACGGCCACCCGCCAGCCGTTTCGAGGCTTGATATCCACCCCGTTCCGCTTTGCCTTGAACTCATACCGAAAGGCTGGGCTGGCGGTAACCAGTCTGGCCACCGAATTGGGATCCCGCAGCGGCTCATCGAATCGAATCCGGGCCGAGCCCGAAAACTCAGCGACTACGTCCCCAACCGCGGGATAGATTTCGTCAATGCGGGGAGGCTGAAAATCTGACCCGCTGCCGGGCGGCGGTAGCTCGTTGGCGCAGGACAGCGCCGAGACAGCAGTCATGATGGCGGCGAGTTTTGACCCTACTCTTCCGGACAGCACTTATTGGGACCGGTTCAGGGCGCCCCGTTTTTCCAGGAGAAGCGCCTCGCGTTCCTCGAGTGAACGCAGCTTCTCTCTCTCACGGTCGACGACCTCCGGAGGCGCCCCCGCCGTGAACTTCTGGTTCTGGAGCTTGGAGCGGGTCTGGGCGAGAAACGACTTAACACGTTCGTGCTCGGCTTCGATCCGCTCTCTCTCCTTGCTCAGGTCCACAAGGCCCTCCAGGGCCAGAAACACCTGCGTACCTCCACGTAGTACCGCTTGGGCGCCCGGCTTCTCAGGAACCGCGGCCGCATATTGGATCTCCGTGAGCTTGGCTAGGGTTCGCACACCGGCTCCTTCGTGCTCGAGACCCGCCCGCAGCGGAGCCGACACTCCCGTCAGTTGGACCGGAACGCCAAGTCCAGGATCGAGTTTGTATTCCGCCCTCATGTTTCGCACGCTGCCCACGAACTCGCGTAGTTCGTCAAAGGCCTGGTCGGCTTCCGCATCCGCCAGTTCGGCCGTAGGCGTGGGCCACGGACCCATGACCAGCGTATTCCGCACGACGGTCTCCGGTAGATGGCTCGCCAGTTCTTCCGTGATAAATGGCATGATAGGGTGCAAAAGGCGCAGCCAACCATCCAGAACGTAGCCGAGCGTTCCAGCTGCCGCGGCCCTCGCTTCTTCTCCCGCATCGCCTCGTAGCCGATGCTTGCTCAGCTCGAGATACCAATCGCAAAAGTCATCCCAGATGAAATGATACGCTGCATCGGCTGCGTCTTGGAGCCGGAATCTCTCGAAATTGTCCGTGACTGTCAGTACGGCCTGATTGAACCGGCTGAGAATCCAGCGGTCGGCCAAGCAAAGCGTGTCCACCTTAGGCAGCGTCCCGTCCCACCCCTCCAGGTACGGCAGCGCAAAACGAACCGCGTTCCAGATCTTGTTGCCGAAGTTTCGGCCTACGCGGAAAGCGTTATCGATGTCCTTGTGATCCAGCTGCAGGTCGGTGCCCAAACCCGCAGAAGCGATCAGGCGGTAGCGCATGGCGTCGGCGCCGAACTGATCTACCACGGCCAGCGGATCGATCCCGTTCCCAAGAGACTTCGACATTCGGCGACCCGAGCTGTCCCGCACGACACCATTGAGCAGCACATCAGTGAACGGGATGTCGCCCATGAATTCAATCCCGGACATGACCATCCGGGCGACCCAGAAGAAGAGGATTCCCGGATCTGTGACAAGAGTGTTGCCCGGATAGAACGCCTTCAGGTCGTCCGTCTCGTCCGGCCACCCCAGCGTGCTGAACGGCCAGAGCCAGGAGCTGAACCACGTGTCGAGCACATCCTCATCCTGACGCAGCCCGCCGCCGCACTTCGGGCACTCGGTCGGGTCTTCTCTGGAGACAACAAGTTCGCCACACTCCGCCTGCCGGCAGTACCACACGGGAATTCGGTGCCCCCACCACAGCTGACGGCTGATACACCAGTCACGAACGTTTACCATCCAGTTTTCGTAGATGTTTCCGAAGCGTCCTGGATGAAATCGAAGGCGGCCCTCGCGGTACGCCTCCAGCGCGGGTTCCGCGAGCGGCTTCATCTTGACGAACCACTGCAGACTGAGACGTGGCTCGATGACAGTGTGGCAGCGGTAGCAGTGGCCCACCGAGTGTTCGTGGGATTCCGTGCGCTGGAGTAGGCCCTCTTTTTCCAGGTCCGCCAGCACCCGCTTTCGAGCCTCGAAGCGATCCAGACCCCGATATGCTTCGGGAGCCGCAGCCGACATGGTAGCGTCATCGTTCATCACATCTATCTCCGGCAGGTCGTGCCGCCGTCCGATATCGAAATCATTGGGATCGTGAGCGGGTGTGACCTTGACCACGCCAGAGCCGAACTCAGGGTCGACGTGCTCGTCCGCTATCACCGGGATCGTCCGTCCGGTGAGTGGCAGCTCCACAGCCAGGCCCAGCAGACCGGCATGACGCTCGTCCTCCGGATGCACGGCAACGGCCGTGTCCCCGAGCATGGTCTCCGGGCGAGTCGTAGCCACCGTAACGTGGCACCCCGATCCGTCCGCGAGAGGATACCTCAGGTGGTACAGATGACCGGAGATGTCTTCGTGCTCGACTTCTTCGTTCGACAGTGCGGTCTGACAACGCGGACACCAGTTGATGACGTAGTTAGCCCGGTATACCAGTCCTTTGTCATATAGCCGGACGAAGACTTCGCGGACCGCCACCGACAACCCATCGTCGAACGTGAACCGGTCGCGTTCCCAGTCACATGAACACCCGATTTTCTGGAGCTGAACGCGAATACGGCTTCTGTACTCGTCAACCCACTCCCAGACGCGCTGAACGAAGGCGTCCCGGCCCAGGTCAGCACGCGATACACCCTGCTTCTCCAGCTCCCTCTCTACGACATTTTGGGTCGCGATTCCCGCGTGATCGGTTCCGGGCACCCATAGGGCGTCCCGGCCGCGCATGCGCTCGAACCGCATGACCGCATCCTGGATCGTATTGTTGAGCCCGTGGCCCATGTGCAGCGCTGCGGTGACGTTGGGAGGGGGGATGACGATGACGTACGGATTGTCCGCGTCCGCCGCGCTCGGGTGGAAGAGGCCCTGCTCTAACCACTTCGCGTACAGTCGGTCTTCTATTCCCGACGGATCGTACCGGCTGCCAAGCTCCAAGATGCCTTGCTCTCCATGCAGTTACCGAAACCGACCATCCCGGCAGACGCCGGCAGCGGACTAGTGTAACCGAAGATCTTGGGGCTCGGCAATCGGCCCGCTAGGAGATAGGCGGCTCTCGATCGGCCCCAGTGGTGTCGGGCGGGACGGCCCGCAATGAATCGGCCTGCTGGCGGCGGAGCACTTCCTCTTGGGACCGCTCCCGCATGGCGGCTCGCCGTTCCTTGAGTACGCGGTCCACGTCCTGCAGCAAGTCCTGGTGCTCGATGTCGAGCCGGTCGCGTTCGCGCTGGCGGCTTTCCCGCCCCCGGGCTCCCTCTTCCTGGAAGAGCTGGCCCAGGCTGATAGGAATCGTAATCCCGCCCAGCCGAATACCGTCCGGCGTGATTCCCCAGGTCTGGTCCCCCTCGCCGAACAGCCACTCCGTAGCCCCTGTCCGCTGTTCGTCACTCAGAGCCAGGCTGTCCAGTATCGCTGAAAGGCGCTCACGCAGCGCTGCGCCGCCGATCGCGGCCGCCGCCAGGCGCTGCTCGGGCAGAGACCGCTCGTCAAAGTCTTCCCAGAGCCGGGGATCCCCCTCCTCGAGACGAAGCCTCTCCGCGTTGGTCAGACTTCCAACCTGGGCGACGATGCTCCGAATCGGCTCTAGCTGGCCTTGCGCGATGTCGAGAGGCGGTCCCTGAACGACATCTTCCACGAGCAGATCTTCCGTCTCGTCGGGTGCCATCTCTGTCTGGTCTATATTCAAGACGATCAGACCATCGGGGACCGGCGGCGCTGCGATCTCAGGTAGATAACTATGCGCCTCCAGGCCCAGCATGCGGCCCAGCGTCGCCAGAAGGAGGAGGTGCACCGCCAACGAAACCGCCATCCCGACTCGGAGCGCCGTTCGCTGTGGTGCACGCCGCGCGGCGAGTTCCTCAAGAGGGTGAAGCGCCCGCTCGCCGTTCGAGGGCACGGCAGGGCCGGGACCGTAGCTCATATGACGCGGGCTACGCGTGAAGCGGCGGCCTCATACAACTCCGGAGCGACGGTCAGAGAGGCCCGAATAAAGCCCTCTCCTCCCGGGCCCAACGCCGAGCCTGGCATGAGCACCACGCCGGATGCCTCCAGCACCCGCCGGCAGAAATCCTCCGACGTCTCAGCCGTCGGGACCGGCGTCCAGAGGTACAGCGTCGCGCGGGGCGAGGCCACGGCGAATCCGTGCCTGCGGAACGCCTCGACAGCCGCATCCCGGCGAGCCTGGAGCGCTTCTACGTTTCCGCGAATGAACTCGTCAGGGTCCTGCAGGACGGCAGCGCCCGCCGCCTGAATCGCCAAATAAGATCCGGTATCGAAGAACGTCTTCACCCGCCGCAGCGCGCCGATGAGTGGCGCCGATCCGCAGGCCCAGCCCAGCCGCCACCCGGTCATGTTGTACGTCTTGGAGAACGAGTGAAACTCGATTCCGATGTCCCTTCCGCCCTCAACCTCCAGAAGTCCTGTCGGGCTGTAGCCGTCAAACCCGATCTCGGAGTACGCGTTGTCCCAGAGGAGCGTCGCCCCTCGCTCTTCGCAGGCCGCGATTACCTCAGCCAGGTACTCGCGATCGGCGACGGCACCCGTCGGGTTGTTCGGATAGTTGAGGACGACGAGACGAAGGCGCTGGCCTGTGGAACGGATGGTGTCCGGCGGTACCAGAAACCCGTCCTCAGGTCTGAGCGCGGCCCGGTGAATGGTCGCTCCGGCGAAGTGAGCGCCTCCGAAATAGGGGGGGTACCCGGGGTCGGGAATCAGCACGTCGTCACCGGGGTCGAGGAGTGCGAAAGCCGACAAAGCGATCGCCTCCTTGCTGCCGATGACGGGCAGGATTTCTGTTTCCGGATCCAGCGCGGCGCCGAAACGCCGTTTCAGCCAGCCGGCGATCGACAGCCGAAAGGCGGGTAGCCCGCCCTGAAAGCCGTATCCCTGGAGCGCTGGATCGGCCGCAGCATTCTGAAGCGCCGTGACCGCTGCTCCGGGCACCGGGAGGCCTGGATCGCCGATGCCCAGATCGATGATCTCGGTCCCCGCAGCGCGCAGCTTGGCCTTGATGGCCGGCACTTCGGCCAGCGGATACCCCGGCAGAGCCAGGAGCCGTCGGGGTAGGTCCACCTTGTGTGAGACCGGGATCACGTGCGCAGTGCCTTCTTCTTGGCCGCGGGATACAGCACGTTGTTGAGAATGAGGCGATATCCGGCCGAGTGTCTGTGAAGTTCGAGGTCAGTCGGCTGATCCCCGATGAGATGCTGAGGATCCTCCGGATCGTGGCCCCCAAGGAACGTGAAACTCCCGTCGCCCAGAGAACCGTGCAAGTACTTCGTGATTCCGCTCCCCGGCTCTTCAGCTAGCACAGTGACTCCGGGCTTTACCCTGTCGCGCCGAAAACTGGTCGTGAGTCCGTAGAAGTCTGCCAATACCCTTTCGTGGGACTGGGTGAGCATGGAAGGCACAGGATCGATCTTGGCACTGAAATCGAACAACTCAAAGCTGGCCAGCGATCTGCGCCAGGGGGTGTTCACCTGGTGGCCATCGATGTCGCTGAACGCGCTGATCGTCGCGTCCAGCACTAACTCTGCCCGCCCAAAGGCCAGCGTGGCGTCCCAGTCCATTTGATCCGACGCGTCGGCGGCCGGAGGCGACCCGTCTGCGAAAGCCGCCGCGATGTCAGCCGAATGCGCTGCAAGCGCCAGCTCGAGCGTCTCGGTGGCGGTACACATGGCGAACAGGAAACCACCCTGCCGGACGTAGTCAGCGATCCTACGCGCTACCGCCTTCTTGAGCGCCGGCACATTAGAGTACCCGAACTCTGCCGCGACCCCTTCGTTCCGGGACACCTCTTCCTGTAGCCAGGGAGCTCCGGCGTACGCCAGGTAAAATTTGGAGTACTGGCCGGTAAAGTCCTCATGGTGGAGGTGCAACCAGTCGTAGTCTTCTAGTATGCCCGACAGCACCTCCGGATCCCAGACCCGGTCGTATTCTATGCCGGCGTATTCGAGCGCCATCGTAACCGCGTCATCCCAGGGCGAGCTGTTGGGCGGAGTATACACGGCTATCCGCGGAGCCTTCTCCAGTGGCACCGCATCCATATTCGAGTTCTCGATATCTGCTCGGAGTGATGCCAGCCGGCCCCCATCCAGTGACTCAGTGGTCACGCCCATGATGGCCGCCTGCTGCCGGACACTGGCCCCGTCGGGGAGAAGAAACGAGCCGTACCGATAGTTGAGAAGCCATTCGGCCCTGGCTCCTCGCTGCACAGCATTGAAGACTAATCCGTAGGCGCGCAGGTGATTCGCCTGGCTCCCATCCATTGGGATCAGAAGAACCTGCGCACGGGCTGAAGGCGCCCAGACAAGTCCGAGCACAGCTGCTGCGAGGAGAGGCACGCGCGATGACAGGAACCTCACGCGCGCCCTCATGATGACGATGATGATGACGGGACCCGGCCTTCGAGCTCGGAAAGTAGGCGTCGCGCTACCGGGGCAAGCGCACTCGACGGATGGTCCAGGATCAACTTCTTCAGCCACTGGCGCGCCGCCGACGGCTCCTTGCCCGCCAGACTGCGGGCGAGGGCCAGCATGCCGGGGGCCGCTTCCGGGGCCTGAGGGAAACTCTGGACTACTGCACGGTACACGGTAGCCGCACTGGCCAAGTGTCCACTGCGCTCCAGGCGCTGCGCTATCAGTATCAGCAACGCCGGCCGTGCCTCGGAAGCGGGAATCCGGGCCAATGCATTCGTTACCGTGCCTACGGCCGCCTGTGTGTCACCCCGCTCAACCGCAAAGAGAGCTTCGCCCACGATGGCGGCTTCGGTCGAGTCGGCCCTCCCGATTGCGTCCACTGAGGCGATGGCCTCTGTGCGAGCCTGAGGTTCGCCAACCGGTATCAGGGCAGCGACTTCTAGATGGCCGAGGGCCGTTTTAGGACGCCCAGAGTACAGCGCGAGCCATCCGCGCTGGCCCTCAATAAGCGCGTTCGCGGTCGGATCGACCGCTATTTGGCCGGACAGATCCAGCGCCCGGCCGGCCCGCTCGAGATCACCCCTCCGGATCCACTCAGCCGACAGCGTGACTCCCATCTTGGCTCGATCCTCCTCTGCGTCCCGATACTGGCGTGTGAAGGAACGAAGTAGGGGCTCTGCCGCAACGGGATTCTCCCGAACCCGCTGGCTGAAAAGGCTGCTGGTCGCCATTCGGTGCGCTTCGCTGCCAGCCGGTGCCTCCCTAACGATGGCTTCGAAAGCTGACGTTGCGCCGGGGCCGTCACCGGCGGCGAGCGACCACTCCGCGGCCAGCCTGCGCCAACGCAGGCTCTCATCCGGATCCGCTGAGTCCGACCCCAGCTGTTCAGCAGCCCAAGCCGCGTTCCGGTTGAGGTCGTGGTTCCGTGCATCCGCTGCATAATCACGCAGGAACGCAACTCGCGTATCCCCGGGAACTCGCTCGGCGATCGTCTCCGCGATCTCGAGCGACCACTCTTCCTCCACAAGCCGGTTGGCCAGAAACGCCGCCGACCTCAGCACCGTGAAAATCTTCAAACCATCAACCAGCTCAGTCCGCAGCGCGCCGACAAGAATCTCATAGTTGGCGCCAGGAGCCTGGAGTCTCGTTTCAACCGCCGCCACGCCAGCGTCCCCCCAACCCAGCACGACGACCCACTCCCTGGCTGTGGCGGCCGGGTCGCCAAGTCGCGCGTAGAGATCGCCCAGTTCCTGCGCGAAAACCGTTGGATCGCCTGTCGCGTCCCTACCCGAGACCAGCGCCGCTACCGCGGCAGCCATATCACCGCGGCGGACGAGCACCTCGGCGACCTCACCATGAGCTAGAGTGCTACCGGGCTGCTCCAACGTCCACGCCTGAGCCGCCGCAAGCGCGCTATCGGATTGGCCAGCATCCGTCAGAGCCCTGATCCACACCTGCCGAAGCATCGGGGAGGGATTCCCATTCGCCACCGCCCGCTCGGCTCGGACAAGGACATCCCCGGGTCTTCCCTGTATCGTTACTAGCTGAGCCAACTGAACGAGGGCGCTTGCCGACGTGGGTTCTTGATCCAGGTACCGCTCGAGCACGGCGCGCGCCTCCGCCATGTTCCCGCTGCGCTGCAGCTCTGTCGCCTGGGCCAGCGCCCGTCGCTCAGCGGCTCCGGACTGCGCCATCGCGGTAGTTGGCAGGGCCAGAGTCACCGACACCACAGCCAGCGAAGCGGCCGCCGCCCGAAGCCTGTTCATGGGCGCACGGCCTCTGAGTTCAGCCGGTCGAAGTAGTCCAGTATCATGCCGCGGTAGGCTGGCGGCACCGACCGAAGCTCTTCCTCACTGGGATATTGGAAACGTGGACCGGTCAGCAGACCGGGATCCACGTCGTCGACGTCGGGCCGGCCGTGATCGCGGCCGGTCTCGGACTCTCTCCGGTTGGGATCCTCCTCATCCTTCTCAAGCGTCTGTCCGGCATCCAGGAGGCGTCTGAACATGCGCTCTTGGCGGGAAATGGTCTCCCGGTCCAGCTGGCCCTGGCCGAGGCGGTCGGAGATATCGCGTGCCTCCTCCGCCATTTCCTCGAGCCGGCCAAGGGCGTCCAGGTCCTCGCTCCCCGCGCCCAACTCCTCCAGCTGATTTCCGATCGCCCGCTGCTCAGCGGCCAACCGCTGCAGCTGCGACGCCATCTGCTGTCCGCTCAGCCCCAGGAGCATGAGTCTATTCGTCTCTTGATTCAGGCCTCCCTGCGCCTGGCTCATCCGGGCCAACTGTTCTAGGGCCTCTTCCATCCCGGTAGCAGACTGGGACTCCTGGATGGCTCTACGGCTCGCCATCAGACGTCCGGCAAGATCGTTCAGCGTTTCAGTGATCTCCTCGCTGAGTTCCACCTGCGACCGCGCCGACCCGCTGGTAGACAGAGACTGGAGAATCTCGTCCATCTGTTCCGCCGCACGGGCCGCCATGGGTCCTGTCCGCCGGTCCAGAAGGGCCGTTTTCTGGCCCGCCTCAGACAATGACTGCACCAGGTTTTCCAGCCCCTGCCGAACCGAAGCCTGGCGGCCTCGGACATCGGGCGACTGTCCCGCTTCGGCTTCCGATAGGCGGGTTGTTTGATCCGCCTGCTCCCGGGCGAGATCCAGCGTCTCCCGGGT
This sequence comes from Gemmatimonadota bacterium, assembly GCA_036476995.1. Lineage (GTDB taxonomy): Bacteria > Gemmatimonadota > Gemmatimonadetes > Palauibacterales > Palauibacteraceae > JAZDDE01. The sequence continues at coordinate 28,326 of JAZGCO010000096.1, forward strand.
CGCTCTTCCTACCGCCTCCAGAACCTCGCTCCGCCAGTCCTCCGCCAGACTGTCCGTGGCCGACTGAAGGCCTTCAGAGGCCTGCTGCATCGACGATTCCGCGGTCTGGGCCTGGGCGGCTGCAGAGTCACGGGCGCGTTGCCGCTGTGAGGAGGCCTGTTCGCCGGCTGCGGCCTGAGCCTCGCTCGCTGACTCTGCCGCCCCGTGCATCGCCTGCTCTGCGTCGCTAATCCGTGCAGCCGCGTCCCGAGTCGCCGCCGCCGCCTCAGACTCGTCTGAACCCTCGAGCCTCTCGGCCAGCTTTTCCAACTCGGCCTGAAGCTGCGCTGCCTCGTCCGCGAGCCGGCTTTCCTCATCAGCCCATCCCTCACCGTCCGGCTCCCGGTCCGCGAGCGATCGCTGCTGCCGAGCAAGATCTTCAGATTGCTCCCTGGCGCTCTCTAGTCCCTGCTCCATCGCTACGCGCTCCATGAGAGCCAGGCTCTGCTTGATCTGATCCTGAAGATCGCGCATCTCGGAGGACATCCGCTCCAGCGCCGCCTGAATGCGATCCGAATCCAGTTCACTCAGAGCTCGCTGCAGTTCCTCGATTCGCTCGCGAAGGCCCGACTGAAGTATCTCCTCGTACAGCGCCTGCAGCTCCTCGAGCTTCCGTTGGAGCCCGAGATCGTTGAGTCCGGACCGAGCAAGCTCTTCGCGCATCTGTTGGATACGCTGTTCCAGGTTGGAAACGCCCTCTTGGAGTTCGCGCGCCTGATCCAGAACTCGGCGGCTGTCTTCCGTCGCACCGAAGCTACTCGGAGTCTCGCCACCGTTCTCGCGGCTCGGCCTCCCGGGTGCCTCCGTCCGTTCCATGCTGCGCTCGGCCTCCCGGGCCATGCGGCCGAGGGCCTTCGCTGCCGCACTCAACTGCCGGGACTCCGCCACGAGGTCATCTGCCTGCTCGGCCGCCTGCCGCCGCATCTCTACGAGGGTCGGCAGCCGCACCCTGAACGTATCTGACACGCCGGCACGATTAGCCCGATTGGTGTCACGCGCCCGGGCGAAGTAAAGGATCGTGTCGCCAGGCAGCAGGTCCCGGCCGGCCAGATTCAACACGGGACGCACAATAACTCGTGTCTGTGCTCCTCGAGGCTGGCTGATCGTCTCCCGTACCGCGTCGCCTCGCGCACCCAGCGAGGACACGCGCCAGCTTACCAGTTCGACCCCCTGCAGGCCGTGGTCATCTCGCGCATCCACGACCAGCGGCAGCCGCATGTCCGGCCCCAGGGTCGTATCCGCAGCAGGAAACGTGATCTGGACTACAGGCACCGCGTCCGACAGGACTGTGATGCTGAGCGGCTCCGGCAGCTGAACCCCCGGAGCCCTTTCGCCCGCGACGAACTGCCACCGGTAGCTGGACGAGACCCTGGGCATGAGATCACCCCGGAAAGACTTGCCGTCCACGTTCAATGCGTGCTTCACTCCTTGATCGTCCACCAGGGACACGGCCTGAAGCGCGTAGTTCGCCGAACCACTGAGTCTCAGTAGGGTTCCTCGCGGAACGGTGAGAGGAGGAAGAGGGCGCGACCATCGTTCTGAGGCCCGGCCAACGTGTGAGGCGTACTCGATGTCCACATCGAGACTGGTCAGAAGAAGCGGGTCCCGGGGCTGAACCGTAAACGTATCGCTCGATGTCCCAGCCGCATCCTCCGCCCAGTAGCGCGAGCGAGATTCGAACGGTCCCAGCTCTCCTTCGGCCTCACTGGTCTGCTCATCGACGCGGACATTGATGCTTCTGGGCGGCTCGCCTTCCGCTTGCCAGGTTAGGGTGACAACCTCGCGGGCTGGAGCCCGGACTTGAACGAGAAGCGTTGCGCCCCGCATGACCTGCGTGTCTCCCGGACTCAGAAGAATGGCGGGCGGCGGAGGCGGGAACGTCACGAGCCAGGGCGCGGCCAAGACGCGTGCCGCGCCCGTCATCCGATGCGGTTGCGAGCCGGCCACGAATCCAAAGGCGACGATCGCCACGCCCAACGCCGCGGATCCGCGGCGCGCGGCCCGCATGAGGACAGACCAGCTTTGGGGTGCGAGCCCGCGTACCGGGCGACCGTGAACCGCCTCGTGAACCCGGCGTCGCTGTTCGTCAGCCAGCGCCTGCGACTCACCCCGCCCTACCCGCTCAAGCTCGAGACCACCCAGGAGTTCGCCGGGCAGAAGGCCGCTGGCTCCTTCGATCTCAGGCGCCAGGCGCTCGGACCGCAGGTGTCGCAGCTGGGCCCCGACTCGCTGGCCGGCCAAACCGATCATGACCAAGCCCAGCACCAGGACCACCATCGGCAGCGGCGAGCGCGGCGATGTAAGCCAGGCAGGCGGAAGCAGCGCGGCCAAGACGAGCAACACGAGCAGGCCGGCCGCAACGCCAGCCACCGTGCCTACCACGGCTACCCTGCGTAGCCACCGTCCAGCGTGCTCAAGCACAGGACGTGTTCCGTCCAGCTTGATCATCCCTTGCCCTTCACATCTAAGCTCAACTTATATGCTTCATTGCGTGAAATACCATAGACTTGTCGAAGCTCCTGCGCGATCGCTGACCGGGTCATTCCCGCCGCATCCATGTCCCGCGCCGCGGCCTCCAGAACCGCGGGATCGATGCGCCGTGCCTCGTCCAGATCTGCGGAGGCTGCACCCTCGACGACAACCGTCACCTCACCGCGTATTTCTTCTCCGCCGTAATAGCCCGCGAGCTCCGAGACCGTTCCGTATCTGGTGTCTTCATGCAGCTTGGTCAGCTCTCTGCAGACCGCCAGCCGGCGCGACCCCAAGCCTGCCGCGTCCAGGTCCGCAAGCATCGCCGAGATCCTCCTGGGCGACTCGAAGAAGACGGCCGTCATGGCCAGCCCGGCCAGCTCCCTGATCCAGGCATCTCGGGCGGATCCGCGTCGGGGCGCGAAACCGAGGAAAGCGAACCGGTCGCCCGACATACCCGCCACGGAAAGAGCCGACAGGACGGCTGACGGTCCCGGTATTGGAGACACTTTGTAGCCGGCCTTCGTTACGGCCTCCACCAGCCGGCCTCCTGGATCCGAAACTGTGGGAGTCCCGGCGTCCGTCACCAGCGCGCAGATTTCACCTTCAGCGAGCCGGCCGAGCACCTCCGCGACCCGCTGCAGCTCGTTATGGGCGTGCAGTGATCGGAGCGGCCTGGAGGACGCCAGGTGCCGGAGCAGACGTCCCGTGCGGCGTGTGTCTTCAGCGTATACCACGGCTGCTGCGCGCAGCGTCTCCTCAGCGCGCACGGAGAGATCCGACAGATTTCCGATCGGGGTCGCCACCACATACAGTCCGGGTTCCATGCGTTCAACCGGTTTCCCTAACGGAGGGCGCATGGAGTCGCTGCGGCAAACGGGCGGGTTAGGCGTGTTGTTGGATCTTGGCTTCCAGCGTCGCTTTGTCTACGGCCCCGATAACGGCGTCGACCACCGTTCCGTCCTTGAAATACAGGATGCTCGGGATGGACCGAATGCCGAACTTCGCGGAGATGGCACCGTTAGCGTCAACATCCACCTTGCCGACTTTCACCCGGCCCTCGTAGTCGCTTGCAAGTTCCTTGACCATCGGAGCTACCATGCGGCATGGGCCACACCACTCGGCCCAGAAGTCTACTATGGCCAGGCCCTCCGATGATTCTATTTCCTCTGCGAAATTCGCATCGGTAAGCGTGATAGGTTCTGCAGAAGTAGTCACTGTGTGTTCCTCTTTCGTTGCGCGTTGGAGTCCGTATTTCCACTATTCGTCGAAGGTCGTTTTCCCTATTGGAGGAATGCGTGATTCAGATAGATCACATCGGCATAGCGACGGCTGACCTCAAAGAGTCCGTCAGCCGCTGGTCCGCTCTTCTCGGCATCGAGCCCGAGGGAACCGAACTAGTCCCGAGCGAGCGCGTCCGCGTGGCTTTCTTTGGCGCCTCCTCTGGCCGCATCGAGCTTCTCGAGGCGACCGACGAGGATTCGCCCATCGCGCGGTTTATCGAGCGCCGCGGGCCAGGAATTCATCACGTATGCGTTAGGGTTCCGGACCTCGAGCAGACACTGGCCCGAGCCGAGTCCGAGGGCCTGCGAGTCCTTCCACCAGGAATCCGACCCGGATCCGGCGGACACAGTGTCGCGTTTCTGGATCCGAGACAAAACGATGGAGTGCTCCTCGAGCTTCAGGGCAGCTAACTTCCTGTCAGCTGTTCCAGTTCGAGCTTCTCCACGAACCAGCGACTACCATTCGTCGCGGTAACTATTGGAACATCTACAGTACCGTGTCGGGTTCCCTCCAGCCTGACAACATAACGGATCTGGCTCGGGCTTACGGCCCTGTTACTCGCGGGCTGCAGGTCGTATTCGCTATGCTTCAGCAATTTCGAAATCACGATCATGCGAAGCTCGACATCCGAGAGACCGAAACGTTTCACCGCTGATCCCTTGTCGGTACCGAACAGGGCCGTCATGCGGGCATAGTTCTCGGCGTTTGCGGCCTGAAGAAAGTCCTCCACCGCGGCCATCGACGACGCACCGCCGACCACCATCCCCGGCGGAATCGTTCCGCCACCCGAAGCACAACCGCCCACTGCGGCCGCGACCAGGAGCACAACTGATTTCAACCCTACGCTCCGCACAGCACGCATCATTCGAATTCCTGTCCGCATCTTTCCGCCAGTTCTCCGGGGCTTACTGAGAAACTCCGCCGACTAATTGTGAGGGTAAGGGCGCGGACGTCAAGACGAGGCGATCTTGGAAACGACCTCCAGGCGTTCGAACCGTAGTCCGCCATCCACAGAATCAGCATCCACTCGCACTGAGTCACCGTCTTCGAACCGACCCTCCAGGAATGCCATCGCCAACGGATCGGACACCAGCCGCTGAATCGCGCGCTTGAGCGGCCGGGCTCCAAAGGCTGGATCGTATCCCTCCGCCACGATTCGTTCGCGCGCCCGCGGCGTCACTTCTAGCCGAATCTCGCGTTCGCTCAAGTGACTCGCGAGACGATCGAGCTGCAGGCTGACGATTTCCGCCAGGTGCTCGCGACTGAGCGGTTGAAAGACCAGGATTTCATCCACCCGGTTCAGAAACTCGGGCCTGAAATGACCATGCAGCTCCTGCCGCACCCGGGCCTCCACCGGCTCCCAGGCCTCACCAGTGTGCTCCACTATATGGGAGCTGCCGATGTTGCTCGTCATGATCAGAACCGCGTTCCGGAAATCGACCGTACGCCCCTGACCGTCGGTGAGCCTCCCGTCGTCGAGTATTTGAAGCAGGACGTTGAACACGTCGGGATGCGCCTTCTCGATCTCGTCGAACAGCACCACGCTGTAGGGGCGCCTCCGGACCTGCTCCGTCAGCTGGCCTCCCTCTTCATAGCCTACATAGCCCGGAGGAGCGCCGAGAAGCCGCGAAACCGCATGCTTCTCCATGTACTCCGACATGTCTATGCGAACCATCGCGTGCTCGTCATCGAACAGGAACTCCGCCAGCGCCCGGGCCGTCTCCGTCTTCCCGACACCCGTGGGGCCGAGGAAAATGAAACTCCCGACCGGTCTATCCGGATCTTGTAGACCGGCCCGGCTGCGGCGCACGGCGTTGGCCACTGCGGTGATCGGGCTCGCTTGGTTAACGACTCGCTGATGCAGGTGCTCCTCAAGGTGCACCAGCCGAGCTCGCTCGCTCTCCAGCATTCGCGACACGGGAATGCCCGTCCACGAAGCCACCACGTCTGCCACGTCCTCCGGGCTGACCTCCTCCTGCAAGTAGCTGCCTTCCGCCTGGAGCTCGGCCAGAGCCGTCTCAGCCTCTATCAATTCCTCTCGTTTCTTGGGAGTCTGTCCGTACGAAATCTCAGCCGCGCGCTGGAGATCTCCGGCTCGCGTCGCTTGATCCGCCGCTACGCCAAGCTCCTCGATCTCGCGCTTGACGGTCCGGACCCTCTCAATCGACTCCTTCTCGAGCGTCCAGCGAGCCTTCATGCCGGCCAGACTCTCACGTGCCTCCGCCAGCTCACCCTCCAGATTCTGAAGACGTTCGGCGCTCTTGGCGTCCGTCTCGCCCTTCAAGGCCTCGCGTTCGATCTGAAGCTGCGTCTGGCGCCGCTCCAGGAGGTCGATCTCCTCGGGCATGGAATCGATTTCGATCCGGAGACGTGAAGCCGCCTCATCGATGAGATCAATCGCCTTGTCAGGCAGGAACCGGTCGCCGATGTAGCGGTCGGATAGCCGAACCGCCGCTACCAGAGCGGGATCCGTAATTCGAACGCCGTGGTGGATTTCGTACTTCTCCTTGAGGCCGCGCAGGATGGCGACGGACTCCTCCTGAGCCGGCTCTCCGACCAGGACGGGCTGAAATCGTCGCTCGAGGGCCGGATCCTTCTCGATGTGCTTCCGGTATTCGTCCAGCGTTGTCGCACCCACGAGCCGGATCTCGCCGCGGGCCAGTGGCGGCTTGAGCATGTTGCCGGCGTCCACAGCCCCTTCAGCCGCGCCCGCGCCCACGATCGTGTGGAGCTCGTCGAGGAAGATCACGTACCTGCCCTTGGCTTCCGTGATCTCCTTGAGCGTCGCTTTGAGGCGCTCTTCGAACTCGCCCCGGAACTTGGCGCCGGCCAGCATCGCTGCGATGTCCAGCTGGATCAGCTTCTTGTCACGGAGAGACTCCGGCACATCGCCTTCTACGATGCGCTGGGCCAGGCCCTCGACGATGGCCGTCTTGCCCACGCCCGGCTCACCGATGAGGACCGGGTTGTTCTTCTTGCGCCGCGACAGCACCTGCATGACCCGCCGAATCTCGTTGTCGCGGCCGATTACCGGATCCAAGTCCCCGTTACGGGCATGCGCCGTTAGATCCACGCCGAAGCGCTCCAGCGCCCGGTACTTGCCCTCCGCGTCCTGGTCCGTTACGCGGTGCGGCCCACGCACGTCCACCAGCGCCGCCGTTATCGCGTCCGCAGAAGCTCCGGCCTTACCCAGCACCTCACGCGTTGCACTGGCCTTCTTTCCGGCCAGCGCGATGAGCATGTGCTCCGTGGACACGTACAGGTCGTCCATGTCCCGCGCCGCCTCGTCCGCGTCAGCGAGCACGCGAACCAGCTCGCGGCTGGCGGTCGGCGAAGCGTCTGTCTGCTTCGGCAACCGGTCGAGCCGCTCTTCAAGCGACGCCCGCAGTGCCCTGGGATCCGCGCCGACTTTGCGCAGCACCGGAACGATGATGCCTTCTTCCTGCGCCAGCAGCGCAGCCAGCAGATGCAGATCCTCGACGGCGGGGTTACCCGCCCTGGTGGCCTCCTGCGCTGCGTCGCGCAGGGCTTCTGCGGCCCTGATGGTCAGTCTGTCTGCCGGAATCATCTATGTGTCATCCTTCTGGAGGTATCGGTACCGAATCTATCCGTCAGATTGGCCCAGCAGGCATCTGTCACAGCCACGCGCCCACGAGCCAGATAGCCGTTAGGACAACACCCCCCAAACGACCGCGCCCAGAACAAGATGAGTCTCAGTCTGCACTCCCTGTTGGACCGCTCCTTTCAGCGGCCAGCGCGAGGGGCGGCGCCTGGAGCCAGTACTCTAATGCGCAGCATTTGCAGCTCGCGGAGAGCTGCTGGTCCTCGCCGCCGTCTAGTCGATATCGATCGAACGACCCTCAGGCGAGTCCGTCTTCCGAGGCATCGTGATAGTCAGTACTCCGCTTGTGAGCCTGGCAGAGATCCGGTCGCTGTCCGCCTCGGCCGGAACTGTCACGGTTCGTTTGAAAGTACCGAAGGATCGCTCCGCGCGGCGCGTCTGCCGCTTGGTGAATTCTTCCGGTCGCGTGCGTGTGCCACCTATGGTCAGCGTGGTCCCGTCCACCTTGAGCTCCAGGTCCGACCGATCCAGTCCAGGCACGTCTACGAAGACTAGGAACTCGTCTTCGCCCTCGACTACGTCCAAGGCCGGATAGCGGCCGACGAAATGCGGGACGCCGCGGACTGCCTCGAAGATGTCTCCCATCATGTCTCCGATGTCGGAGATTGGCTGACCCCAGGCTGATCCAGCCCACCGCCGGCCACGCCAGCCCTTTTCATCGCCGCGGCCGCACTCTTCGTCTGTGCAGCACTGCTTGTCGTGCAGCGTCTCGTCTTCTGGTCCGGGCTCCACGGTCTCCACTGTCACGTCCTGCTCGAGTCCCTGATCCTCGGTATAATCACCCATCATCTCTCCTCCTCGTTGCGGGTGCGGAGCGTGCCAGCAGACTGGTAACGAGCGTTCAAACGCAAAGCATTTGCGGCTCGCGTACGGTTTGAGCTGGCGCGCGCCCTCATCGAAGAGAGGGCAAGACATGTGCCCCTTCAAGAGCCCCAGAAAGCGCCGTTTTGTCTCAATCTCGTGCGTACGCGGCGTTGAACTGCCGTTTAGGCAGCTTCCTTGACGGCGGCGGAGAGGCGAGTCTACGGTGCGGTATGGTTCACACGATTCGGCGGCCTGTATTCAGAGTGATGTTCTGTGCGGTTTTCGGCGCCCAGATCTCCGCCTGTTCGCCGGGCAACGCGCAGTCGCTCTCTGATGACACATACATCCGGGTCATGGCGGATTTGCTCGTTCTGTCAGATTCCAAGGGAGGCAGCTCCACAGATTCGGCCCGGGCGGCCGTGCTCGCGCGCCTTGGTGTCAGCGAAGCACAGGTGCTGAAGTTCGCGGGAGCCGTGGGCCGCGATCCCGAGCGCATGGAGGTCCTGTGGACGGCTATTCAGGCTGCGGTGGATTCGGCTCAGGTGGCTAGCGACTCACTGGCCAGCGCCCCGGCTGAAACCAGGTTCGGATCTGTGGTCACCGGAGGCGCAGACCGCGACACGGTGGGTTCGGCGTCCGCCCCCGACTCGGTCGCGGCAGCCGCACCGGCCCTTCCGCGCTCTACCGCCGACTCGGCTAAGATCCGCGCGATTCGAGAGCGCCTCAGGCCGCGCGGAGTCCCTCGCCTCTAGCGGCCGTCGCACCGGTTGCACGCATTCCGCATCGCAGTAAACTACCGGGTTCACTAGCAGGACGCGCTCCGCCCTGTTTTCGGCACTATGGCGGACTTATGCCTATAAGTACGACCTAGCGTCGGACTCGAAAGGGATAGTTAGGCACTCTGACGGACTCCAACAGCCCCACGAACAGACCCAAGCCTCAGGTGGTGATGAGGCCTACGTGGCCCTGGATTTTGTCACCGAGTTGTCACCGGCGGATGCGAAGGTGCTAAACGAGCATCCGAACAGACACACCGACCTAGACCCGTCGTCGCCGAGCGCGGATGAAGCAACGGACCAGTCCGCCAGCCGCCGTGCATCCGTG
>JAZGCO010000097.1:0-3743 GCA_036476995.1 Gemmatimonadota bacterium
GACTTTCGGTTGCTCGAGGCGCACGTGAAGAAGGCAGACGTTCACGAGAGCGGCTGGGGGTTCTATGTATTCGGGCCTAACGATGAGTCGGCTGCGATCAGCGCCCCCGACGCACCGTGCTACTCATGCCACTCCGAGAACGCGGACTTCGACAACAATTTCAGCCAGTTCTATCCCAAACTGAGGCAGCGGCTGGCGGCGTCCTCTTCCTCCGACTAGCCGGATCGCGCGGGCTACTTACACCGCGTCTCCACCACCACCGCCGTCTGCGTCGGCGGAGTTGCCAGCTCCTGTCGCGCCGCCTCCTGCCCGTCGCACTAGCGTTACTAGCACTCCAATTCCAGCGCCAATAGCAACTCCCGTCCCAGGTTGCCCAATGCCAGCCCAAGGACGGCCCCGATCGCAGCACCGATCAGGACGTGTTTGACCACTGTCGCCTCCTTAGCGTGCCTACTTCGCCGGGTTAGCTTTGGCCGACGCGCTCCATCACGTCGTTGCGAATCAGGGCGAAGCCGACGCCGTTGAAGTTCCAAACGGCTATCTCATCCATGAGCCCGGAGGCCTCTTCAGTCATCCCGGCTTCCTGAAGCGCGATAGCCCGGTAGTACTTCATGTAGATGTTTCCCGGCGCGCCCTGCACTAGGTGCTCGATCGCCGCCTCGTAATTACCCTGAAAGTGCTCCGTGATGCCCAGAATCTGGTGCATCGGTTCCAGTCCCCTTGGATTCGGATCCATCTCCGCCAGAACGCCGAACTCGTCTGCTTTGGCCTTCGCCGTCTCAGCGTCGCCTTGCCGTGCGGCGAGCATGGCATCGAGGTAGATGATTCCACGCTCCTGGGCCCGCGCGAACTCCTCGGTCCCGGTCTCTTCTGCCTGCTGCCGCATCAGGGTGGCCCGCTCATCCAGGGCGGACCGTGCGATATCAAAAGCCCCGCTGTGCATCGCGATCCGAGCGATGTTCGTCAGCCCGTTGATCTTGATGTCCGTAATACCCTCATAGCCTGACTCGTCGGCGCCATCAACCAGCACTCTGAGTTCGGCAATCGCAGCGTCGGGATTACCTTCGTGCAGGCTAACGTATGCCCGGAAGGGAGCAAAGAAAGGCGCAGTATTGTTGCCCCGCGCAGTCTCCAACTCCATGGACCGCGTGTAGTCGGCCCGCGCCTCGTCGAAGCGATGGAGGAAGGAATTCACGTGTCCGCGCTGTTGGATCGGAGATCCGAGGTCGGGCGCTCGCTCAGCCGCCCTGGTGTAGTCATCGTAAGCAGCCTCGAGATCCCCCTGTGCCCGGTGCACGTCCCCCAGCAGGTCGTAAGGGTTGGGCTCGCCGGGTGCGAGATCGGCAGCTGTCTGAAAATGCTCTTCGGCCTTGCTGAAGTCTTTCGGCTCTATGAAGAGGTAGTTGTTTCCGGCCTGCATGTACGCGGCCGCGAACTTCGGCGCGATCTCGATCGTCTTGGCGTACGACTTGCGCGCACCATCCGCGTCGTTCAGGCCACCCTGGATGCCGGCCAGCGTTAGCCAGGCCCTCGGGCTCTCCGGAGTGAGCTCAACTAGCTCATTCGCCTTCTGCAGCTGGCCCTCGACGTCGTTCTCGAACCCTTTCTGTGCGATCTCGATCAGCAGCCTTTCGGCGGGCTCCGCCGTGTCCATCAGCTCGACCGCCCTCTTCAGGTTGGTCGTGAATTCCTCGGTAGACGCGGCTGTATTGGCCACCCTGAGATAGCCCTGGGCGAATTCCGGATCCGCCTCAACGGCCTTCTCGAAATGGTCGTTGGCGTCGTTACCGCGCGCCATGTCGGCCGCAGCGAGGCCTGCTTCGAGATGGGCCCGGGCCTCATCGGACTCCGTCGAGATCGGAAGCGTCATGACCAACTCGGCCCCGCTTCCCACCGTCGCCGAAGTGTCCGTGTCCGCGGCCTGGCAGCCGGCCAGAAGGGGAAGTGCTGCCAGGGGTGCCAGCAGCAATAGACCTTTGCTCATGAGACTTCTCCTTGATGAGTGCAGAAATGTGCTAAAGTATGACATGGCAGATGTATAGTACGTCGAAGATCGACTAAATTATCATATGATAATGCGGTAATCGAACCGGTCTGGCTCCGGTCATTCGGTAGCCGATGTGACGGTGGGGGCGGGGCCGTTCGATCCAAAGTTCTGTCAACCTCGACTGAGTCTGAACGCTGATGCGGTCATGCGATCCGTACCTGACCAATCAGGATGAGGCTAGAGCCACGGCAAGGCAAGTTTTTGCCAGGGCGACGGGACGTCCGGGCGAGGCTTGTTGACGGGGCGGGAAGCACGTTCAAGCTTGCCGTCGCATGCCCAAGGCGACCTCACACCTCATTTACGGCGTTGACGAGCGGCCCCCGTCATGGTGGGAGACCATCCTGTACGGATGGCAGCACACACTGGTCGATATCTCGCCCTTCGTCCTCCCGCTGGCCGTAGCGTCCGCCATGGGTATGGGCCCGGCGGAGGCAGCGCTCCTCATCAACTACTCGCTCTTTGCTATGGGGCTGGCTACGCTAATCCAGACCACGATCGGAAACCGATTGCCAATCATTCAGGGACCGTCGGCGACAATGACCGGGACCCTGGCGCCGATCGCCGCGCACCTCGGTCCAGCCGCCATGTGGGGCGGCGCGTTCATCTCCGGTCTCATGGAGGCAGCGCTGGGAGCGGCCCGTATGGTTGGTCTGCTGAGGCGCCTGTTCCCGCCCGTCGTGGCCGGTACGGTTGTCCTGGTGATCGCGTTCGCGCTGGGCCAGGTAGCTGTCCGGCTGGCTATCGGAGACGGCAGTCCGGCGAGCTTCGGCCTGGCTTCCGGTGTGATCGCGGCGGTGCTCTTCATGCAAGTCGGCCTTCCGCGAGTGCTTGGCGGGCTGTTGTCGCGCGGAGCAATCTTCGCTTCCATCTGGATCGTCGGCCTGGGAGTGGGGGGCTGGATGGGCCGCGTGGAGTGGGCCTTGCTGGCCGGTAAAGACTGGGTCGCGCTCCCGGCACTGTTTCCGTATGGCGGTCCCGGTTTCGGCTGGGATTTCGTTGCGGCCGCCATCCTGGCTGCGATGGCCGGCGCCTTTGCGTCCATGGTGGAGTCTCTCGGCGACTACGCCGCCACCTGTGCGGTCACGGAGCAGGAGTTCACGCGCCGTCACATGGACCGCGGCATCTTCGCCGAAGGACTGGGCTCCGTCATAGCGACCGCGGTGGGCGGTCTGCCATGCACGAGCTACACCCAGAACATTGGAATCATCGGCACGACCAGGGTGGCCAGCCGCACAGTCGTGCGGGTCGCGGCTGTCATTCTGATGCTGTACGGGCTCAGTCCCAAGTTTGGTGCTCTGATCGTGGCCCTTCCGCGACCCGTGCTCGGCGGAGTGTTCATTCTCGTGTGCGGAATGATTGCCATGTCGGGCATTCGGCTCATTGCGTCGGCCAGGGCAAGCATGGGCAACCAACTCGTCGCGGGTACGACGCTCATTGCGTCGATCGGCGTGCCGATCTACGTGCAGTACAGTCTGGGAGAAGAGTGGCTAGCTCAATTGCCGCTGTTTGGCCGCCTGGTATTCTCGAACCCGGTCGTACTGGCTGTGCTGCTCGGTGTGGGTCTCCATGACGCCCTGAACCTCGCGCTGGGCGGCGACGACGATCGTGTTGCGCCCCAACAGGTTCATCCCCCAGCTTGATGGGCTCAATCACAGAGTGGCACGCTGCTCAGAAGTCCAAGGCAGGAGATCCGGTA
>JAZGCO010000098.1:0-57832 GCA_036476995.1 Gemmatimonadota bacterium
GCGCCGAGCAGACGGATGCCTTCAGCGGGGACGATCTCGTATCGGATTCGACGTCCCACGCTGTCGCCCCGGGCTACCCCTGTCGGTTGATCAGGCGACCTGGGGATCGGCGCTGGAACGGTAACAACGGCGGCTCCGCTCACGTGAGGAACCGTTTGGGCCCCGGCCGCGTGCGGCGCGACCAGCACGGGCGCACATACGGTGGCCAGCACGGCGAAAAACGAACGGCTGAGCCAGGTCTTCACCGGGTCGCGCTCCAGGTCATGTCGGCCTGGTACAGGCCCGGAGTATCGACCGCGAAATCGAGCAGAACGCGAAAGCGCAGGCTGAGGTTGCGGTTGCGATCGTCCTGAGCGACGAATTGATCCGATGTAGTGAACGAAGTCCACGTCGAGGTACCATCAAGCTGCCACTGCAGGTCGCTGATATTCTTGCCATTGCCCAAAGTGGAGTCGTCCGACCTGATGCACAGGGTCCACGGCGTCCGGGGTCCATCGTTCCTCACCTGGACCCGGAACGGGGGAGAGTCGATGAAGCCAGCGTCGAAAGCAGCCAGACCTGGGGTGGGGAAGTCTACCCCTGGAGGCCTGACCCGCATCAGAATGCGTCCCGGCTGCGGGTCGCAGCTCTGGGCTTGAAGCGGAGTCGCGCTCACCGCGAGAGCGGCAAGAACAACTGCGCTCCGGGCGAGTGCGTTCGCGGGTACTGTGGCGCGGCGCATGACTTTCTACGGCACCGAGAAGGCCACTTGTGCGCCCGCGAGATAATCGGCCCCGAAGTCCAGAACAGGCACCGCCAGGTACTCCCCGGCGACCAGTCCCTGTCCGAGGGGCATTGATACTCTCCTGCCCCGGCCGGGCAAGACACTGAACGGCCGCACTTCGATCCACCGAACCACACGGCCCTGGTAGTCGCGAATTTCAACCGATCCCATCGGCCGGACAGGCCAGGTTCCAGGGTTCTCGAACTCGAATACGAGCTCCGGGCCACCTTCGCCCGAGGCGATCTCAGCGATCGTAATCTCGCCGACCAGCTCTCCATCCACGGCGAGGCCGTAGACTTTCACGCCGATGCGCTGCCGAACTCTGAGTCCTGTCGGCACTCGGGCAAGAGTTTCGACAAACACCATGGACCAGCACGTATCCTGTCCATGCCACGGCTCGAAACTGATGTTGACGTATCGGGACTCACCCGGTGGGACGGTAATCGCGTCCGGAGTGACACGTAGAACCGATTCGCAGGAACGAGCGCCTGCGCCTGCGGGAAGAAAGCTGTGGGTTCCCAGTTCATCTTGCTCGAAGTCGTTGACGTACAGGCGCACGTCGAGCGGCTGAGTTCCGTCGTTCTTAATGCGTGCCGCCGTGGACCGAACGTTGTTGCTAGTAGAGAACTGGACGATGACTGGATCGACCGAGTACTGAGCTTTAGCTGCCTGCGGTGCGCCGAGGAACAGCCCAAAACCGGCCAGCGCCAGGAGCGCCGGCCGGTTCGGCCGAAGAGTGTGAGGTCGGCAACGTGCCGCCATTCCTGCCTCCCCATCTCGTTTCAATGTTGCTGTGAGAAACCCCCAGCGGCCTACGCTGAGGCTTCGTCCCGCCCGTACGCCAAGATCAGTCGGGCGAAACCGTGAACGTGAACGGCAGCTCGTACAGACCGGGTGAGTCGTTCACTAGGCTCAGCAGGACGCGAAAGTCGAAATTCTTGGTGTGCAGTCCCACTGGGGCTGCGTTCTGCAACAGGACCGGCGCGACCGGCATGGCCACGAGGCCGGCGCCGTCCATGTCGTACAGGAGGTCGCTGGCCGGCTTCACGCCCGCCACCCCGTCCTTGTTGAAGACCGCCTGATCGGCTTCCACGGTGACGTCGTGCAGAATGTTTCCGCGGTGCGTCAGGGTGAAGCCGGCGACGTCCTTGAACCCCGCGGTGAAATCAGCGTCGGCCGCTGCACCGAAGTCCACGTCACCCGTAAAGCCGATGAACAGGATCGACGGGACGTTGATCCGTGCTGTCTGGCTGGCAGTCGTCTGGGCCTGCGCGCTGGTAGCGACCAGCAAGCTCCCGAGCACCAGTGTGGTTAGAATTCGCTTCATTTTAGCCTCTTCAGACTGAGGGTTAGAACCCGGCCACCCCGTTTGGTGGCTCTGGTAGCGCCGCGGTCACGTTTCGAACGAACGAAACGCACGTGCTCGGGCGCTCCATGACCTGAAGCAATTGGTATACCAGCTGATTTAGTGCTGCGGGAAGCCGAGGCCAGCGGCCAGGGGAGACGCGGGAACACCCCCTAGTCGCCGCGCGATCAGCGAACTGCGAGGATTCTCGCCATGTAGGTTCGCGATAGCCGCAGAAGGACTCGCCGACGCATGAATGTCGCGGTCTGCCAGACTGTGACGCAGTTTCCGCCTGAGCATCCGACCCGAATGTTCAGGCGATTACTTGGTGCTGGGTGCTCGCGATCCGGACGAGCTGATCTCGAAACCACTCCTCGACCATCTTCCCGTCTTCTGCCGCCGCCCGCTTCATCAGGTCTAACTCCGCCTCCGTGCAACCGATTTGAACGAGTTCGGACTCGGGATTCTTACCTGCCATGAGGATCCTCCAAGTTGGGCTTCTGTTGATCTTTCGTCTTGCTTGGCCGACGGCGACCATACGGTGTTGTATGGATGCATGGTCCGGTAGAGCAAGAGATATACCGCTGGTAAACCGGTCGAAACTAATGTTGTTTGACAGTCTGTATTCCCTTGCGGCATATTTACATACGGTAAGGTATGGCCGGTTCACTAACTCGGGTTCCGTTTTTGAAACCACCGCAAACGAAGCTGACTGAGGAGGATTGGCTGGCTGAGGCTCTTCAGACATTGGCCGCTGAGGGTGTCTCCGCGGTCCGTGTTGAGCGTTTGGCACGTTCACTGGGAGTGACCAAGGGGAGCTTCTACTGGCATTTCAAGAGCCACGGCGAACTCTTGGCGAGGCTCAGAGACTACTGGGCCTCCCATCATACCGTCGTGGTAGATGCCTACGAGACTCAAGGCCCGGCCGAAGCTGAAACCATGCTGTTGGCGCTACTGAGACGGATCATCCTCGAGGACGCCAACCGCTACGATGCCGCGGTGCGGGCCTGGGGCTTGTTCGATTCCTTGACCGCCGAGGCCGTGCTACGGGTGGACGAAACGAGGCTGGCCTTCGTGAAGGAACTGTTTCTTCGTATGGGCTTCGATCGGGAGGAGGCCGAGTTCCGGAGTCGGATGTCGTACTACTACGTCATTGGTGAAACTTCGGCGGGTATCGATCGAACTTCGGAGGATCGATTAGCGTTTCTGGACCGGCGGCACCGGAGGCTCGTAGACCGAACGCCGATCCGGTAGGCTTGAGTCCCGGCTGAAACGCCCCTAGCTTGGCGAACTTCGCGCAGATCAGCCGCAGAGCCGCAGATCCCGGAAAATCGATTTGACCCCACAATCAGACGCCGACCGATACCGCTTCGACTACGAAGAGCAAGTGCTTTCCAACGGCCTGCGCGTGATCGTTCATGAGGAGCGGGCTGTACCGGTCGTGGCGGTCCACGTCATGTATCACGTCGGATCGAAGAACGAGAAGCAGGGGCGAACCGGCTTTGCCCACCTGTTTGAGCATCTGCTCTTCCAGGGGTCGGAGAACGTCGGCGACGACGAACACTTCAAGCATATTCAAAACGCCGGGGGCACCCTGAACGGTTCGACCTGGTTCGACAGGACGAACTACTACGAGACGCTTCCCGCCAACCGGCTCGACCTTGCCCTGTGGCTGGAGTCGGATCGCATGGGATTCTTCCTCAGCAGCATCACCCAGGAGAAACTCGACAACCAGCGGGATGTGGTGAAGAACGAGCGTCTGCAGGCGTACGAGAACCGTCCCTACGGGCTTGCCATCGAAACCGTGCTCGCCAACGCATATCCGGACGGACACCCGTACCGGCACCCGACCATCGGGTACATGAAAGACCTCGACCAGGCCACGCTCGACGACGTACGAGGCTTCTTCAAGACGTACTACGGGCCCAGCAACGCCGTAATCGTTGTCGCGGGGGATGTCAGGGCCAGAGACGCCTTTCGTCAGGTGGAGCGATACTTTGGAGGTCTTCCTGCAGACGCCGTCCCGTCAGTCCCGGACTTTCCTGCCGATCCGTCTTCCGGGCAGCGCCGCGCCGAACTGACGGATCGGGTTCAGGCGCCTCGCGTGTACATGATGTATCACGCGCCCTCGTTCGCGCACCCTGACTTCGAGGTAGCCGACGTGCTGTCTTCGCTGCTGGCGGAGGGCCGCAGTTCTGTTCTGCACAACGAACTCGTGTATCGGCGGCGCCTGGCCAGCGAGGTCCAGGCATTCACGTGGCCGCTTGAGAACACAGGAATGCTCTGGATCGTAACTACCGCCAGGCCCGGAGTCTCTGCGGCGGAGCTGGAAGCCGCCATGGATGAGGTACTCGGTTCGATGCTCGCGCGTGGGCCTTCGGCCGAAGCGGTTGCGGGCGCCAGAAATCGGGCCAAACGACAGCTGGTGGCTCAACTCGCCGATGTCGGAGGCCGGGCCGACATGATCGCGCATGCCGCGACCCTCCGTGGCGACGCCGGCTACGTGAATCAATGCTTCGGACGCTACGCCGCCGTCCAGGACGTCCACGTGAGAGTCCTGGCTGAACAGCTCCTTCAGCCGGAGCGAAGGACAGTTGTTCATGTTTCGCCTGCCAGCAGCGACGGTGCCGAGATATCGAACTCGCACTCGAACGGAGCGGGCTGAGATGACGCAACCAGACCGTTCCGTCGTCCCGGTAGCCGGCCCGTACCGCGAGCTCGCCCTACCGAAGATCGAGACATTCGAGCTACCTAATGGCCTTCGCGTCCAGGTGGTGAGACGGCCGCAGCTGCCCGAGGTGTCGGTGCGGCTGGTCCTGGAGGCGGGCGCCGCCCTCGCCCGGAAAGAGCACAGCGGAGTGGCCTCGCTAACCGCCGAAGCTCTGACGGAGGGCGCCGGCGGACGAAATGCCGAGGAAATGGCTCGGTGGCTCGACCGTCTGGGCGCCGCTTTTCAGGCCAGCGTGGATCAAGACGGGGGAGCGATCACGATTCACACCCTGAGCGATGAACTCGGAGGGTCGCTCGACTTTATGGCGACCGCTGTAATGTCGCCCCACTTCGAGAAGAAGGAAGTAGACAGGCTCCGTCAGGAACGCCTCGATCGATTGCTGAGGCGGCAGGATGACGCCGCCAACGTTGCTGCCGATGGCCTGATGGCGGCCCTGTATGGAGATCATCCATATGGACGGCCGATCCTCGGACTTCCCGATACGATCGGCGCGCTGGGACCGGGCGAACTTCAGAGCTTTCACGATACGCACATGGTTCCCGAGGGCTCGACCTTGCTGCTCTGCGGCGATGTGGCGCCGCAGGCCGTGGCTGATCTGGTGGAGCGGAAACTAGGCGGCTGGAGCGGTGCTCGGACGAAGGACGTGCTGCCCGAGACGCCATCGGCCCCCGTCATAAAGGCTCAAGTGCTCCTGCTGGACCGGCCAGGAAGCGCACAGGCCGAAATCCGCCTCGGCGCGATCGGGCTCAGGCAAGGACACCGGGATGAGTTCGACGTCACCGTAGCGAACGCCATCCTGGGCGGCCTGTTCAACTCCCGAATCAACATGAACCTTAGGGAGGACAAGGGCTGGACCTACGGAGCACGAACCTCGTTCGCCTTCCGCCACGGCCGTGGACCCTTCGTGGCCCGGGCCGCCGTGGCTTCCTCGGTCGTGGCCGAAGCCCTGCAGGTAATGCTGGACGAGATAGCCGGGATGCTGAAGAATCTACCCTCGGATGAGGAAATCCGGCTCGCCAAGAACGCCCTGACCTTGTCGCTTCCGCGCCAGTTCGAGACGTCCGGGCAGATCACGGCCAAGATGGCCCGGCAGGTCAGGTACGGGCTGCCGGAGGATTATTGGGCCACCTATCGGCGGAAGATCGAGGACGTCCGCCGCGATAATATCGTGATGGCGATACGCAGTTACCTGCACCGCGATGGGCTTGTGTGTCTCGCCGCAGCGGACGCCGAGGCAGCCGGGCCGGCTCTTGAGGCCCTGGGTAGCGTGCAAATCATACCCTCCCTGCAGCCCGCCTAGCGCAGACAAACGCCGGAACCACAACCGCAATCCCGCTGTTACGACATCATGCAGTCGCGGCCCCGGCGGATCTGACCGGTCGCCGCGTCGATGGAACGCAACTATTTCGCTGCGGTATACGTCTATAGTAGTGTAAGGGGAGGGATGGCGGCCTTGCGCCGCACTCAGGTGGGGAAGCTTTCAGTACAGTCGAGGTGCGCCCGGTCATGCCGGGCAGCCGCATGGGAATGGAGGAACCCATGGCGAGGCACAGACCTGCACCGAATGACCGGTTCGTCGATACGAACGAGTTCCGCACGGAGCTCAAGAATCTCGACGATGCGGCGCTTGTGGCCGAATATCTTGGCGGCCGGCGGCTGGCGTTTCATGAGTTGGCGAACCGATACCACCAGCGTTTGCTCAACTTCATTTTTCGCACGATCGGCGACCGGGACCGGGCGGAGGATCTAGTCCAGGAGACATTCATTCGGGTGTATCGGCATCTCCACCGATTCGATTCAACCAAGAAGTTTTCCACCTGGATCTACACCATCGCCAGCAACCTCGCGAAGAACGAGCTCAGAAACCGGGCCCGTAATCCGATGGTGCTGTTCCAGGCGATCAAAAAGAACTGGGATGCAGATCATCGGCCGCTGCAGTGGGAGGACAGCTCCTACAGGCCCGACGACCTGTTTCGTAAGCGGCACCTTCGAGAGCAGGTCGAGGCTGCCGTTGCAGAGCTACCGGAACACCACAGGGTGGTCTTCGTTCTCAGGGAGATGGAGGGGAAGACGTACGAAGAAATCTCTGAGATTACGGGTGTCACGCTTGGAACCGTAAAATCACGTCTCAATCGAGCCCGCAACAGGTTCGCTCAGATCATTGGTCCCATGCTTGCCTGACCGCTTCCGTTGAGGGATCTTGACTGCGGTCCGGGAATGGGTGGGTCGGAAACTGTGGGGGTGGTCTTCGGACCGCCCCTTTTTCGTATTACGCTGCTGGTACTTGACCGGGAACACGCAACGCATGCGCGCGTATGATGGTTCTGTCGAATCGGACCCCAAAAGACTCGGAAGGGCATGAACTGCCAAGCGTTTCTAGACGCATACACAGAGTATAGAGACGGCCTGCTGGATGATCTGCGGCTCGCTGACGTGGAGCGGCATCTGGCGACGTGCGAGTCGTGTAGGCGGTACGACAGTGTGTATTGCCGTGGTATCGAACTCCTCCGAACCCTTCCCACCGCCGAATCTGCCGAAGACTTCATGCCCCGCCTGCGCCACCGCCTGTACAATGTAGATGACGGCATTTATCAGGCGTCTCGGCGTCAGCTTGGCGGCAGCGCCGCGCTGATAGGGGTCGCTTCGGTTGGCCTACTGGCC
Source organism: Gemmatimonadota bacterium (assembly GCA_036476995.1). GTDB lineage: Bacteria > Gemmatimonadota > Gemmatimonadetes > Palauibacterales > Palauibacteraceae > JAZDDE01. Next base: position 7,501 of record JAZGCO010000098.1, read on the forward strand.
CTTCTATGGCTTCCTTTCACGGCAAGAACATCGGTTGAGTTTCAGTTGCAGGCCGTCGCAGCAGAGCGGCTGGCCGAATCCGCGAGTTCAACGGTGCCGGCCCTCTTTCTGTCAGAGCCTATCGTGGCTACCGTAGGCTCCCAGGACGGATCGGATCTTGATGCCAGGCTGACTGAATGGCCTCCGCGAAAACACGTACATCCCACGATTCTCCTCGGGTCAAGGAACGCGCAGCTGGTAGCTGTCGCGGTCGACTGACCCGACGCCAGACTGCGGTATGAGCCTGGCAGCCGAGACCGGGCTCGAGCGCGTTCTCAAGAGCGGCGACTTCAGCGGCGTATTTTTCTTCCACGGAGATGCCAGCCGCCTGCGGAACGAAGCCGCCCGCCGTTTGATCCAGGCCGCTTCCGATCCCGCCGTCCGCGATTTCAACCTGGACGTCTTCTCGGGATCTGACGTGTCCGCCGAAGCACTCGCTTCGAGCCTGGCGATGCCACCGTTGTTGGCTTCCCGTCGTGTAGTGGCGCTGTTTGGCGCCGAAGCGCTTGGCACCAAAAGCCGGAAGGTGGTTGAGAGCGCGCTCTCAGGGCTGCCGGAAGACGTCACCTTCGTTGTTACGGCTACGATCCCAAACCAGTCCCGTGCCGCTCTGTACACCAAGCTCAAGAATGGAGCGCGGTGTTTTGAGTGGACGACGCCACGGGCGTCCGAGATTCCGGGCTGGATCATGGAGCGCGCTGCGCGGAGCCACGGCATCACGGTCTCCCCTTCGGCCGCTCAGCATATTGCGACGGCGGTCGGCTCCGACCTGGGCCTCGCCGAGTCGGAACTCGAAAAACTGGCCGCTGGAGGGCACACAGAAGTTACCGAGGAAGTCGCCAGGAGCCTCGTGGCAGGAAGCGGCGCGGTGGACCGCTGGACGTGGCTCGACCGGGTGGCCGAGCGCGAGTACGACACCGCCCTGAACGAGCTGCCAGCCCTCTTGGCCGGGTCCTCGGAGAGCGCTGTAGGCTTGATCAGCGCGCTGCTCGACCACCACCTGTGTCTGGCCGTGGCCATCGAGGGTGGGTCGGCAGTCGTGGCGGACGCGCTCAGCGCAGCGGGCAAGCAGTACATCAAATGGAAGGCTCGGACTTTTGCAGCGCAGGCGCGTGGGTGGGACCCGGATGAACTGGACCGTGCGGTTCGCGCCCTGGCCCTGGCCGACCGCCAGGCCAAGTCAGGTCTTGGCGATCTTCCGGTTGTGCGGAATCTCCTCCTGGAGCTGAAGGTCGGAGCTCGACGTTGCGCGTGAAGACGGCCGTGCTGGCTGGTGTGCTAATGGCGCATGCGATCCTCGCGGCGGAACCCTGTCTCGCGCAGACACCGGCCCCCGCGCTCGCGCAGGCTGAAGAACGGGCCGACGCTGGGGACCTGTCCGGAGCGCGCGACCTGCTGACCCGATGGTTTGCGGAGTCCAGTTCCGGGGCCTCCAAGGAGCAGGTCGCTCGCGGCCGCTTTCTGCGGGCGCGCCTGGCGCCCACGGCGGCAGCGGCTGAGTCCGACTACCGCTGGCTCGTCGTGGAAGGCGGGAACGCTCTGGCGCCCGCGGCCCGTCTGCGGCTCGCGCAGCTCAGCCTGGCTCGCGGCGATCTGAGCGGCGCGGCCAGCGCGCTTGACCGTTTGCGGTCAGATCACCCCGACCACCTGGTAGTCGTCCACTCGTGGCTCTGGACCGGCTATGTGGCTGAAGCCGGCGGCGATGGTGAGCAGGCCTGCCAGGCCTGGCGCTCCGCGAGCCGTCTGGCTGACGGTTCGCCGCAGAATTCGGGTACGGGTTCGGGCGCCACGGGTTCGTCGGACGAAAGTCCGCTGCCGGCCCCAGCTTCTCTGCGGCCCGAGCTCGACGCGCTCCTCCGTTTGTGCGGGCAGCCAGGCGCCGCACCCCGTTTCGCCATACAGTTCGGCGCGTTCCGGACCCGAGCCTCCGCAGAACATCTCGTAAGCGCTGTGGTAGCGGCCGGAGTAACGGCACGCCTGGTCGAGGCGGACGACGGGTCTGGCTGGTATCGGGTACGTACGGCCGGTTTTGGCTCCCGTCCACCGGCCGAACGGACAGCGCGCCTGCTCGTGGCGCATGGCTTCGAGGCTGTAGTGGTTCCGGTGGGCCCCAATGACTAGAGCCGTGGCCCAGACCCCGCTTATCCAGCAGTACCTGGACGTCAAATCCCGGCATCAGGACTCACTTCTGCTGTTCCGAGTAGGAGACTTCTACGAGATGTTTTTCGAGGACGCCGAGCTCGGGAGTAAGCTTCTCGGCATCGTGCTCACGGCGCGCAACAACGGACCGACCGAGGTCCCACTGGCCGGAATCCCGGTCAAGGCGCTGGACGAGTACCTGCCTCGCCTGGTCCAGCAAGGCCAGCGCGTCGCCATTTGCGAGCAGGTCGAGGATGCAGCAGAGGCCGAGGGTCTGGTTCGCCGGGAAGTCACTGAGATCGTAACGCCTGGAACCGCCCTGCAGGATTCACTTCTCACCGCCGGCCGCAACAATTTTCTGGCGGCCGTCGCGTTCGGCGAAGCGTCGCCGGAGCACGGGCGGACGGTGGCCATAGCGGCAGCCGACCTCTCCACCGGAGAGCTGGAGGTGCGGATGTGTCCCGAGCGCATGCTCGCAGACGAGCTGGCCCGGCTCGAGCCGGCGGAGATTGTCGTTTCGACGGACGAGGTCGTTCCGGCGGGCGACTGGGTGGAGACGAGACGGGAGCCGTGGCGATTCGACCCTGAATTCGGCGCCGAAACGCTCCGGCGGCATTACGGGGTACATGGTACTGACGGATTCGGCATCCACTTGACGGAGGATCCGGAGCTGGCTGCGGCTGCGGGCGCTGTCGTCGCGTATCTGGAGGAGGTCCGGCCGTCGGGCGTGACCCACCTGCAGGTGCCACGCGTCGATCGCTCGGGCGAGCACGTCCACCTGGACGACATGACGCGCCGCAACCTGGAACTCGTGGAGCCGATTCGGGCCGGGGACGGCGGAACCCTGCTGTCCGTGCTGGACCGAACGCTCACGCCGATGGGCAAGCGCCTGCTTCGCCGCCGGATCCTACAGCCCCTCACCGATGTCACTGAGCTGGAGGCTCGGCTGGAGGCAGTGGCCGATCTGCATGAAGAGCGCGATTCCCGCAAGCAGCTTCGGGCGGCGCTACGCGACATCCGGGATCTGGAACGATTGGCCGCCAAACTCGCGGCCGGCAGGATTACCCCACGGGAGCTCCTGTCCCTGGCCCGCTCACTGGCCCCGCTTCCGGACCTCCAGGCGGCCCTGGCAGGATCCCGTGCGGCGCGGTTGGTCCATCTGGTGGAAGGGCTTGCCGTGCTCGAGCCGGTGCGAGAGCACATTGACAGTGCGATCAACCCGGAGGCGCCCGTCGCCTTCGGCTCCGGCGGAGTCCTGCGCAGCGCGTACTCCGAGGAATTGGACCAGTTCCGGTCCGAGCGTGACCACGCGGTGGACTGGATTGCCCGACTGCAGCCGCGCGAGCGGGAGCGGACTGGTATCGAGCGGCTGAAGATCGGCTACAACAAAGTGTTCGGATACTACATCGAGGTGAGCCGCGCTCACTCGGATCGCGTGCCGGAGGACTACACGCGAAAACAGACCCTGGCCAACGCGGAGCGGTACGTGACCCCGGAACTCAAAGAGTGGGAGTCACGGGTTGTCACGGCGGAAGAGCGGATCATAGCTCTCGAGGCACGCCTGTACGCTGAGCTTCGTGAGTCGCTCGTGGATCAGGTGCGCACGATCCAGGGGGTGGCCGCTCGCGTCGCCAAGTTGGATGTGCATGCCTGCCTTGCCGAGGTGGCAGACCGGCAAGTCTATGCTCGTCCGGTCCTCACATCAGAGTTCGTCCTCGACATTCAAGGCGGCAGGCATCCGGTCGTCGAGCTACAGATCGCCCGGGAGGACTTCATCCCCAACGATGTCCGGCTGGACGAAAACATGTTCTGCATGATCCTCACCGGGCCGAACATGGCGGGTAAATCCACCGTGCTGCGGCAGGTCGGACTGATTGCCCTCATGGCTCAGATCGGTTCGTTCGTTCCCGCCAGCTCCGCCCGTATCGGTCTATGTGACCGCATATTCACGCGAGTTGGTGCGTCGGATAGCCTCGCGCGCGGGCAGAGCACGTTCATGGTCGAGATGACGGAAACGGCGACCATCCTCAACAGTGCCACAGAGCGAAGCCTGGTACTGCTGGACGAGATCGGACGGGGCACGTCTACCTACGATGGGGTGGCCATCGCGTGGTCGGTAACGGAACATCTGCATGAGACGATCGGTGCGCGAACCATCTTCGCTACACACTATCATGAAATGGTAGAACTGGCGGACACGCTTGGAGGGGTGGGTGCGTTCAACGTGGCCGTGCGAGAAGTTGGTGGTGACATCGTTTTCCTGAGACGTCTGGAGCCCGGCGGCAGCGACCGGTCGTACGGTGTCCATGTGGCACGCCTGGCAGGTCTTCCGGGGGGCGTCATCGAGCGGGCCAGGGCGATCTTGAGGCGTCTCGAAGAGCGTCCGGCCTCCGAAGGAATGGCGACGGTCGAGGGTGGCGCGGAAAGCCAGCTTGGACTCTTTGCCGTCCGCCAGTCTCGTGTTCTGGAGCGTCTCGCTGAGACGGATCCGAACGCCCTGACACCACTCGAATCATTAAACATCCTGTCTGAGCTGAAACGCCTTGCTGAGACGGACGAGTCGTGAGTCGAACCGCTGTGACCGCGTTGTCGGCGCTCCTGCTCTCGGGCTGTGCAGACACCATCAACCCTGTGCTGGGCCGGCTCTCGCTGGGCCGTGATAGCGGCCCTCTCAAACCGCCTGTGCGGGTGGATAGCGGGCGGTTTGCGTACCCGGAGGAGGCCTGGGAGGATCGGGTGGGTGGGACTGTGTGGCTCAGACTGCATATTACGATGGTCGGCGGAGTGGACTCCGTTACTGTACTGGAGTCGAGTGGCAATGCTAGCCTCGATGCGGCGGCCCGAGCCGATGGGCGCAGCCTCCGTTTCAGGCCGGCCGAGCGAAGCGGGGAGCCCGTATCGGTATGGGCCCATCTTGAAGTCATCTATCCGCTGCCGCAGGAGGTAAATAGTCGATGAGCCATAGACCGCATCCGCGCCCGTACGACAATGTGCTGGCGACAATCGGGTGGACGCCGCTCATCAGGCTCAACCGTGTGCTGGATGGAGCGAGGACTCCGGTGTTCATCAAGGTCGAGTCGTTTAATCCGGGCGGATCGGTGAAGGATCGCATCGGGGTGGCGATCATCGAGGCGGCCGAGCGGGAGGGAAAACTGGGTCCGGGCGGCACCGTCGTGGAGGGCACTGCCGGGAACACCGGCGTCGGCCTGGCGATTGCGGCTGCCGTAAAGGGCTACCGCTGCGTATTTGCCATTCCGGACAAGATGAGCGCGGAGAAGATTCGGATGGTACAGGCCTTCGGAGCCGAGGTCGTTGTCACACCCACGGTCGCTCCGGACGATCCGGACTACTACGGCAACGTGGCCAAACGGATAGCCGCGGAGACGCCGGGGGCGGTGCTCGCGAACCAGTTCTTCAACCCGATCAATCCCCAGGTCCACTACGAGACGACGGGTCCCGAAATCTGGGAGCAGACTGAAGGCCGGGTCACTCATTTCGTGGGGGCGCCGGCCACCGGCGGCACGATCAGCGGCGTGGCCCGGTTTCTCAAGGAGCAGAACCCCGAAGTTCAAGTGGTCTCAGGTGACCCGGTCGGTTCGATCTTCGCCGGCTACTTCGCTACGGGAGAGGTGAGCGGTGCCGCGCCCTATAAGGTGGAGGGCGTCGGCAACGACAAGATTCCCAGCACCCTGGACTTTGAGCTCATTGATGAATTCATGGCCGTCTCGGATCGGGACGCGTTCCATATGGCCCGGCGTCTTACCCGCGAAGAGGGACTATTTGCAGGCGGATCTTCCGGCCTCATAGTTCATGTGGCGGCTGACCTGGCCCGGCGCGTGGATGATCCTGACGCATGCATCGTGTGTATGCTGACGGATACCGGGGAGCGGTACCTGACCAAGCTCTACAACGATGCCTGGATGAAGGAAAACAGAATGCTTGTCCCGGAGCGGGTGGACGCCCGTTTTCTTCTGTCCGTCAAGACAGTCCCATCCGGCGGTGTGGTGAGCGTATCGCCGGACACGCCAGTGCGGGAAGTGCTGGAGACGATCGCGCGCCACAACGTGTCGCAGGTGCCGATCATGGAGAAAGGGAAGGCCACCGGAAGCGCCACAGAGGCGGCCCTCCTGACGGCGGCACTACGCGATGCCGCGGCTCTCGATCTGCCGGTGACCGAGCTGGCCGAGGAGCCGTTTCCGATTCTGCCGCCCACGACAGACCTGGCGGCTCTCAAGCAGACGTTGGCCCGGCGGACGCCGGCGGTACTGATCGCCGAGGACGGCCACATCGAGGGCATTCTGACGCGTCACGATCTCCTGGAATACCTGGCTCAGTGACGCTTCGCGTAGCGGTCCTCATGGGTGGGACGAGCGAAGAGCGGCGGGTATCCCTGGCCAGCGGCGGCGCCGTGTGCGAGGCGCTCCGCGAGAAACGGCACGACGTGGTCGTGATCGACCCTGCCACCGGCGTGGTTCCGGCCGACGCCGAGGCCGAACTGGCCGCGGAGGCCCGCCGGCCCGGCCCGCCGTCGGCCCACGAGCTGGAGGATCTGGCGAGCACAGCCCTGGGCCCGCGCATTGCGGAGATCCCCGATCTCTTGGACGCCGATTTGGCCTTCCTGGCCCTGCACGGACGGGGCAGCGAAGACGGCCAGCTGCAGGCGATTCTGGACGCCGCAGGAGTCTGCTACACGGGGGCCGGGATGCTGGGTAGCACGATCGCGTTCGACAAGCGAGTGTCCAAGGAATTGCTGTACCGCGCGGGCCTCTGTACGCCCGACTGGGCTCCGGCCGGCCTGTCTGCCGATGGCATCCTCGCCGTGCTCGGACTGCCGGTCGTCGTCAAACCGTCTGGCGGTGGATCCACCGTCGGACTCAGCCTCGTTCGTGAGGAAGCGGACCTGGAGCCTGCTTTGGAGCTGGCGGCGCGCTTTGGTGACGATGTGTTGGTGGAGAGCTTTGTTCCGGGCCGGGAGCTGACCGTCACGATACTGGAGGGCCGCGCGCTCCCGGCCGTCGAGATCGTACCCGGAAACGAGGTCTACGACTACGAGGCCAAGTATACGGCCGGAATGTCCGAGTATCTGGTACCAGCCCCTCTCGAACCTGTTGAGGCAGCCAGGTTAGCCGAGCTGGCCGTAAAGGTGCAGGAGACACTTCGTCTCGGTTCCTACGGGCGGATCGACTTTCGGCTCGATAACCGTGACGGCTCCTTCTCGTGCCTCGAGGGCAACAGCCTTCCAGGTCTGACGGCTACGAGCCTGGTACCGAAGTCTGCCGGAGCGGCCGGGATATCGTTTCCGGAGTTGTGCGAGCGTATCGCCCTGTCCGCGCTTCGCGGCCAGACCGTGTTCGCGGCGGGGGCCTGAGCCGTGGGTTTCTCCGACCGTTCCTACAACAAGGCTCCCTCCGGACCGTCACGGCGCTGGGCGCCATCCCTCACGCCCTGGGTCAAGCGCCTCCTGGCGCTGAACTTCGGTCTGTGGCTTGTAGGCGCGCTGGGGCTCTTGGCGCCTGGCTTCGTCCGCTTGACCGCCTTCGACCCGAGCACTCTGGTTACGCATCCCTGGACGCCACTCACGTACATGTTCGTGCACGGCGGATTCTGGCATGTAGCGTTCAATATGTTAGGTGTATTCTTTTTCGGGCCGCCTCTCGAACGGTTATGGGGGGGGCGCGGCTTCATCCGCTTTTATCTTGTGTGCGGTCTGGGAGCGGCGCTGGCCTCAATTCTGCTCTGGCCGCTCATTGGGCCGCACTCTGTCGTAGGTGCCTCCGGCGCTGTATTCGGCCTCCTCCTGGCCTTCGGCATGCGCTGGCCCGACCAGCCGATCTACCTCTACGGCCTGTTTCCCATCAAGGCCAAGTGGTTCGTGACGGGCCTGGCTGTGCTATCCCTGGTTTCGACCTACCGCACCGCCGTAGTCGGAAGAGGGGACGGAGTGGCCCACTGGACGCATCTGGGAGGGCTTCTCACGGCCTACCTCTACCTCAAGTACCGCGAGACCGGCCGGATCCTGCCCGCGCGGTTCTCCATGATCAGACGCGGCTGGAAGGTGAGCAGCGGCGGAGATACCGGCGATTCGGCGGCGCCAACCTCACGGCAGCGGTGGCCCGGGTCGGGTTCCGCGAGCGGAGAAGACGAATCCGGGACCGACTCTGGCGACCGCGTCGACCGAATCCTCGAAAAGATCCGCGACTCCGGGCTGGAGTCCCTGTCCGGCGAGGAGAAGCGCTTTCTGGATGAAATGAGCCGCCGGTACCGCGGCGGACCCTGAGGTTCGCACGCTGGCGGGCCACACGGCGCTCGCGAACCGCGCTCGCCTTTTTTGCCAACAACCTGCCCTCCGTCTAGTTTGCTCGATCCCGTTTTCTGCCGTTGATCTTCGCAGGGAGGTGCCGTGTTATGGGCACAAGTGCTAGAGAGTTTGAAACCTCTGACATCCGAAATATCGTGCTGCTCGGTCACGGAGGTAGCGGAAAAACCACTCTAACCGATGCGATCTGCTACATAGCGGGTTCCACGAAACGCAGAGGCTCTGTGGAGGCCGGAAACGCGCTCACCGACTTCACTCCCGAAGAGATCGATCACGGCATCTCCATCAACCTCGGTGTTGCCACCGCCACCTGGATGGACACCAAGCTCAACCTCATCGACACTCCCGGCTACCTGGACTTTTTCGGCGAGGTCGAAGCGGGCATACAGGCGGCGGATGGCGCCCTCGTTGTGGTAGGGGCTTCGTCCGGCGTCGAGGTCGGTACCGAACGAGTGTGGGAGACGTGTAAGGAGATAAATCTGCCCTGTATTGTTTTCATGTCCATGATGGACCGCGACAACGCATCGTTCGAAAAGACCTTCGGACAGATTAAGGAGACGCTGTCCAGCGCTGCCATCCCGGTCGAAATCCCGATCGGGGCTGGAGAGAACTTCCGCGGGATCGTCAACCTGTTCTCTCAGAAGGCGCATATCTATAAGCCTGGGAGCACGAAAGGCGAGTACGAGGAAGCAGAGATTCCGGAAGATCTCGCGGCAGTGGTGGCCAAGTACCGCGAGGAATTGATCGAAACGATCGCCGCCTCCGACGATGATCTGCTCGAGGCGTATCTGGAAGGCGAGGAACTGGACCGCGGAAAGATCCTGGCAGCCATGGCCGCTGCCATGCGGCGAGGTGAGCTGTTCCCGGTTTTCTGCGGTTCGGGCCAGAGCGGCCGCGGCATTCGAGCCGTGATGAACAAACTGGTCGAGCTCATGCCCTCTCCGGAGGATCGCGGGACAATCACCTACGAGGCCGGTGGCGACACGATGCAAATCGAGCCAGTAGATGGGTCGGAGTTCGCGGCGCTCGTGTTCAAGACTACCCAGGAGCCGCGGGTCGGGGAGCTAAGCTATTTCAGAGTGTTCGGGGGCATGGCGAAGACCGGAGCCACGGTCTTCAACTCGGTGCAGAAGAAGGCAGAGCGCTTCGCGCACCTTGCGGTTCCCAACGGGGCGGATCGGACTGAGATCGCCACGCTGCACGCGGGGGACATAGGAGTGGTGGCCAAGCTGAAGGATACGCATACGGGCGATACGCTGTGTGCCACTGGCAGTTCCACCCGTCTCCCGGAAATCTCTTGGCCCGTCCCGGACATCTCGATCGCGATTCATCCCAGCTCGCGAGGCGAGGAGGACAAACTGGCCAACGGTCTCGCACGTCTGCACCAGGAGGATCCCAGCTTCCGCGCGGCCTACGACCCGGAACTCGGCCAGACGATAGCCCGTGGTCTCGGAGAGCTGCATCTGAGCGTCTCGTTGGAGCGGCTGAAGCGGAAGTTCGGAGTCAGTGTGGACACCGAAGCACCGCGGATCCCCTACCGCGAGACGGTCATGCGCAAGGCAGAGGGTCAGGGCAAGTACAAGAAGCAGTCTGGTGGCCGGGGGCAGTACGGTGACTGCTGGATCCGTATCAAGCCGCAGCCCCGAGGCACTGACTACGAGTTCATCAACAAGATCGTGGGTGGCTCGATCCCCGGGAAATTCGTGCCCGCCGTTAACAAGGGGATCCGGGAGGCGGCCGCCCGAGGCGTACTGGCCGGCTATCCAGTGGTTGACTTCACGGCGGAGTGCTACGACGGCTCGTACCACTCGGTGGACAGCTCCGAGCAGGCCTTCAGGGTGGCCGGATCCATGGCGTTCCAAAAGGTGGCCAAGGACGCGAACCCAATCCTGCTTGAACCCATCATGCAGATCACCGTGAAGACTCCGGAAGAATACATGGGTGACGTGATCGGAGACCTCAACCAGCGCCGCGGCCGTGTGATGGGAGTAGACACCCACGGTCACTGGCAAGAGGTCAAGGCCCACGTGCCGCTGTCCGAGCTGTATCGGTACTCCACAAAGCTCAGGTCGCTCACACACGGCAAAGGCGGTCACCGCCGAATGTTCACGGGGTACGAGCCCGCGCCGGGCGACGTAACCAAGAGAGTAATTGCGGAGTCCGAGACACGGAGACAGGAGAACGGCCGATAGTGCTGGCGACGCGGCGGGCGAGGTAGAGACGTGGCAGGTCACAGCAAGTGGTCACAGATCAAGCGCCAGAAGGCGGTCAACGACGAGGCCCGCGGCCGCCGGTTCTCCAAACTGGGACGGGAGATTTCCGTCGCGTCCCGTCAGGGAGGTGGCGACCCGGCGTTCAATCCCAGGCTGCGCACGGCGATCGTCAACGCCAAAGCCGAGAACATGCCCGCCGAAAATATCGAGCGCGCGGTGCAACGCGGGACCGGGGAACTGCCCGGGCTCACGCTCGAAGAGATTGTCTATGAGGGCTACGGGCCGGGAGGTGCAGCCCTATACATTGAGTGCGTGACAGACAATCCTAAGCGGACTGTAGCCGAACTCAGGCATCTTCTCAGCAAAGCCGGCGGAAATCTGGGCCAAGCGGGTTCCGTCGCCTGGATGTTCGAGCGCAAGGGCCAGATCCTGCTTCCCGGCGGAGATCTGGACGAGGAAACCGTTCTCGAGCTGGCCCTGGCGGCCGGCGCTGAGGATGTTCGCGCCGAGGACGATTCGTTCCACCTGACAACCTCCCAGGCCGATTTTCATGCCGTTCAGGACGTCCTCAAAGAGCAGGGTGCAGCTGTCGCGGAGGCCGAGCTGGCCATGATTCCCAAGAGTTCGGTCCGGGTGGAAGGCAAGGAGGCCGAGCGCTTACTCAGGCTGATCTCGGACATAGACGACCACGATGACGTGATCAAGCTTTCCTCCAATTTCGACGTGGACGACGAAGCGTGGGTAGCGCTGGAGTCGGCCTGAGCCTCGAGGCCGCTGGGTGCCGGGGTCGAGCGATCTGCCGCTGATGCGGGTCCTCGGAGTCGATCCCGGAACGGCGGCCACGGGATATGGCGTGGTCGAGGCGGTTGCGGGTTCGTACAGGCTGATCGAGTGCGGCGTGGTCAGGCCGCGGGGAAGCCGGGATCTGGCCGGCCGGCTGGAGCAGATCTACGTTGAGCTGCGCGCGGTTATCGAGCGATTGGAACCCACCTGTTTGGCTGTTGAGGGTGTGTTCCACAGCAAGAACTCTCGGACGGTCGTAGTACTGGCTCACGCGCGTGGTGTCGCGTTGCTGGCCGGTGCGCGATGCGGACTGACCGTCGCCGAATACGCTCCGGCCGAAATCAAGAAGGCGGTGGTGGGAACCGGCCGTGCCTCTAAGGACCAGGTGGGTTACATGGTGCAGAAATTACTTCATCTCGCGGAGCAGCCGCGGCCAGCGGACGCGGCCGATGGATGCGCTGCCGCGTTGTGCCATCTCATCGTAAGTCGTCCGCTGCTGGCCGGCGCGGCGCGGCGCTAGGCGGAACGAGCCATGATCTGCCAGGTGCGAGGAGAGTTTCTGGGTTTCGCGGGCGGACGAGTCCAGGTGGCCACTGCCTCCGGCCTTTCGTACGAGATCCTCGTGCCCCCGAGCGTGCTGGGACGCCTGCCTGCCCGCGGAAGTCCGATCGAGCTGCACACGTCGCTGGTGGTGCGGGACGACAGCATGGAGCTGTTCGGGTTCTCCACCGAGGCCGACCGCGAGCTGTTCGACCGCCTCCAGTCCGCCTCCGGGGTCGGTCCGCGGCTGGCGCTGGCCATTCTCGGCTCGCTTCCCTCTGGCCGCATCGTCGAGGCCATTCGCGCCCGTGACCACTCGGTGCTGCAGACCGTGAGCGGCGTGGGCCGCAAGACGGCGGAGCGCCTGGCCCTGGAGCTGGCCGACAAGATGGACGACCTGGCCGCGATGGGCCCCGCTACGGCTGTAACCTCGGACAGCTCGGCCGCCCTGGAGGCACTCCGCGCTCTCGGCTACTCCCCGTCGGAGGGCGAGGCGGCGCTGGCCGGTGCCCGAAGCGACCTGGCCGGCAAGGACCCGGACGCGGAAGAGCTGGTCCGGGTCGCTCTGAGGCACCTGTAGGTGGAGCGAGTGGAGGTCACCACACCGGAAGCTCTGAGTAGCGAAACGGCTCTGGAGACTACGCTCCGGCCTTCCCAGCTTACGGAATTCGTCGGCCAGTCGAAGGTAAAGGACAGTCTCGGTGTCTACATCCAGGCGGCTCTCGGCCGCGGCGAGGCGCTGGATCATACGCTGTTCCACGGGCCGCCTGGCCTGGGCAAGACCACTCTTGCGCTGCTGATGGCCCACGAGCTGGGCGTGAACATCAAGCTTACGTCAGGTCCGGTTCTCGACAAGCCCGGCGATCTGGCGGGACTGCTTACCAATCTGGAACCACGCGACATTCTCTTCATCGACGAGATCCACCGTCTGCGGCCGGTCGTGGAGGAGTACCTGTATCCAGCGATGGAGGACTACCGCATTGAGATTCGCCTGAGCGAGGGCGCTCGCGCCCAGTCCATGTCCATGCGGCTCGAGCCCTTCACCCTCATAGGTGCGACGACCCGTTTTGGCCTTCTGACACCTCCAATGAGGTCGCGGTTCGGTGTCGTCGAACGGCTCAACTACTATCCCGCCGATGAACTGGCCCAGATTGTTGAGCGCTCAGCCGGGATTCTGGACATAGTGATCGACGAAGGCGGGACCGAAGAAATAGCCGGCCGCTCCCGTGGCACACCGCGCATCGCCAATCGCATCCTTCGCCGGGTCAGAGACTTCGCCCAGGTGAAGGGAGACGGGCGAATCGACCGGGCCACGGCGCGGGCCGGGCTGGAGATGCTGAGTGTGGATCAGTTTGGTCTCGATGACATGGATGCGCGCATTCTCCGAATGCTGATCGAGAGCTTTGAAGGAGGTCCGGTGGGACTTAAAACGCTGGCCGTGGCGATCGGCGAGGATCCGTCCACCCTCGAAGAAGTGTACGAGCCCTTCCTGATTCAGAGTGGATTCTTGCAGCGCACGGCGCGCGGCCGTCTGGCCACCCCAAGAGCCTACCGCCACTTCGGCTACGCGCTTCCCATGGATCGCGCCAACCCGCAGGGAGCGCTGTTCGGAGATGTTGGCTAGCGCGGCTCCTTTGGCCCTCTGTACCTCGGATTTCGAGTATGACCTGCCACCGGAACTAGTGGCATCGCGTCCCGCCGGGCAGCGGGATGCAAGCCGCCTGCTGGTCCTCGACCGAGCGACTGGCGCTGTGTCCGATCGCACGTTCACCGACTTCCCGGCCTTCCCAGCCCGGGGGGACGCTCTGGTCCTGAACGACACTCGCGTATTCCCGGCCCGGTTCCTCGGCAAAAAGCCGACCGGCGCCGCGGCGGAGGTGCTCCTCCTGCACCCGCACTGCCCGGCCGACGGGACCGGCGATGGCCAGCGCGTCTGGGAGGCGCTCGTTCGCCCAGGCGGCAAGCTCAAGCCCGGACGCGAGCTGATCGTGGCTCAGGGATTCAGGATTCGGATCGGTGACTCGCTGGATGGGGGCACGCGTCTCGTGACGCTGGAGGGAGAGGGAGATCCGTGGGACCTGATCGAGGCGCACGGTACGGTTCCGCTCCCGCCGTACATAGCGCGGCCCAGTGACGAACGGGACCGCGCACGATACCAGACCGTCTATGCAGACGAACGCGGATCGGTAGCCGCGCCAACCGCTGGCCTTCACCTGACGCGAGCAGCTCTCTCTTCGCTCGGGGCAGCGGGTGTGCACGTCGTGCGGGTCACTCTGCACATTGGCCTGGGCACGTTCCGTCCGTTAGACGCCGAGCGTCCCGATCAGCACCGCATGCACTCAGAGTGGTACCGGATGGAAGCCATCGCCGCCCAGTCTCTCAACCAGGTGCGAAGTGCGGGTGGCCAGATCTGGGCTGTGGGCACAACCTCCGCCCGGGTACTGGAAACTGCGGCCGCATCGGGCGGCGAGTTTCGCGCGGCCTCCGGCTGGACCGACCTCTTCATCTACCCGCCGTACGAATGGCGAGGCGTCGATCACCTGCTGACGAATTTCCACCTGCCTCGCTCGAGCCTCTTGATGCTCGTGTCGGCACTGGCGGGACCGGACCGGGTGCTGGCGGCGTATCGGCACGCGGTCGAGCAGCGGTACCGGTTCTATTCTTACGGCGATGCGATGCTCGTGCTGTGAGAGGCACCACGCACGCCGCGACCGAGTCCCCCGGCCCGCCGTTCACGATCGAGGGACGGGACGGGCTAGCCCGAGCCGGAACCCTGCGGCTTCGGAACGGATCGGTCCAGACGCCCTGTTTCATACCTGTCGGGACCCTGGGAACCGTGAAGTCGCTCACACCGGAGGACCTGATGGCGGTCGGCGCCCAGATCGTGCTCGGAAACGCCTACCACCTCTATCTGCGGCCCGGAATGGATGTCATGCGCAAGGTGGGCGGTCTCCACCGCTTCATGAACTGGGAGCGCCCCATTCTGACGGATTCAGGCGGATTCCAGGTGTTTTCGCTCGCCAGGATCAATAAGGTCGAGGACGATGGCGTCGTGTTTCAGAGCCACATCGATGGGTCGACACACCGCCTCACACCCGAGCTGGCGGTCGACATCCAGACCGTCCTGGGCTCCGATATCATGATGGCGCTGGATGAGGTGCCGCCCGCCGATGCAAGCTACGAACACATGTCGCGGGCAGTCGCACGAACGGCTAACTGGCTTGACCGCTGCCGCGTGCGCCATGCCGAGCTGACGGAGCAGGCAGGTCTGTTGTTTCCGATTCTGCAGGGTGGCTCCGAGCCGGATCTGCGTGCCGAATCGATCCAGCGAACCGTGGACCTGGGGCCGTGGCCCGGAATCGCGATAGGTGGCCTGTCGGTAGGCGAGTCACGTCCGATCATGCTTGAGGTTCTGGACCGATGCCTTCCGCTGCTGCCTGAAGACACCCCGCGCTACCTCATGGGTGTGGGATATCCGGATGATCTGGTGGAGTGCATTCAGCGTGGCGTGGACATGTTCGACTGCGTTGCTCCCACCCGAAACGGCCGCAACGGATCCGCTTTTACCGCAGATGGTCGCATCAACATCAAAGGGGCTCGGTTTGCCGCCGACACGGGGCCGCTGGATCCGGACTGCGCCTGCGAGTGCTGTCGTAACTACTCGCGGGCGTACCTGCGTCATCTGTTCGTGTGCGACGAACTGCTCGGCCTCAGGCTTCTCTCTCTGCACAACGTCGCCTTCCTGCTCAAATTGACCCAGGATGCCAGGGCGGCGATTCTGGAGGATCGTCTTACCGAGTGGGCCACCGATCGGCTGGCTCGCTACCGGGCAGATAACGCCGCGTAAGGAGGCTTCTGTGCTGACATTGATGGCCGCGCCGTCCGGCGCTGAAGGGGCGAATCCGGGTGCGACCCTCTTCATGTTCGTCGGGATCTTCGCAATCCTCTACTTCCTGCTTATTCGGCCCCAGCGCCAGCAGCAGAAGTCGCACGACACGATGGTGAGCAGTCTCAGCAAGGGCGACGAAGTAGCCACGGTCGGTGGGATCGTAGGCAAGATCGTCCACATAACTGAGACTCGTGTCACGATTCGCACCGCGGCTGACACACGCGTGGAGATCGAGCGTGACAAAGTAGGCCGCCGGCTCACGGAACCCGGAGCTGAGTGACCCAGCGCATGAGCGTCCGAGAGATTCGCTGGCTTGGCGATCCGGTGTTACGAAAAAAATGCCGGGCGGTAGAAGAAATCGACGCTGAGGTGCTCGAGCTGATCAGCGATCTACAGGACACCATGTACGCGGCCGAAGGAGTCGGATTGGCCGCTCCGCAGATCGGGGTCTCCCTACGGATCTTTGTGTACGACATCCGCGAGCCGGAGGAGAAGCCGGGCGTGTTCATCAATCCGGTGCTGGTCGAATCAGCTGGAGCTGTTCGCGAATCTGAAGGGTGCCTCAGCATCCCGGGGCTTACCGAGGTGGTCGAGCGAGCCGAGACAGTGACTGTGGAAGGGACCCTTCCCGATGGCTCGCGAACGATCATCGAAGCGGGCGGACTCCTGAGCCGCTGTCTTCAGCACGAGTGCGATCATCTCGACGGCATGCTCTTCTTCGACAGGGTCAGTCCGCTGAAACGGAAAATGCTTCTGGCTCGCTGGCGCAAGATGGACAACGACGAGCGGCTAGCCGCCGCCTCCGGCTGAGGCCCGATCCGATGCGAATCCTGTTCTGGGGCACATCTGAGTTCGCCGTTCCTTCCCTGCGGGCACTGGCGGAGGAAGGTCACGCACTCGTCGCCGTCATAACCCAGCCCGACAAGCCCGCCGGCCGTGGCCGGAAACTTCAGGCGAGTCGGATCAAGATCGTGGCTGAGGAGGAGGAGATTCCGGTCTTTCAGCCTGTCCGAGCCAGCGAGCCGGACTTTGTTGGCCAGATCGAGACCTTGGAGCCTGATATTTCGATCGTAGTGGCCTATGGCCAGATTCTGAGTGACGCCGTTCTGAATGCTCCACGCCTGGGCACATTCAACGTTCACGCCTCTCTCCTGCCTGAGCTCCGGGGTGCGGCCCCGATCAACTGGGCGATCATCCAGGGGCATTCACACACGGGCGTGTCGATCATCCGGCTGGTCCGGGAACTCGACGCCGGCCCGATACTTGAGCAGGTCAGTGCTGAGCTTCCGCCGGACATGGCAGCGGGCGAGCTCGCGACCATTCTGGCGGAGCTGGGGGCGCTCGCCCTCATCAACAACCTCGCCCAGCTCGAGATGGGCGAGGCGAACGAAGAGGAGCAGGACCACGAGCGGGCTACGTACGCGCCGAAACTGTCTCGAGAATTGGTTCGAATCGACTGGAGCCGGCCCGCGGAGGAAATCGGGCGTTGGCTTCGGGGCTGTGACCCTGTTCCCGGAGCGTGGAGCGAGCTCGACGGCGTGCCGGTTCAGCTCTTCGGGCCTGATCTGGCGGAGTCGTCGGAGGAGGCGCCGGACGAGGCGCAGGTGGGCGGTACTACGGCTGACCCAGGGACGGTGTTGGAGGCGGACCCGAAGACGGGCCTGTTGGTGGCCACAGGTACCACTCCACTCCCCATCCGGGAGGTCAGGGCGGCAGGGAAACCGCGCATGGCGACAACCGCCTGGATCTCGGGTCGCGGTGTGGAGGCCGGGCAAACCTTCGAGTGACGTTTCCGGTGCTGCACCTGATTACGATGGACCGCGACGCGCGGCATCCAGGCAGCCTGGACACGATCCGGGCGCTGTGCTCCCGCTGTGGTCCTTCGCTGGCCGTGCATCTCCGCATACGGGACCTGAACGATGCCGAACTGCTGGACGTGGCCCTTGCGGTCCGGGAAATAGCCGATGGATCCGGGTCCTGGTGCGTGGTGAATGGCAGGGTAGACGTGGCGCTCGGCGCCCGGGCCCACGCTGTCCAGCTGGGGAAGGGATCACTGCCAGTTCATGTGGCGCGGGGCTTGCTACCGTCTGCCGTTTTGATCGGGGCCTCGGTGCACGACCGCGAGATGGCCGAGTTGCGCGTCAGAGAGGGTTGCGACTATCTCGTTTTGGGTACCATGTACACGACCGGCACGCACCTGCACGGCCTGATCGGCGGGCCGCAGCTGCTGCGCCGCTGCACCGAGGCGGTATCAGAGGTTCCGATCGTTGCCATCGGCGGAATTGATCGGACCCGGGTGGCGGAAATCGTGGCTGGTGGTGCAAGCGGAATCGCCGTGAACCGGGCTGTCTGGGGAAACGCCGATCCTTCGAACGAAGCCCAGAAACTGGTATCGATTCTAGAGGACGCACGCGCCGGCCGGTCCGATTCGGCGCCACGAGAGGGAACCGGATGAGCGACGAGGTAGAGGTTGAGGTCAACGGTAGGCGCCAGGCGGTTCCCGCCGGGCAAACGGTGCGCGGCCTGCTCGACAGCCTGGGACTCGACGGCCGACTCGTAGTAGTGGAGCTGAACCGGCAGGTGGTGCGTAGCACAGAGCATGAGGAGGTGGTGCTCGCGAGCGGGGACCGGATCGAACTAGTGAATTTTGTGGGGGGTGGGTGAGCCTGGTGGACCCAGACACACTGACGATTGCAGGCCGCCAGTTCGTCTCACGGCTCATCGTGGGAACTGGGAAGTATGCGACGCACGCGCTGACGCTCGAAGCGATCAAGGCTTCAGGGGCCGAGATGGTCACCGTTGCCGTACGGCGAGTTAACCTGGACGCGTCCGTGTCTGAAAGCCTGCTTCACGTCCTGGATCCCAAGACGTATTTTCTGCTGCCCAATACCGCCGGTTGCTACTCGGCTGACGAGGCGATTCGGTATGCCCGACTCGGGCGGGAAGCAGGCCTCAGCGATTGGGTCAAACTCGAAGTCCTGGGCGATGAAGCGACGCTGCTACCAGACGTGGCGGGCCTTCTCGAGGCCACCGAAACGCTCGTGAAGGAAGGCTTTACGGTCCTAGCATATACGAACGAGGATCTCGTAACGGCCCTGCGGCTGCAAGACCTCGGCGTAGCGGCGGTGATGCCCTTGGCCTCGCCGATCGGAAGCGGGCTCGGTCTGCTCAGCCCGCTGTGGATTCGGCTGCTCAAGAGCCGGCTCGAGGTGCCTGTCATCGTGGATGCTGGAGTGGGAACTGCCTCAGATGCCTGTCTTACCATGGAGCAGGGGGTGGATGGAATCCTGATGAACACCGCGCTGGCGGAAGCCGAGCGGCCCCTTCAGATGGCGGCCGCCATGCGCCTTGCCGTCCAGGCGGGCCGCCTGGCATTCCAGGCTGGCCGCATGCCACGGCGAGAATGGGGCGTGCCGTCCAGTCCGTCCTCGGGGATGCTGGATTGAGTCCGCGCTACCGTTCCCCCGGGGGGGACTACCTGGACCCGGCCGAGCACCCGGACGGATTCGAAGATCCCTCATCGTCCGGGAGCGTACCGCGTGCGGCGGCCTTCCAGATTCTCGTAGATGTGGCTCGCGGCGCCCGCGCCGACGAGGCTGCGGAGCGACGTCTGGACAATCTCCCCAAGCGCGCCCGGGCGCTCGCCATGGAGCTGGCCTTCGGGTGCATCCGATTTCGGGCCCGGCTCGACGCGGAGCTCAGCGAACTTGTGGACCGGCCTCTGCGCCATGTGGACGATCGAGCCAAGTCATGGCTTCGCGTAGGCCTGTACCAGCTTCGTGAGACGAGGATTCCAGACCACGCCGCGGTACACGCGACGGTAGAAGCCGTCCAATCGTCGGGACGCCCCAGAGTGGCAGGGTTCGTCAACGCCGTGCTCCGCAACGCGACTCGGCGCGGCGAGCGCTCGACTTACTATCCGGCCTGGGAGTTCGACCCCCTGGGCTACCTCAGCACGTACGGCTCGCACCCCCGCTGGCTGGTCGAACGCTGGATGGCCCGCTGGCCGCTGGCCAACGTTCGTGCGCTGGTCGAGAACAACAACCGGACCGCACCCGTGGTGCTTCGCATGCTTGATCCTGGCGGTCAAGACGACTCCACCGCCGATTTTCGGCCGGTGACCGGTTTCGCCGGAAGCTATGTGTTTGAAGGAGGGGATCCGTCGGGCGTACTGAGCCGCCTGCGCGCGGTCGTTCAGGACCCTGCCGCGTCGGCGGTGGTAGACTACATAGGGCCGGATATTGGAGGACCCGTATATGAGGTCTGTGCGGCGCCGGGTGGAAAGACCCTGGCCGGGCAGGCCATGGCGGACAGCGCCAGGCCCTGGATTTCTGCGGATGTGGACAGAAGCCGGCTTGATCGCCTCATGGTTGGGCGTCCGGCAGCTCTACACAGCGGAGTTCTCGCGGTCATGGACGGCCGGTCGCCCGCCGTGAGGACGGTACGTACCGTCCTGCTGGATACTCCGTGCAGCGGGACCGGAGTTTTTCGCCGGCGGGTGGATGCTCGCTGGCGCCTGACGCGTAAACACCTGAAGTCTCTGGTCACGCTTCAGAGTGAGCTCCTGTCTGCCTGCGCGGAACGGGTGGCGCCAGGTGGCCTGCTGGTGTATTCGACGTGTTCGTTGGAGCCCGAAGAAAACGAAATGCAGGTGGACCGGTTCCTGAGGGAACACGACGACTTTCACAGGGACTCACCGCTGGCTGGGATGTCAGAATCACTTCTGACGGAGTCGGGAGACTTGCTGGTGCTCCCGTGGACTAGAGGTACGGATGGGTCCTACGCGGCTCGACTGCGTAAGGATGGGTGATGGGTAAGGAGGGATGATGACGTACCGGAGGAGGAGGGGGCTCGGAAGAACGAGTCCGGGCGCGCCGGCGGGTTCACAGGCCACGCCTACGCGGGATGCTAGCGCCGACCGCGAGAGTATGAAGACACTCAAAGCGATTGGGAACCTCCAGGTTCCGCGACGCTGGATCTCACTATCTGTACTGGTACTGGCGCTATTCGGCGTGGGGTATTTGACTGCCGCGGAGTGGTTGTTTCCGGCTGCAACACGCGGTGAAGAGGCGCCTGTAGTACGTGTTCCGGACCTGGTGGGACTGACGGCCGAGCAGGCCGAGCAGCTCGCCAACCGTCTGCACCTGGAATACGTCGTACGAGCCGGCCTGGCGCACCCGAGCGCGGAAGAAGGATCAGTCCTGGCTCAGAGTCCGTTCCCCGGCCAGTTCACCCGGCCGGGCGCCCCCGTTTCGGTAACCTTGAGTCGAGGACCCGAAACGCACATTCTTCCCGATGTGACGGGGCTGGCGATCCGGCCCGGCACGATCACGCTGGAGCGGCTGGGATTCAGGGTCCGGACGGAGCAGGTCCGAGACGTCGCTCCAGGCGGGAGGATAGTTGGAATGCGTCCCCAACCCGGCGAGCAACTGGCGGTACCGGCTGAGGTGACGATTCTGGTCAGTTCGGGACCGCCAGCCATGCTGGTCCCGGATCTTCTGGGCCGACACGTGAACGATGCCGCGGACATTCTGAGACGGGCTGGTCTGGGTCTGGGCCGGCTGATCTCGGACCCGAACGCGCTGGAGGCTCCTGGCCGCATAACGGGCCAGTACCCGCCCTCGGGATATCGGCTCGGGCGCGGCAAGTTGGTCGAAGTGCGGGTAGCCGGAACCCGGGCCGAGATCGAGCGCGAACGCGAAACAGAATCGTGACAGAGCAGGAAACACAGCCCGAGCGCCGCTGGTGGAGGCTGATCACAGATCACTGGGGGTACAAGCTCGCGGCTCTCTTCCTCGTAACCATCCTCTGGATCAACGTCACAGCAGACGAGCGCCAGCCCACGGCGATTCGCACGCTGCTCGAAATCGAGGTGCTGGATTCCGCCTGGGTGCTGGTAAGCGGCCCACCGGTGGTCCGGACGACGTTTCAGGGTCCGAACCGTGAGATGATGATGCTTCTCGCGGATCCGCCGGTCATTCGACAGGTCATAGACAGCGTCACCTCACCCAACCTCCGACTGGCCTTGTCGGGCAGTCAGGTTGTTTACGACCGCTCACTCTCAGTCAGGCCACTGTCAGTCGAACCGGCCACCGTCGACCTCGAGTTCGAGCCGCGCGGCAGCCGCATGGTGCCGGTGCTGCCTCTGGTTGAGGCGACCGCGGCCATGGGCTTCACGGTAGTGCGGCCGTTCAGGTCCGAACCCGACAGCGTCCTGATTCGAGGCGCGGAATCAGCCATTGAGAGCATTCGCAGCCTCGCCACTCGGCGCATCTTGCTGACCGATCTGGAAC
Source organism: Gemmatimonadota bacterium (assembly GCA_036476995.1). GTDB lineage: Bacteria > Gemmatimonadota > Gemmatimonadetes > Palauibacterales > Palauibacteraceae > JAZDDE01. Next base: position 29,713 of record JAZGCO010000098.1, read on the forward strand.
ACACCGTCGTACGTGACCTGCCACTCGCGCTCCCCTCGTCCTTGTCGTCGCCCCTGGAAGTAGAGCCGCCGTCCGTGTTGGTCACGGCCGTGGTGGACTCGCTGGTCGAGAGACGCGTCACCGTACCTATACGTATCACGGGTGCGGCACAGGATGACGTCAGCGCCGGCATCAGCACGACGGTGGCTGTCATTAGGGGCGCCTCGGCCGCTGTTACCGCTCAGGCGTCCCGGATTAGCGAAGCCGTGATTCTGGTGGACTCCGTTCCGGAAGGCCGGATGCCGTATACGATAGAGGCGCCACCCACCGATGCGCAGTCTGTAACCATATCGTTCGAGCCGGCCGAGGTAATGGTGAGCCCCGGGAGGGATGGCTGAGTTGGGTCCGGTCCTCGGCATCGAGACATCCTGTGACGAGACCTCTTCCGCCGTCGTTGACGGCGGCCAGATAACCGGCCATGTGGTTCTGTCGCAGGATGCCCACGCGCGGTTCGGGGGTGTCGTGCCCGAGATCGCCGCTCGAGCCCACGTCAGACAACTGGATCACGTGGTCGCCGCCACTCTTGATGAAGCGGGCCTTCGACCGCGAGACATAGCCGCGGTGGGCGTGACAGCGGGTCCGGGCCTCGTCGGCGCCCTCCTGACGGGCGTCAACTGGGCCAAGGGGTTCGCCTACGGACTAGGCGTACCCTGCCTCGGCGTTCATCACATGGAAGCGCACCTCTACGCCAACTCCATCGAGTCCGAAGAGGCCGAGCCTCCGTTTGTGGCCCTTCTGGTCTCCGGCGGCCATACGCTCCTGATCTACGCGCCGGCTTGGGGAGAGTACCGCAAGCTAGGCCAGACTCGTGACGACGCGGCGGGAGAAGCCTTTGACAAAGTGGCCCGCAGACTCGGGCTCGGCTTTCCGGGCGGTCCGGAAATAGAGACTGCCGCCACCACGGGCCGCTCTGGCCGCTTTACCCTGCCTCGGCCTATGCTCTCAAGGCGGGGAAGTCCCCAGGATCCCGGCTGGCTGGATTTCTCGTTCAGCGGCCTCAAGACGGCTGTGGCGCTGCTCGCCTCCGAGATAGAGGCCGAGGGTGATGGTGCCCTGGCTCAGGCAGTTCCGGATCTGGCGGCCGAATTCCAGGAAGCTGTTGTCGATGTCCTTGTGGGTAAGACGCTTCGGGCCATCGATCTAACCGGGTGCCCGCGTGTCTTGCTGGGTGGCGGCGTAGCGCGAAACAAGTTGCTGTACACGCGCCTGCGCGATTCGCTGGCGGGTACGGGAGAGGTCTTCGTCCCCTCGGCGCGTCTGGCAAGCGACAACGCGGCCATGGTAGCGAAGCTGGCCGAGAGGAGGCTGATGCAAGGGGAGCGTAGCGGCCTGGATCTGAACGCCGACCCCGGATTACCGTTCCCGGGCCTGCACGACCCGATGGCCTGAGAGGAAACGTATGTATCCCAATCTGTTTCGACTCAACCTGCCGGTCATCGGCGAGCTGACCATCACATCGTTTGGCGCCATGATGGCTCTGGCGTACATGGCGGGATACATGCTGATCCGCCACGAACTTCAGCGCAGAGGTCAGGATCCCGAGTTTGGCGGTGATGTGCTCTTGGGTGCGCTCATCGGCGGGATACTGGGTGCCAAGATCTACTACGTGCTCCTGAACTGGGAACTCACCGCCCAGGATCCGTTCGGAATGTTGTTCTCTCGCTCGGGCCTCGTGTGGTACGGCGGGCTTATCGGGGCCGCCCTGGGTGTGAGCGCTATGTCGAGGCTGCGTGAGCAGCCGATCAGTCTCGTGGCAGATGTTTGTGCGCCCGCACTCGCGCTCTCGTACGGGATCGGCCGCATCGGATGTTTCCTGGTCGGGGACGACTACGGGAGGCCCACGGAAAGCTGGGTCGGGATCGCGTTCCCGAACGGCCTTCCGCCGACTACGGCCGGCAGTCTACGGCGTAATTTCGATGTTTCAATCCCCGACTCCATCCCGGATTTTCAGGTCCTGGCTGTGCACCCCACGCAGTTGTATGAAACAGCGCTGGCGTTCCTGATTCTGGCGGTGTTGTGGAAGCTGAGAATGCGCGACAAGGCCGCGGGATGGCTGTTCGGCGTTTGGTTGCTGCTCGCCGGAGCGGAGCGGTTCTTCGTCGAGATCTTGAGGGCCAAGGATGACCGGTTTCTGGGCGTGTTCACGCTGGCCCAGTTCATAAGCTTGCTTCTGATCGGCTTCGGTCTTTACCTCATGCAGCGTCTGGCGCGTCCGCGGGCTCGTTAGCCGCATGCCCGCGATACTCCACGCAGCGGACCTGCATTTTGGTCCCCCTTTTCTACCGGACAGAGCGGAGGGTCTGCTGGAGCTCGAGACGCGGCTTTCCCCGGATCTCATCGTACTTGCGGGAGACCTTACTCAGCGGGCAAAGCGTGTACAGTTCGCGGACGCGGCAGCGTATGTGAAGCGGCTCGAGGGCCCGACCATTGTTACTTCTGGAAACCATGACGTACCTCTTTATCGGTTCTGGGAGCGCATCTTCACGCCGCACCGGAACTACCGTAGGTACATCGAGTCCAGGATGAACTACGTCCACACTCAGCCCGGGTTGACGGTGGTGTCTCTCAATTCCAGCCGCGCCTTGACCTTCACCAACGGTCGTCTGCGTGTCTCCCAGCTAAGGCTCGCCGAGCAGGCGTTCAGAGAAGCCCCGGCGAACGACATGCGGGTTGTTGTGACGCACCATCCGCTCACGCCGCCTCCGCTTCCGGATCCCGAGGTGGCGGCAGGGTGGCGACGCGCGCTCAGAGCCTTTGGCAGCATGGGCGTCGATGTCGTTCTTGCCGGCCATAAGCACCGCTCTTACGAGGCTCAGTCGGCCGACTGGATTGACCACGGGGGTGAGGCAAGCGTGCCCATCATACACGCGGGGACTGCCACCAGCAGCCGCGGCCGCGGCCTCGAGGCCGGGCACAACAGCGTCAATCTGTTGCAGGCGGATGAGAACGGCCTGCGAATTGCTCAGTACCTCTGGAGGCCAGCCAGTGGCACGTTCGAACTGCAGTCTGACAGGCGCGTGGCCCACGGCGACTCCACGCTCCCTCAAGAGAGCCCGGCATCTTCGTCTTGAGTGACACCGCGCTGCGCCGCGCATGGGTTGCCGGCATCACCCTCTTCTTAAGCACTGTGTGCCTGCCGGGCTTGCTGACAGCTCAAGGGATCCGCGACCTGGAGGTCGTGGAGGTTCGGTTCGAGGGGAACAGCGCGTACTCATCCAGCCAGCTCCAGATCGCCGTGATCACCGAGGCCACCACCTGCCGGACGTTCCTGTTCTACTTCCCGCTACCCCTGTGTCCTCTCACGAACTGGGGTCTGGCCAAGGAGCGAAGCTACCTGGACGAGAGCGAGCTGGAGCTGGACGTGCTGCGGCTGAGCCTGTTCTATCGCCGGCGCGGGTTCCGTGAGGTCGAGGTGGACACTTTGCTCGAGCGTTCATCCACAACGGCCAGGGTGGTATTCCAGATCACCGAGAACGCGCCCACGCTGGTCGCGGTAGTCAGAGTCGAAGGTCTGGATGGTGCCATAGACTCCGCCAAGGTTGCTGCCGATCTGCCGATGGCGGTCGGAGGCCGGCTGGATCTGATTGAGCTGGCGCGTGCCGAAGCCCTCATCACGGATCGCCTGCGCGAGGCGGGCTACATCAACGCGACCGTTCTGCGCGAGTACTTCATTCCGAACGACGGCGGCGGAGCCGAGGTCACGCTCACGGCTGAGCCCGGCTCTCTCGCGCGGGTGGGAGACGTCGAGATCATTGGCTCCGGAGCCATCGGTGACGACGTCGTCCGTGCCAACCTCGAGTTCCAGCCGGGCGACACGTTTCGGCCCAGCCGCGTGATCCAGAGCCAGTCGCGTCTCTATGCGCTGGAAGCGTTCCAGGCGGCCAACATCAGCCGCGTATCTCGCACGGACACTGACACTCTCGTGGATCTGCTCGTGCAGGTCACTCCCGCCCCTCTTCGGACGATCCAGGCCGGGGCCGGTCTCAGCACGACGGAGTGCGGGCAGCTCGAGTCATCGTTCACGCACCGCAATTTTCTGGGCGGCGCCCGTGTGCTGACCATCACCAGCAAGCTGTCTAATCTTGGCGCCCGAAGCCTGGAGGGTCGATTTCCCTGTCAGGACGTGAGCGAGGCCGAGGTGTATCAGGATCTGAACTATGCGCTGCAGGCGGATCTCACCCAGCCGGTGTTCGCCCATGGACGAAACACGTTTCGGGCTGGCCTGTTTTTCGAGAAGGAGTCCGTGCCGGACCTGTTCGTGAGAAACAGCCAGGGCGGAGAGATTTCGCTCACGCGCACCCTATCACCCGGTGTGCTGCTCTCTCTCGTGTACCGCGCGGAACTGACCAGCTTCGCACTCCAGTCGGCCGACGTGTTTTTCTGTGTAAGCTTCGGCGTGTGCCAGCCAAGCGATATCGCGCTCCTGTCGGAATCTCGCTGGCTATCGCCTCTCGTCCTACGCTGGAACTATGAGCACACGGATAATCCTCTATTCCCCACTTCGGGGCTGCGACTCTTCGCGGAGGCTGAGCGGGCGGGTACCCTGACCGGGTCCGACTACCGGTACTTTCGGGTTGTCACCAGTGGCGCGGCCTTCCACCCCTTGGGGCGCCGACTGGTGCTGGCGCTGCACGCCCGGTGGGGCGCCGTGTTTCCGACGACCAGTTCGATTTTTGCTGGAGCGGGGGCCATCGCGGACGAGATCGTCCACCCACAGAAGCGTTTTTTCGGTGGTGGACCCAACAGCGTGCGAGGCTTCAGCTTGAACCTGCTGGGGCCCACAGTGCTGGTTGTGGATACGGAGCAAGACTGCCCCGGACTTACGCCTGACGTGTGCGTCGGTCAGCTGGAATCGCGCCAGTTCGACGAACGTCCTGTCGGCGGAAACTCAGTCGTGGAAGGAAATCTCGAACTGCGCTGGCAGGTCAGTAGAAAGTGGACGTTGGTAGGATTCCTGGACGCGGGACAGGTGTGGGAGGATCTGAGCACCGTCACGGCTCCCGTCGCTACGCCGGGAATCGGATTCCGATTCAGGAGCCCGGTTGGATCCCTGCGCCTGGATCTCGGTTACAATCCCAGTGGCGTTTCCCGCAAGCCGGTCGTCGCTGTACTGCCGGGCGGAGAAATCCTGGACCTTAATCAGCAGATCGACTTTGACCCGTTCACATTCGACAGTCCGAGCCTGGCCAGGGAAGTGCTTCGTAGGCTTCAGCTTCAGGTTTCGATTGGAGAGGCGTTCTGATATGCGCGGCTGGCTGATATGAGCGGCCGGTGGGGTCGGGCGTGGTTTGTCGAGTGGGCCGGCCGCATACTCCATGTCTTCGGCCGGATCTCGTTCACCGCCGTCGGAATCTCTCTTCTGGTCGCCGCGGTCCTGATCGCGGCGCTGAGCCAGACAGTGGTGGGCCGCCAGATGGCCGCAGACTACGCGGAGAGAGCGCTGTCGGGTGTCATCGATGGCGAGGTGAGAATCGGGCCCATCATCGGCGGCAATCTGATCAGCCGCGTGCACCTGGCCCACCTGTCGATCATGACCCACGAGGGGGTACGGTTCGTAGACGCGGATAGCGTTCGCCTTCAGTTCAACCCGCTCTCCTTTCTCCTGCAGTCGTTCCGGATCCGGAACATGGAAGCACAACGTCTGCATCTGAATCTGGAGCAAGACGCGGCCGGAAGTTGGAACTTCGACCGCCTGTTCAGTGGAGACGACTCGGGTGGAGACGAATCGGGCGCAGAGGGCGCAGAATCAGCTCCGGGCTCCACCCGGGTGTTGCTGTCGGATCTGAAGGTGGTCAACGGAAGAATCCGGGTTCGCACTCCCTGGGACGATCCCGCGACGCGCAGGCGCCGAACGGGGTCAGACCAGACGATCTGGCGCGTACTTCAGACGGGTCCGAGGCGCTGGGAACGTGTGATCGAGTTGGACTCCCTGGCCGGGAGCTTTCCACTCGTCCGTCTGGTGGATCCGTTGCGCCCCATGCGGTTTGAGCTTTCTCAGGTCAGCGCGGTGGCGCGCGCCGTGACGCAGGATCTTACGGTTCGCCGGTTCGATGGCAACGTGACGTTTCGGGAGCGGGTGGACATTGAAATCGAGCGCCTCGAGTTCGAGCAAAGCCAGCTGTCAGGGACTGGATACGTGGTACCGACCAATCCGACGCAGTACCGGTTCGATCTGGAGGCCCGCCCGTTCGCGTTCGCGGAAATGCAGTGGCTGCCGATCCCCAAACCGAACCGCGGCGACGGCACGGCTGATATCAGCCTGTTTACGAGGGGCCGGACCGTCATGGTCGACCTGAGGGGAGGGGATGTGCACGTGGATGATTCCCGGGTTACCGGCGGCTTTCGGCTCGCCCTCGACAATCCGGCCCGATTCGAATCGATGGACCTGAATCTCCAGCCACTCCGCATCGCACTGCTGGACGAGATACTCGTCCGGGATTCCCTGATCGATGGATATATCCGGGGCCCTGTTCGCGGCAGCGGACCCATAGATCTCCTCCAACTGGACGCTGAGCTGCAGCTATCTGACCTGGACGGCGATACACCGGAGTCGGAAGCACTGGTGCGTGGCCGCCTGAGCATCGGCGAGCCGCGTCAATTGGATGGCCTGCAGGTGAACTTCCGAAACTTCGAGCCGCGTTGGACAGGCGTCATCGGACTACCCACCACCCTGGGTGGACGGCTGGAAGGCCGGGCGGAATTCAACGGACATGTGGGCGGCGACATCACCTTTACGAGCGATGTCGAATACCGGACAGCAGAGGCCGGCGCGTCCCGCTTGACTGGTGGTGGGTCGGTCGGATTCGACGATCCTCTGACCATGAACGTACAGTTCGAGGTCGATCCACTGTCTCTGACCGTGGTGGACCCCTACGTGCCGGGGCTCGATCTGGTCGGCGACGTTCGGGGTCCGATCTTGGCCAGCGGCTCTCTTTCCGACCTTCAGATCGTCGCAGATCTGCGCACTCCGCGGGGCAGACTCAACTTCGACGGCCGGTTCGACGTCAGCTCCGAGGAGAAGGCGTACGATGCGACCCTCTTGGCCTCGGACATTCAGCTGCGGCAGTGGGCCACGGGCCTCCCCTCCACCCAGCTGGCATTGCGGGGGAGGGTAGAGGGAGTCGGCACCGATCCACGCACTTTACGGGCACGGTTCGACCTCGAAATTCTACCCTCCCTGTTCGAGGGCGCGCGCGTGGATTCCAGTCTGCTGCGCTTCTCCATGGAAGATGGAATGGCCCGGGTCGACACGTTCGCCATTCGCACGGACGTCGGCAGCGTAGACGGATTCGGTGTGTTCGGCCTGACAGAAGATCGCAGCGGATCACTGATCCTCGACCTTGCCGCTCCCGACATCAGCACCTGGAACCGCTGGGTGGTCCCGGGCCGGCAGCAGCCCGGCGTAGACGCTGACGTGGATGATCTGTTCGCCGAGTTCGAGGTCGGACCGCAGAACCTGACGGATGGGCCGGCCGAGACGATTCGCGACACTCTGGCGGGATCCCTGGCGGCTCGCGGTGTCCTGTTCGGCAATATCCATGACTACTCCTTCGGAGGCCGCCTGATAGGGCTGGATACTAGCTTCGGTTCCGTGGGAGCCGATTCACTGCAGATGACGGTGGACATAGCAGATCCAACGGTTCTGGACACCCTCGTGGTGCGTACGACCGCGTGGGGCGCTGCGGCGGCCCGAGTGTCTTCCGATTCCTTGTTCGTGCGGTGGCAGCGAATCGGACCTGCAGACAGCGACCTGGAGTTCTTCTCCCGGAGAGATTCGACCGTTGAGCTGGATGTGCATATGCGCCTGCACTGGACGGAGACTCTCCGGCGAGTCGACGCGGACAGGCTGAGCCTCCGGGTTGGCTCAGAGTGGCTCCGGCTCGCGGCTCCCACGAGGCTTCAGTGGGGAGATGCCGGGCTGGCGGTACGCGACCTCCGCCTGATCGCCAGTTCCGGGGGGGTGATCGCGGCTCACGGCACGCTTCCGGATTCCGGATCGGCCAACCTCTCCGTTTCCGTCCGGGACATCCGGCTTCAAGACCTGTTTTCGCTGGCCGATAGTCTCCCGGCCATCGAGGGTACAGTACAGGCCGATTTACAGATGGCCGGGACGGTCGGCTCGCCCCAGTGGGACCTCAGGTTTGACGTGCAGAACCCGGGTCTGGCCGGCCTGTCATATCCGCTGATTGACGGCCGTCTGCAGTACCGGGACCGCGCGGTCACGCTCGGCATGAGCGTGCGCGACGCGGAGCGGCTCCTGGCCCGCGCTGAGGGCACGATCCGCGCCGACCTCGCCTTCGAAAAGCGAGAGAGGCGTCTTCTCGACGATCCGGTAGACGTAAAGGTCATCGCCGACAGCCTGCCCATGAACCCGATCGAGCTGGCTTTCGAGACCCTCGAGGATGTGGAGGGCTACGTTCGGGGCGAGGTCGTCATCGGCGGTCGTCCGGGAGCCTTCGACTACCGCGGATCGCTCACATTCGAGGACGTCGAATCTACACTTCCGGCCCTCGGAATCCGGCTTCTCAACATCCGCGGGGACGTCGCTTTCGAAGGGTCCGATGCTGTGCCTGACACGGTTCGGTTCACGTCATCGGCCGGGGGTAGCGGTTTCGTAACGGGACGGGTTGGCTTGTCCACGCTTACGAATCCCGAGTTCGATCTCGACATCGGCATGGAGGGGCTGCGCGCCATGGAGCGCCGCCAATTGACGATGACTCTGACAGGCGCGGGAAACCTGGCAGGCACGTACAAGCAACCGATCCTAACAGGCGCGTTTCGGGTTTCGGACGGCGAGCTCAGGGGCGATTACTTTCTTCGCCAGCGCCGCGTGGTGGATCTGACTGATCCGGAAGTGTTCGCGCTTATCGACACCACCACAGCGGGGGAGCGCAACCTTCTGCGCCGGGCGCAGAACCCGTTTCTTCAGGAAATCCTGCTGAATGTGCAGCTCACGGTTGGACCGAGTTACCGCGTGCGGTCCCGGGAATACGAGGTCGAGCTGGTCGGCGATGTTGACATCCAGATGCAGCGTTCCAAGGATCTGCTGATAGCGAGCGGCGTCCTGCAGCTCACGCGTGGCAAGTACCAGTACTTTGCCGGCCGGGGGGAGGACCTGACGAGCGTGTACTCGCGCCAGCTCCAAGTCAGTGGTGGCACCGTGACGTTCGTGAGGACGCCGGGCCTGGATCCGATCCTGGCCATTCGGGCGGAGTACCCAACTCGTTCTGATGTTGGTCCGCTCACGATCTATCTAGACATCGGTGGCACGTCCCGTAGTCCGGAACTTCATCTGTCGAGCAATCCTCAGGTACCCGAGTCCGACTTGCTTTGCCTGCTCCTGTTTTCCGCGTCTTGCGCCGGCGCCGGTACCGAGGGCGGGCAGTTCGCGGAGAACATCGTGCGGGAAGGCATCCTGGGAACGGTCGGAACGCAGTTTTCGCAGGTCCTGGTGGGAGATATCGGCCTCGTGGACTACGCCGACTTTCGCTCCACCGGCCTCGGTCGGTACGGCTCCAGCAGCGGATCTACCAGCCCGCTGCTGGTAGGCACAGAGGTGGAAGTCGGACGCTATTTGGGCCGGAACTTGTTCGTGCGGGTTCGCCAGCCGCTCGGCGGTGGCCAGCTTCCCAGCGCGGCGCTCGAATGGAACTTCTATCCGGGCTGGCAACTCGAAGCGAACGCGGAGGACAGGTTCCAGCGGCTATCCATCCTTTCGTCGCTGTCCAATGTGGACACGAAGCGGAGCTATGGGCTCTTCCTCAAGCGTGAGTGGAGCTTCTAGCGTTCTAGAGACGGGTGCACCTATTCCGAAACGCGGGTTCCTGCGTAAGTTGCGGGTTCCACTACACAGGGAGAGTGCTTCGGGTGCCTGACTTTCCGATCCCCAACTCACGGCGGATCCTGGTCCTCATAAATCCTCGGGCCAGTGGCGGCCAGCCGGCTGTCCTGCGGCGACGCATCGCCGGCGCGTTCGCGGCCCACGGCGTGGCCTTCGATCTATTCGAGTCTACGAGCGGGACTGAGGCCGTGGATGTCATTCACAGCGCGGTGGCCGCTGGATACAAGACAATTGCCGCCGCCGGTGGCGACGGCACGATCGCTCTGGCCCTTCGCGGCACGGCTGGAACGGATGTCCCGGTAGCGATTCTGCCCTTCGGCACCGGCAACCAGCTGGCGCTCAATTTCGGGATTCCTGTATCACTCGAGGGCAGCGTGGAAGTGGCCGTCACCGGCGTGGCGGAGCAGATCGACCTCGGCCGGATCGGAGGCGAGTATTTCGCGCTGATAGCGGGTGCGGGTCTGGATGCGGAGGTGATGGCGGGTGCCACTTCGGAGCTCAAGAGCCGCATCGGGTTCCTGGCTTACCTGTACAGCGGCCTCAAGAACGTCATCACGCCCCGCAGCGCCGACTACCGGATCGTCGCGGACGGGCAGGAGATCGAGGTCCGTGCCACGATGGTGTTGCTGGCCAACGTCGGGATGCTCGGCGCGGGATCGCTGCCAGTTGAGTTCAAAGTGGCGCCCATGACTTCCGTCCAAGACGGTCTTCTGGACGTGTGCGTGTTCGCCCCGCGGCACATACCGGATATGGCCGCCATGCTGTGGCGGGTTGCCCGGCGCAAGTACTCGGGCGATGACCGGATGATCTTCCTTCAGGCCAAGAAAGTCCGCGTGGATTCCGATCCACCCGTGGCCGCTCAGATTGACGGTGAGCCACGCGGGGAGACTCCGATCGAAGCGGAGGTCGTTCCTCTCGCCGGACGAATACTGGTGCCGCGATGGAGAAGTCGCACGCCCGAGGTGGATTCGAAAGCCACTCCTGAGTCGAAAGCCGATCCGGAAGCCGGCGCGTGAGGCTGCATAACGGCCAGCGGGCGCAACTGGAAGACATAGCCGACCAGGTCGGCACGCCGACGTATGTGTATGATGCCTCTCAGTTGCGGGCCGATGCAGATCGCTGGGTTCACGCCGCTGGCAAGGGAGAGGTCTTCTACAGTGTTAAGGCCAACGGTAACCTGGCGGTCTTGTCGCGTCTTGTCGCCTGGGGTTTGGGTTGTGAGGTAGGAACGGAGGGGGAGCTTGGACGAGTCCTCGAAGCCGGGGTCCCGCTCTCCTGGATTGTGTTCGGTGGCGTCCCGAAGAGTGACGCAGCGATTCGGTGCGCGCTGGAGGCCAATCTGGACCTTGTAGTGCTACAGGCGGGCAGGGAAGTCGACACGGCTCTGCGACACGCGAACCCTGAAAGCGCCGCCGTGGTGGGCCTTCGCGTCAGGCCGGGCATCACGGCTGGCGCTCACCCGTCGCTGCAGACGGGACGGCAGGACGCTAAATTCGGCCTCTCACCGGAGGATGTGCCCGGAGCCTGGGCCCGCCTGGCGGCCAGCCCGGGGCTGTCGCCAACGACGCTGGCCGTCCATCTCGGTTCCGGCCTGGACAGTCTGGAACCGTACTCCCGTGCGCTGGACACGCTTCTCCAGCTGTGTGAGGTACTCACCGATTCCGGCCATCCGGTGCAGGGGCTGGATCTCGGGGGAGGCCTCGGAATCGACTACTCGGACGGTTCGGGCCCGGATCCCGCGGCACTAGTCGCGTTGGTAACGGAGCGGCTGGCCGGAACGAATCTGCGAGTGCGGTATGAACCGGGCCGTTCGGTGGCCGCCCGGGCCGGTGTTCTCCTCATGCGAGTCCTGTACGAGCAACGAAACGGGGGTCGCCCCGCCGTAGTTTGCGATGCCGGGTTCACCGACTTCTCCAGGTTCATGTTGTATGGCGGCGAGCATCGCATCGAGCCACTCACGGGGCCGGCGGCCGGGCCCGCCGACGTGGACGTGCTCGGCCCAACCTGTGAAACAGGAGACGTTCTTGGCACGTCCCGGGCACTGCACGGCGTCGGCGCCGGAGATCTACTGCTGCTGCGCGACGTAGGGGCTTACGGGTTTACCATGGCCTCCAACTACAACAGCCGCCCACGCCCGGCGGAGGTGCTTGTCGAGGACGAGTCCTGGAGGGTGATACGGCCCCGCGAGAGCCTCGAAGATTTGTGGCGCGGGGAAGTCACGGATGGCTAGATCGTTGGTCGTGGTCCGCGGGGCCCGTGAGCACAATCTCAAGAACGTGGACGTTTCCTTTCCGCGTAACTGCTTGACAGTGGTCACAGGTCTGTCCGGATCCGGCAAGTCGTCCCTCGCCTTCGATACGGTCTACGCCGAAGGACAAAGACGCTACGTCGAGTCGCTGTCCGCATATGCCCGCCAGTTTCTGGGAGTGATGGACAAGCCGGACGTGGACCAGATCGAAGGTCTGTCTCCGGCGATCGCGATTGAGCCGCGAAACGCCGGCCGGAATCCGCGATCGACGGTTGGCACCGTTACCGAGGTGTACGACTACCTGCGTCTCCTGTGGGCCCGCGCCGGAATTCCTCACTGCCCGGAGTGCGGCCGGCCCGTCCGGCGCCAGTCTCCCACGCAGATTGCCGAACAGGTGTTGGCCTGGCCCAAGGGTACGCGGATCGAGGTGCTCGCTCCGCTGGTTCGAGGCCGCAAGGGCGAGTTCCGCGATCTGTTCGAGCAAGCCTTGCAGGCTGGCTTCATCCGGGCGCGGGTGGACGGAGAGCTCGTCGATCTCAGCGACCCTCCAGAGCTGAACCGCCGATTGAACCACGATATATCGGTTGTCGTTGACCGCCTCGTGGTTCGAAAGCCAGACCGTCAACGCCTGGCCGAGTCGCTTGAAACAGCTCTCCGAATGGCGCACGGCATCGTCGAGGTGAGCCGGGTCTCGGCCGGCGCCTCTCCTGCCGAGGAGATCGATCTTGCCGAGCAAGACTCTCTCGTGTTCAGCGAGCTGTACGCGTGCGCTCACTGCGGCACCAGCGTGCCCGAGTTGGAGCCACGGCAGTTCAGTTTCAACTCCCCCTACGGTGCCTGTCCCGACTGCGACGGTCTGGGCATCCGCCAGGAGCCGAGCCGGGACCTCATTCTGGGAGATTCGCGCATCTCGCTTCTCGAGGGCGTGATCCTTCCGTGGGGCGCCCCGTCAGGCCGTGTCAGGCGGGATGTTCTGCCCAATCTGGCGGACAAGTACGGCTTCGATCTAAACGCCGACTGGGGTTCGCTGTCCGACGACCAAAGAGCGGCTGTGCTGGATGGCGATGAAGAGCTCGATTGGGAAGGTGCGCTCGCCCACACTCGGCTCCGGTACCAGGAGACGGACAGCGATGCCGTGCGGCGCACCCTCCAGGACTACATGACCTCCCTGACTTGTCCCGCGTGTGAAGGAGGTCGCCTGCGCCGGGCCAGCAGAGCGGTCACTGTGGCCGGCCGGCCGATCACGGACATCGTTGAGATATCCGTGACGGACGCTCTCCGCTGGTTTTCGGATCTCCAGAACGATGTTTCCAGTGGCGGCGGATCTCTGGGTGTAGCGGAGTCCATCGCGGGTCCGATCCTCAAGGAGGTGTGCGACCGGCTCGGCTTCATGGAGCAGGTGGGGGTTGGCTACCTCACGCTGGGCCGGTCCGCGGGCACTCTGGCTGGCGGCGAGGCGCAGCGAATCCGGTTGGCGACCCAGATCGGCAGCCGCTTGGTCGGCGTCCTCTACGTGCTGGACGAGCCCAGCATCGGGCTCCACCCGCGGGACAATCGCAAACTGCTGGACACGCTGGCAGCCCTACGCGAGCTGGGGAACACGGTGCTCGTCGTGGAGCACGATGAGCAAACCGTGCGTACGGCGGATCACGTCATCGACATGGGGCCGGGCGCCGGCCGGCACGGCGGGGAAGTCATCGTCTCAGGCTCCCTCGAAGATCTACTGGCGAGCGAAAAGTCTCTCACCGGGGCGTATCTGCGGGGTGAACGCGAGATCCCGGTGCCGAGCGTGAGACGTACGGCGGATCCGAGCCGAGCCCTCGTCCTGCGCGGTGTGAGCGAGCACAACCTGCGCCAAGTAGACGTGCGGATCCCTCTCGGCCTGTTCGTGGCGGTTACAGGCGTATCAGGGTCCGGGAAGTCCACTCTGGTCGAAGACGTCCTGTACCGGCGCCTGGCCCGTGAGCTGCACAGGGCGCGCGCGGTTCCCGGAAAACACGAAAGCCTGGAGGGTCTCGATCTGATCGACAAGGTCATCGACGTGGACCAGAGCCCCATCGGCCGCACCCCCCGGTCGAATCCGGCTACCTACACGGGAGTCTTCACACCGATCCGGCAATTGTTCGCCCGCATTCCGGAGGCCCGCATCCGCGGGTACGGGCCGGGCCGCTTCAGCTTCAATGTCAAAGGCGGCCGCTGCGAGGCGTGCAGCGGAGACGGCTTGGTCAAGATCGAGATGCACTTCCTACCGGATGTCTACGTCTCGTGTGACATCTGCAGAGGCCGGCGTTACAATCGCGAGACGCTCGAAGTCCTGTACAAGGGTAAGAGCATCGCCGACGTACTGGACATGACGGTGAGCGAGGCGCTGGACTTCTTCGAGCCCGTTCCCACGGTGCGCCGCAAGTTGGGCACGCTCAAGGATGTTGGCCTCGGATACATCACCCTCGGCCAGCCCGCCACGACTCTGTCCGGCGGCGAAGCGCAGAGAGTAAAGCTGGCCTCGGAACTGGCCCGGCAGAGCACCGGCCGAACGCTGTACATTCTGGACGAGCCGACAACGGGCCTTCATCTCGAAGACATTCGAATTCTTCTGGAAGTGCTGCACAAGCTGGTGGAGCGGGGGAACACGGTGCTGGTGATCGAGCACCACATGGATGTCGTTAAAACCGCCGACTGGGTAGTGGATCTGGGTCCCGAGGGCGGTTCCGGAGGCGGTCTCGTGGTGGCTGAAGGCTCACCTGAAGACGTGGCGGCCTGCAGCGGGAGCCATACGGGACGGTATCTCCGGAGACACCTCAACTCCTCGGTCCGGCAACCCGCATGACGTTGATCGTTAGTGTAGCTTCGGTTAGTGTACGAGCCGGTTTCGCTCGCATATCGGACAGGTGTGCGAAACTTGGGTCGCTAGCTTCCCGTATTCGAACATACAGCACGAAACTGGAACCGGCGTAGATGTCTATCGCGATCCTAGCGCTTTTGATCATTTTTGTGTGTGGCCCGATCGCTCGGGCCGTGGCGAACCGAATCGGTGCCGGAACCAAAGCGCGATTGACCGACCCCGAACAGCTTGGGGTTGAGCAGTTGCAGCGGCTTCGGGAAGAGGTGACGGAGCTGCAGGGGCGCGTAACAGACCTGGCGGACAAACAGGAGTTCACGACGCGTTTGCTGGAGGCGGGATCGTCCGCGGCGTCTGACTTCACAGAGGATACAGGCAAATGACGACTCGAGAAGACATCGAGAGCTATCTGATCCGTACCGGGATCGATCACGAGGAGATCGGCGAGGCCATGTGGCTCATCGAGTCGGCAGATGAACCCGACGGGGATGGCCAGAGGCCCAGGATCGTGGTGAGTGTCACCGATCCGCTCGTGCTACTGCGCGCCAGCCTTGGCACCGCGCCCTCCGACGACAAAGAGAGACTCAGCGCATTTCAGTCTCTACTGCAGCGAAACGCGACCGACCTCGTTCATGGGGCCTACGGTCTGGAGGACGATGAGGTCATCCTCAGCGATTCCATGGAACTCGAGAATCTGGACTACTCGGAGTTTCTGGCTTCCCTGGAGAGCCTCACGCTCGCGCTCGCATCGCACCGACTACAACCCGCAACCGACTGAGCTAGAATCATGGGAATCTTTGAGCGACTGTCGCGTCTGCTTCGCTCCAACATAAACGACCTCATCGCCCGGGCCGAAAACCCGGAGAAGATGCTCGTGCAGGTCATCGATGACATGCGCAAACAGCTGGCTCAGGCGAAACAGGAAGTCGCTGTTGCGATCGCCGATGAGCGGAAGTTGAGAGCGCAGGCCGAAGAGGAACGGAAGCAGGCGCTGGAATGGGAACGGCGAGCCCGGCTGGCCGTCAGGGAGGGCAGGGATGACCTGGCCAAGCAGGCCCTGATGCGAGGTCAGGAGCACGCCTCCCACGCCGCTGAGATGGGCGAACAGTGGGAACGTCACCGGGCGGAGACGGATCGGCTGAAAGACTCACTGCGTCAGCTCAACTCCAAGATCGAAGAGGCGAAGCGGAAGAAGAACCTTCTCATCGCCAAGCAGAGGCGGGCTCAGGCGCAGAAGCGAATCCACGACACGATGGCGGGGATTCAGGACAAGAGCGCCTTCCGCAGCTTCGACCAGATGGTCGAGAAGATCGAGGAGACCGAGCGCAAAGCCTTGGCCGCCGCCGAGGTGACCGAGGAGTTGCAAGGCGACGATCTCAGCCGCGAATTCACTATGCTGGAGGCCGGCGGCGACACTGACGTGGAGCAAAGGCTGATCGCCCTCAAGCGGGACATGGGACTCCTGGCGGCTCCGGAGGCGGAGGAGGAGACCAAAGCTCTCGAATCTGGAGATGACGAAAACGAAGAGGGCTCCGACTCGCCGGACATTATCTCGATCGAAGCCGACTTGATCGAGAAAGTTCGTGGCGAGGTGGCGGACGGGGCGGGAGAGAAGGCCTAGGCAACACGCCCGGGAGCGCCGACTCGTCCGTGCAGGCGTGACCGCGCCGTGAACACGCCGGCCGGGCTTTCGCGGCCAGTCTTCATCATTTTGGCCGAGGGCGAGTTCGACAACGAGACCTCGAAGACTGCGGCGAGCGCGATCCGCTACCTACCGGACCGCGTGCAGTGCGTCATCGATTCCACCCAGGCCGGAAGAACCTCCCAGCAGGTGCTGGGCTTCGGCGGCGACATCCCGGTCGTCGCCACGCTGGAGGAAGCCCTGGAGCACGGCGAGCGCTCGGCCAGCGGCGGCATTTCCCGCGCCATTCTCATCGGTATCGCTCCTCAGGGTGGAGCGCTGCCTGCCGAAGCCAGGGCACTTCTTCTCCGGGCCATCGACGTGGGCCTGAGCGTCTGGGGCGGGCTGCACACGTTCCTCTCGGACGATCCGGAATTCAGCGCCCATGCGAACCAAGCCGGCGTAGCGCTCGTCGATCTGAGGCGACCTCCGCCCGATATCCCGGTGGCTACAGGCAGGGCAGCGGCATCGAGCGCGTTTCGGGTTCTGACCGTGGGCACGGACTGCAACGTGGGCAAAATGACGGTGAGCCTCGAGCTGCGCCGTCTCCTGCGGGAACGCGGTGTGGCCGCAAACTTCGCCGGTACCGGTCAGACGGGCATTCTCATAGACGGACACGGGATCGCGGTAGACGCCGTGGTGTCGGACTTCGTGGCCGGTGCGGCCGAACGGCTGACGCTCGACGCAGCCGAGGGCGCGGACATCGTGCTCGTCGAAGGGCAGGGGTCCCTGCTCCATCCCGGCTATTCCCCGGTCACCCTCGGCCTCCTGCATGGAGCGATGCCCCAGGCCATGATCCTGTGCTGGATGCCGGGTCGCCCGAGCATCTACGGCGGGAACTACGATTGGGTTACGATCCCGCCGTTGGACCAGGTCGTACGCATGTACGAGGAAGCGATGAGCTGGGTAATCCCGCCGTTCCGGAGCCGTGTCGTGGGCCTGGCCGCCAACACCTATGACATGCCGGAAGAAGAGGCACGCCGTGCGTTGGAGGCCGCGTCCGAGCTGACAGGGCTGCCTGCGACCGATCCGATTCGCTTCGGGGCCGAGCCGCTGGCGGACGCGGTGCTGGCTGAGAGCGCCGTGGTCGCGGCCGCGGCCGGCGGGGTCCACAAGTGAAGCCGCTCGAAGGCCGGATCGCGGTCGTGACCGGGGCCACCCGCGGCGCGGGCCGCGGCATTGCTTGCATGCTCGGCGAGGCCGGCGCGACCGTCTACGGCACCGGCCGAAGCATCCGCGGACATCCAGCAACGCCCGGCAGGCCCGAGACGATCGAGGAGACGGCGGAGATGGTCACCAGGTGCGGTGGAGAGGGGATCTTCGTTCAGGTAGATCACACCGACGAGGATCAGGTGGAGGACTTGTTCGCCCGCGTCCAGCGTGAGCAGGGCCGGCTCGACATCCTGGTCAACGACATCTGGGGAGGAGACGCCCTTACCGAGTGGGGAAAGCCATTCTGGGAGCTCCAGATTTCCAGCGGCCGCTGGATGCTCGAGGGCGCGGTTCACTCCCATATCATCACGAGCCGGTACGCTCTTCCACTCATGCTGGACGGCGGCGGGCTGGTCGTGGAGGTGACGGACGGCGACACGCTCGGGTACCGCGGCAACCTGTTCTACGATCTGGCCAAGATTTCCGTGATCCGGCTGGCCTACGCGATGGCGAGCGACCTCGAGGGCCGGGGCGTGACGGCGCTGGCGGTGACGCCCGGGTTTCTGCGCTCCGAGGCGATGCTGGAGCACTTCGGTGTCACCGAGGAGAACTGGATGGACGGGGTCGAGCAAGACCCTCACTTCGCCCAGTCGGAGACCCCGTATTTCGTCGGGCGAGGCGTGGCCGCTCTCGCCGCTGATCCAGACGTCCACGAGCGCAGCGGCAGGGTGTTCGGAAGCTGGGCCCTGGCCCGGGAGTACGGATTCGATGACGTCGACGACCGCCGCCCTGACTGGGGCGGGTACTTCCAGCGGACCGTCGCCGAGCTCATCGAGCGTGGAGGGCCGCTCAATTCCTCCGAGCGGCTGATCCTCCGGGCGCGCGGTCATCAGCTCGACTTCGAACCGGATGGAGGGGAGCAGGCGGCCCGGATCGCGGAGCTGCTCGGCACAGCTGGCACCTGATACCTAGTACGTGGGGTCGTACATCTGCGCCGCAATAAAGGTCTCGAGATCGTCGGGCCGGGGTTCTCGGGCCAGCTCCTGTTCGTAGGCCGTCTCGGCGACGGCAACCGCGATATTGAGGGACACGCTACGGATCTCCGTGAGCGGAGGATATACAGCCCCAGCGGCCAGATCATCCTCACTCACGAGAACGGCCAGTGCCGCCGCGGCCGCGAGGAACATCTCGTGGGTGACCCGAGTGGCCCGCACCGAGACCGCGCCGAGGCCGATTCCCGGGAAGACATACGCGTTATTGGCCTGGCTCGGCCTGAACTCTCGGCCGTCGAGGTGCACAGGAGGGAACGGACTGCCGCTGGCGAAAATCGCCCGTCCGGCTGACCACTCATAGGCCTGCTCCGCAGTGCACTCGGCCAGCGATGTGGGATTCGAGAGAGCAAAGATAGCCGGTCGCTCGTTGATCTTCGCCATGAGTGACACGACTTCGCGGGTGAATGTCCCGGGATGGCCTGTGGCGCCGATCAAGACGTGCGGCTGGATCGCTTCTATCGCACCCAGGAAATCAGCCGGAGCGTGTTCGTGGGCATATGGCAGGTTGTGGGGCATCAGGTCGTCGCGCTCGCTCGTCACCAAACCCGCGGCGTCTACGAACGACAGCCTCCGGCGTGCCTCCGCTTCCGGCAATCCCGCCTCCACGAGGGCCGCCACCATCAAATCCGCGGTTCCGGTCGCTGCGGATCCGGCTCCAAGAAACAGTACACGCAGATCCTCGAACGCCAGCTGCGAAACGCGCAGGGAGGCGCGGACACCGGCCAGCACGACGGCGGCGGTACCCTGAATGTCATCGTTAAAGCAAAGCGTATCATCGCGGTAGCGGTTGAGCAGCAGATACGCGTTCGGGGTCAGGAAGTCTTCGAACTGGATCAGCGCGTCGGGAAATGCGTCCTTCACGGCCTCCACGAATTCATCTACCAGCTCCAGATACGCATCGCCCGTGATCCGCCGGGTGGGAATCCCGAGATATAGCGGATCGCTCAATAGCTCCTCGTTGTTGGTTCCGACATCCAGCATCACGGGCATGCACTGCTCCGGATGGATGCCCGCACAGGCCGAATAGAGCGACAGCTTGCCCACGGGGATCCCCATCCCGTTCGAGCCCAGGTCGCCCAGGCCCAGAATCCGCTCGCCATCGGTCACGACGATGACCCGCACGTCCCGCCGCGGCCAGTTATCGAGCAGCCGCCGAATTCCGCCGCGGTCTTCGGGCGTGATGTAGAAGCCCTTGGACTGCCGAAAGATGTGAGCGTATTCCTTACATGCCTGGCCCACGGTAGGCGTATAGATCAGCGGCATGATCTCTTCGATATGGTCCACCGCCGTCCGGTAAAATAGGCGCTCGTTCCGGCCGTGCAGCGCGAGGAGGAAGATGTACCGTTCGATATCGGTGGCTTTCCGGCGCAGGTTCTCGAGGATGCGTTCCATCTGAACGTCCTGAGAGCACACCCTGTGCGGGAGAAGTCCGCGCAGGCCCAGTAGCTCGCGCTGTTTTGCCGTGAAGCCGGTGCCCCGGTTGAGAGTGGGATTCTGCAGCACCTCGAATCCGGTAGTCGTCGACGTCTCGCTCGCTGCGTGCAAGTTCCCGCCTTTCTGCGGCTCTTTCGCCCGGTAGGCTACCGAACGACCATCTCCCGGAAATCGTTCCAGAGTACCCCGTTGCAGGCCAGGAAGCCGCCTGCCGCCAGTCCGGCCACCGTGGGCTCGCCGGCTCTATCGAGACCCGGTACATCGAGCGCTTCGAACAGGCCACCCGCTTCGCGCACGATAAGCGCGCCCGCCGCCACGTCCCACGGCATCAGATGATACTCGAAGAACCCGTCCAGGCGACCGACGGCGACAGCGCACAGGTCGAGCGCCGCTGCACCCGTCCGCCGGATGCCGCTCGTTCCTACCAGCACGCGCCTGAAGGTCTCCAGGTACGCGTCCAGCACCTCGAGTTTCTTGAACGGGAAGCCCGTGCCTACGAGCGCGAGATCGAGTTCAACGGTTTCAGAGACGGCTATAGGAGTTCCGTCCAGGCGGCTACCCTGTCCCCGCACCGCCTCAAAGCACTCTCCCGTGGCCGAATTCAGGACCACACCAACGCGAAGGCCGGCGGAGTCCGCTGCCGCGATGGATACCGCGTATTCGGGGTAGCCATGTAGCCAGTTCGTAGTGCCGTCCAGCGGGTCTATGATCCAGGTGATCGAGTCCTTGTCTTCGGCCGGCCCCTCAGACGATCCCGTTCCCTCCTCGGCTAGAACCGAGTGCCCTGGGAACCGGTTGGTCACGATGTCTACGATCCGGGATTCGGCCTCCATATCGACCTCGGTGACGAAGTCGGAACGCCCTTTGGTGCCCCAGTCCAGGCCATCCCTGTTAGCGCTGCACGCCTGGTGCACCTCGGCCGCGGCACGGGCCGCCGTGCGCGCGATCTCCAGGAGCGACTTGTCCAGCTCGTCCAGACCCGAGAAACCGGCCTTCGAGGCACTCACCGGACTCGCATGTTGCTCGGCCCGGGGACGGCCGGTACCTTCCCGACTGGGATCCAAAACGTCACAATTGCCTGATTTTTAGGGCTTTTATCACACTCTGACATCAGAACCTATGGCGGAAAAGAGTAGAGTCTTCAGCGGCATTCAACCGTCGGGCGAACTTCACCTGGGTAACTACCTGGGCGCCGTTCAGCACTGGGTGTCGTTACAGGATGACTACGACTGCATCTACGCGATCGTTGACCTGCACGCCATAACCAACCCATACGGGGTCGAGGATCTGGCTCCCCGGGTGTTCGACATGGCTGTTGGACTACTGGCAAGCGGCTTGGATCCTGAGCGCTGCACGTTGTTCGTGCAATCGGCGGTGCCGCAGCATGCCGAGCTTGCGTGGCTCTTGAACACGGTCGCGCCGCTGGGTGAGCTGCAGCGCATGACCCAGTTCAAGGACAAAGCCAGCCGTAGCGAGACGATCAGTGCGGGTCTCCTGAACTATCCGGTCCTTCAGACGGCGGACATCCTTCTCTACCACGCGGAAGCCGTTCCGGTGGGTGAGGACCAGCGGCAGCACCTCGAATTTACCCGCGAAATCGCCCGGCGCTGGAACGCCCGCTTCGGCGACTATTTTCCCGAACCCGAGGCGCTGATCGGTTCCGGAAGGCGGGTTCTGGGCCTGGATGGTGAGACCAAGATGTCCAAGTCGCAGAACAACGTCATTCCGCTACTGGCCGAGCCGGAGGAACTGTGGAATATAATCCGGACCGCCGTCACTGATCCGGCCCGGGTACGCCGCGAAGATCCCGGAAATCCTGATGTTTGCAACGTTTTCACGCTTCACGGCTACTTTTCGTCCCCGGAACAGATCGTCGATATCGACAACCGCTGCCGGACCGCCGAGATCGGCTGTATCGACTGCAAGAAGATCCTGACCGACAACCTGGCCGAGAAACTGCGCCCTATCCGAGAACGAGCCGCTGAACTGCGCGCAAATCCGTCGCGCGTGTACGAGATCCTGGATGCCGGTGCCGCTCGCGCCCGCTCCATTGCCGCAGTGACCCTGGACGGTGCATACGAACGCATGGGACTTGGCCGCCAGTTGCCCTAGACCGCTGGATCTTGCTACCGATTTCGATCGCTGAACCCACCAGCGGATGCCACTCAGGCTGAATTGCGTCCTTTCGGCACCGATCCTGCACTTCCGCGCATGCATTCGGCCCGTACCACAGGCCGTCTCGGAGCCGTAAACAACCGGTTCGAAACCACTCTCAGCGGGTGAAGAGCGCATGGAACAGTTGGTCAAGGCCGCGGTCGAAAAGGGCGCCAGCGTAATCCACATCAAGGCTGGCGACGTCTTTCGCTGCCGAGTCGAGGGCAAGGTGTTCAAGCTCTCGACAACGCGATTTACGGCAGAGGACACGAGGCGGATCGCCCTGCAGTTGATTCCGAACGATCGGGATCGAGGACGCATCAACGAGCTGCAGGACTACGATTGCTCCTGGGGCCTTGACGATGTCGGCCGATTCCGGGTGAACATCCTCCGGCAGCGCGGCTCGTTCATGATCATCATGCGTGCCATTCCATGGAGCATTCCAACCCTGGAAGAGCTGGGCTTACCGGCGGTGCTCAGTGAAATCGTAGACCTGAGTCACGGCCTGGTGCTGGTCACCGGCGGGGTCGGTACCGGAAAGACTACGACCCAGGCCTCCATGATCGACTGGGTCAACAAGAATCGGCAAAAGCACATCATCACCCTGGAAGATCCGATCGAATTCCTGCACGCGGACGACGCGAGCACGATCACTCAGCGGGAGATCGGGGTGGACACCGACTCTTTCCGCACCGGCCTGCGCGCCGCGCTGCGCCAGGATCCAGACATTATTCTGATCGGCGAAATGCGAGACAAGGATACCATTGAGACTGCGATCCGGGCCTCCGAGCTTGGCCAGCTAGTGATCTCCACCATGCACACGCCGACCGCCACGTCCACCATCAGCCACTTGATGGCCGTATTTCCCGACGAGGAGAAAGAACTGGCACGGATTCGCGTGGCCGATACCTTGAAGGCAGTGATTTCACAGAGACTTCTCATGCGAACAGACGACGAGTCGCGGATTCCGGCCCTCGAAATCATGCTGGTCACTCCGGCTATTCAGGACTGTATCTTGACCAGTAAGCCCGCCGAGACGATTCAGGCTCTCATCGAGGCCGGGCGCGAGACGTATGGCATGCAGTCCTTCCAGCAGTGCCTGCAGGACTTGGTTCGGTCCGGTCAGGTAAGCTACGAGACGGCCAAGGCCGGTTCCGAGAATCCGAGCGATTTCGAGCTGTACATGCAGACTCTGGCGGGAGATGGCCAAGCCGACTCATTGGGCCCCGCCGTGGGTTCGCGCTTCTGAGCCACGGGTGAACCTGGCGGGAGTCTACCTTCCTGTACCCACGCCGTTCGCGGCAAACGGTGTACTGGATCTTGACGGATTTGCCTCAAATCTTTCGTGCTGGGCCCGAGTTCCGATCGCCGGCTTCCTGGTTGGAGGCTCGTCGGGCGAGGCCGTCCTGCTTGAGGACGCCGAGCTGGCCGGTCTGATCAGAAGGGCCCGGCTCGACGCGCCGTCCGGGCTGACTCTAATCGCAGGGACGGGCGCTGAGTCCACGGCACGGACCCTCTCGCTCTGCGCTCTGGCCGCCGCCGAGGGCGCCGACATAGTTCTCGTTCGGCCCCCTTCCTACTTTGCTGCCGCCATGTCGGACCTGGCCTTGCGAGAGCATTTCCTACGGATTGCGGACACGTCCGAACTACCGGTTCTCCTGTACCACGTTCCTAAGTATGTTCCTGTCGCCCTCGGCTCCGGTTTGGTCGAAGAGCTGGCTCGGCACGACAACATTGTCGGAATCAAGGACTCGTCCGGAGATCTGCGGAACCTGGCGACCCTCGTCAAAGCTTGCTCCGACCGTGCCCAAGTACTGATTGGCTCGGGATCTCTTCTGTACTCGGGACTGGAGACCGGCGCAGCCGGCGGCATTATCGCGGTAGGACTACTCGCGGCGGCCGCGTGCTGCGACCTTGAGGCGGCGTGGCGAGCTGGCCGGGGGACGGAAGCCGGCCGAATTCAGGAACGGATCGGGCGGCTCAACAAGGAAGTCGTAGGCCGGTTCGGCGTTCCAGGAATCAAGTATGCCCTCGATCTCTTGGGCTGGCGGGGCGGAGATCCGCGGATGCCGCTCCAGCCACTTCGCAGTCGGGACCAGACCGCCGTGCTTCACGCCCTGGAGCGCGCCGGCCTCACACCTTAACCGACGGACTACGGAGCTCGAATGTTCAGCGACGACGCGCGCTGTATAGTCGTGGTAGGTGCGCAGTGGGGGGACGAAGGGAAGGGGAAGATCACGGATGTCCTGGCCGCCCAGGCCACTATCGTGGCTCGCTACCAGGGCGGCGCGAACGCCGGTCACACCGTTCAGGTGGACGGCGAGGAGTTCATCCTCCACCTCATCCCTTCGGGTGTGCTGTATCCCACCGTCCGGTGCCTCCTTGGCAACGGAGTGGTGCTCAATCCATGGAAGCTCATCGAGGAGATGGACGGGCTGCAGAGCCGGGGAATCGATGTGGCGCACCGTATCGGGGTCAGCGCCCGCGCGCACCTGGTTCTCCCGTATCATCGGCAGCTGGACGCCGCCCGGGAAGCGAGCCGCGGCACCTCGAAGATCGGCACCACGGGCCGCGGGATCGGCCCGGCCTACCGGGACAAGGCGGCCCGGCTGGGGCTGCGGGTCGGCGACCTGCGCGATCTGGATAGGTGTAACGAGGTCGTGGAGCGAGGCGCCGGGGCCGCCAACGACGTGTTCGAGCGGCTGGAGTCCGCGGAGCGGGTGGACGCCGCCAAGGTCCTGGCCGAACTGGAATCAGTCAAGGATCGCCTGCTTGCCCTGTCCACAGACACGGGTGAAGAGATCCGAGCCGGGCTCGCGAGCGGCGGACGGGTCTTGCTCGAGGGTGCGCAGGGTGCGCTGCTGGATATCGATCACGGCACCTATCCGTACGTCACATCCTCTTCCACTACTGCTGGTGGAGCCACGTCTGGCGTGGGAATCGGACCCACCCTCATCGATGAGGTGATCGGCGTTGTGAAGGCGTACACGACGCGTGTCGGGAACGGGCCGCTGCCCACGGAGCTGGAGGGCGCGGAGGCCGAGCGACTGCGCACTCTCGGCGGAGAATTCGGCGCCACCACGGGCCGTCCGCGGCGGCCGGGCTGGTTCGACGGCGTCGTCCTGCGTTATGCGGCGGGCGTCAACGGTCTCACGGCCCTGGCCGTCACCAAGCTGGACGTACTCGACCATTTCTCAGAGCTCAAACTGGCCACGAGTTACGATCTGGACGGTTCAAGCCCCGGTTTTCCGGACGATTCGGCTGACCTGGCGTCCGTCCGCCCCGTTTATGAGACAGTTCCTGGCTGGGAATCCAATACTTCAGACTGCCGCGACTGGGAGTGCCTGCCGGACGCGGCCAAACACTACCTGCGCCGCGTTCAGGAGATCGCGGGCGTCCCTATCCGCTACATCTCGGTTGGGGCCGCTCGGGACGAGATCATACACCTTACTTCACCCGTCTAGGTCGTTTGCCCACAGAAGCATCCGTTGCTATACTAATGGATTGAGGTCAGTCAGGCCGATCCGTCACCGGCGGGTCGCAGCTGAGGACGCGATCCCGCACCGTGGGGCGTCGCGTTTTTGTGTTTGAGGGGACGTATGTTCGAGCAGTTGGGCGCGCGACTCGACGGCGTATTTCGGCGTCTGAAGCAGCGCGGAGTGATCACCGCTCCGCAGCTCCGAGAGGCTTTGCGCGAGGTAAGGCGAGCTCTTCTCGAAGCGGACGTAAGTTACGAGGTCGCGCGCGATTTCTTGCAGCGGGTGGAAGCCAGGGCCCTTGGCGGTGAGATCATCGCTTCGGTCAAACCCGGCGATCAGGTCGTCAAGATCGTTCATGACGAGCTCGTCGAGATGTTGGGCGGGGCAGGCGTAGAGGGGATCGGCGAGGCGGCTGTACCGCCCACGACCATAATGATCGTGGGCCTGCAGGGCTCGGGAAAGACGACTACGGCCGGCAAGCTGGCCCGCCGCCTCAAGCGGGAAGGGCGCCGGCCGACGCTGGTCGCGTGCGACCCGTACAGGCCGGCAGCGGGCGAGCAGCTCGTGACGCTGGGCGAGTCGATAGAAGTGCCCGTCGCGTTCGAACCTGGCCGCACGGACGTGGCTGAGTTTGCCGCGGAAGCCGTGGATCGAGCCCGGCGCGAAGGTGCCACGCATGTTTTGCTCGACACGGCCGGACGGTTGCAGGCCGACGAAGCTCTGATGGCGGAGCTGGTGGACCTCAAGAAAAGGGTCCAGCCAGTGGAAGTGCTGTTCGTAGCGGATGGCATGTTGGGCCAGGAGGCGGTCAGAATCGCCGAGGGCTTCCACCAAGCGGTGGGAATCACGGGCGTGGTTCTGACCAAGATGGACGGGGACGCCCGTGGCGGCGCGGCGCTTTCGATCCACGGCGTCCTGGGAGTGCCGGTGAAGTTCGTGGGAACTGGTGAGCGGCTCGAGGACCTCACGGTCTTTGAGCCGGGCCGAATGGCGGGCCGGATCCTGCAGATGGGCGATATCGTTGGCTTGGTAGAACGAGCCCAGCAGTCGATAGATGCTGACGCGAGCGAGGCGCTGGGCGAGAAGGCCCTCAGAAAGGGCGACTTCGATCTGGAGGATTTTCTTCAGGCTATCGGGCAGCTCCAGAGAATGGGACCGCTCGAGGGTCTGCTGAAAATGATCCCGGGCGTCAAGCCGAAGATGTTGGAGGGTGCGAACGTCGATCCGCGCCGCGTGCGCCACATGGAAGCGATCGTTCGCTCCATGACTCCGCAGGAGCGGAAGCGGCCCGAAGTGCTGAACGGCTCTCGTAGAGCTCGTATTGCTCGCGGTTCGGGCCGGCCGGTACATGAAGTGAACCGGTTGCTGAAGCAGTTCAAAGAGATGCGCACTATGATGAAGCGTATGGGAGAGATGATGCCGGGATTGGGACGGGCTGGCGGCCTGGGTTCCCTGCTCGGCTGACACAGGAAAGGGATTCATAGAGGTATGGCAGCTACGATTCGTTTGCAGCGCACCGGGAGAAAGAAGCAGGCGTCGTTTCGCATCGTCGTGATGGACGCCGCCGAGTCACCAACCGGTCCGTCGCTCCACACGCTCGGTACATACAACCCACGCACGAAGCCGTCCCTGGTGGAGCTCGACACGGCCGCGGCGCTCGACTGGTTGCACGAAGGCGCCCAGGTAAGCGACACAGTTCGCTCGATCTTTCGTAAGACCGGCGTGTGGCAGAAGTTCCAGGATGGCGTGACTTCGGAGGCAGTGGAGGATAGCCACGTCACGCTTGGTCCGCCGCTAGGCGAGCGGAAGACCTCACGGCGTGCCGAGGTAGCCCTGGCAGCCGCGAGCGCTCAGGCCAAAGAGAAAGCCGAGAAGCCCGCCGCCGCGCCGGCAGAGAAGCTAGAAGCGGAAGCCGAAGAGGTTGCTTCTGAGGCCGACGCTGCGGAAGCGCCCGAGGCTGAGGCGGACGCTCCAGAGGCTGAAGAGGCGCCGGAAGATGCTCCCGATTCTGAGGCGGAGGAAGCCAGCGAGGCCGAGGCAGAGACGGACGACGCTGCGGAAGCGCCCAAGGCAGAAGTAGAAGAGGCGCCGGAGGCTGAAGAGGCGCCGGAAGATGCTCCCGATTCTGAGGCGGAGGAAGCCAGCGAGGCCGAGGCAGAGACGGACGACGCTGCGGAAGCGCCCAAGGCAGAAGTAGAAGA
>JAZGCO010000099.1:0-15643 GCA_036476995.1 Gemmatimonadota bacterium
TAGCTTGGCGGCTGGGCCCGATGGGTCGGGCCAGTCGAAGCGGAGTGCCGCCGCCCTGTCCTGTAGCCGGAAGGCCCGGTTGAGCGACTCAAGCTCAGGAGGCAGCCCGTCGAACGGATCCAAGGGATCTAAGGAATCTGAAGCGTGAGATGTACTCGCCGCGGCCGCTTTCTCGCGACGCCTCTCGGTGGCTTTGAGCCTGTCCCAGCCGTGGTTCGAAGAGGCGTCTCCGTACAGGTGGGGATGTCGGCGCCGCATCTTGCCTTCCAAGCTCTCGACTACATCACTGCTGGTAAAGGCGCCCCGTTCTTCTGCCAGAACGACCTGAAAGGCCACGTTCAAGAGGAGATCCCCAAGTTCGCCTCGAAGGTCGTCGTCTGAGCCCCTGAGTATCGCCTGCGCCACCTCCTGCGCCTCCTCTACAAGATAGGGACGCAGGCTCAAATGGGTTTGAGACGCATCCCACTCACAGGCGGAGCGCAGGAACCGAACCAGAGCGAGCGCCCGGCCGAGACTTTCGTCTTGCGGCTGGGCCACATCCGAATGCGGAGCCGGCCCGGCGGATGACTGGGGAATCTGTTGCTCGCTAGACATGCGGCGGGTATACTACGCCGGCCTTGAAAACAGTGTCAACCGACGGTCGAGAACGCGCCTGGGTCGAAGTGGACTCCGGCGCGTTGTGTGCAAACTACCGGGAGATCGAAGCCCGTCTCCCGGCCGGCTGCCAGGTAATGCCGATGGTCAAGGCCGACGGTTACGGGCTGGGCGCCGAGTGGGTGATGCGCACTCTGGGACCACTGGGTCCATGGGGATTTGGGGTGGCGACAGCGGCTGAGGGTGCATCGCTTCGGAGTGCCGGTTGGGCCGGAAGAGTTCTCGTGTTCGCTCCGACGCTACCCACCGAGATGGCTGCCTTGCTGAGTGAGCGTCTGGAGCCGGCGCTGCCCGATATGAGTGCGGTTGAACTGCTGGTGGCCGCCGGGCAAAAGCGCCGGGTCGCACCGACGGTACACGTCGAGGTCGATACGGGAATGGGACGGAGCGGATTCGGCTGGGAAGATGCCGATACCTGGGTTGCCGACCTGGCACGGAATGTAAGCGAAGGCCGCCTGATCTTGGCCAGCACGTTTACGCATTTCCATTCAGCCGAGACGGACGAGCAGGCCACCCGAAGGCAGTGGGGTCGGTTCGAGCAGGTTGTGGAAGTCATGCGGGAGGCTGGCGTCTCACCGGGTTTTCTCCATGCAGCCAACAGTGCCGCGTCGATCCTGTACCCGTCGCTGGCGGCAAACGTTGTCCGTCCGGGGTACTTCCTGTACGGAGGCATGGCGAAGGGAGTAGAGGCGCCAAGGCCGGTAATGTCCGTCAGGGCTCGGGTCGCCAGTGTGCGAGACGTTCGGGCCGGACAGACCGTGAGTTACGGCGCCACGTACACGGCGCCGGAAGACGCTCGACTGGCCACAGTGGCGATCGGATACGGTGACGGACTTCCGTGGCGTACTTCAGAGGGAAGTGGTGCGCTTGTCGCCGGCCGAATGGCACCGATCAGGGGCGCCGTGTGTATGGATTCGATCGTCCTCGACGTGACGGGGATTCCAGGGGTGCAAAGTGGCGATGAAGTCACGTTATTGGGCACTGACGGACAGAGTTCCATTGGGCTGGAGGCGCTTGCTGAGGCCAGTGGAACGATCGGATACGAGATTCTCACAGGATGGACGGCCAGACTGCCCCGAGTGGAAGTCGGCGACGCTCCTTGAGAGGATTCTGAAGCTAGGGAGGAGACGGACCTGGATATAGCAGAACTGGCCACATGCGCGCACGAAGCCATGCAATGCGCCTATGCACCGTACTCAGGTTTTAGGGTCGGCGCGGCCCTTGAGGCCGAGGACGGCCGGGTCTTCCGGGGCTGTAACGTGGAAAACGCCTCCTACCCGGTAACCATTTGTGCCGAGCGCGTCGCTCTCGGAGCGGCGGTGGCCGCAGGGGCCACCCGATTCCGGAGAATTTTCGTCTGTTCGAGTGGCACCGATCCGGTTATGCCGTGCGGAATGTGCAGACAGGCTTTGTCCGAATTCGGAGTAGACCTCGAGGTGATAAGCGAGGGGATGTCGGGCGCCAGGCAGTCATGGGATCTGAGCAAACTACTGCCCGGACACTTCGGACGGGATGATCTGCAGAGAGTCGAGTCCGATCCTGCGGCGAGCTTGCCGGAGGATGGGTCGCTACTTGCCTAGGTATTTAGCCGTGAACAGGCTTCGGCTGGCGGTTCTGCTCCCGCTGCTGGCGGCGACCGCTTGCACGGAGGACGCGATTACGGACGTTTCTCCTGAGGACGCTCCGGGAAGTTCCCAGCCAACTGTCGAGATCGAACTCCGCGCCGATGACTTCGCGTCCTTCGAGGACACCACGTATCTGGGGTACGCGATTCCAGGCGCCGCTCCGTTCAGCATAGTGGCAGATCAGTCCGAGCTGGATTCGCGCTGGCTGGGGCGCTTCTCGACCATTCCCGACTCCGTCCGAGTTGACACTCTTGACGTTGCCATCGACTCGTTCGTTACGGCGGCATTGAGGCTCGTGGTGGATACCGCGCTATCCGTCCTGCCCGATTCTGCGTTTGCGGATCCGTTTTCGCTTTCGGCCTTCAGTCTGGACCGTTCGTTCGTGGAACGCGAAGCGACCTGGACCGAAGCATCCGCGGGCAGTCCCTGGACGACCCCAGGGGGTGATCTGGGTGCGCTCCTCGGAACTCTAGGTCTCGATACTCTGACCGCGGAGACCTTTCCTGACACGATCGTAGTCCCGTTCACGGGCAACATCGATTCTCTGGTCGTGGCCTGGCGATCCGCCGACGGTGAGCCCGGCGTGGCCCTTTCGTTGGTGGGCCGCGGCGTAGTGCTGCAGATATCGGCCACCGCCCTATTGCTGGAGGCGGCGGCCGTTGACACTACCGTGTCAGTGGCGCGGTCCCCGTCCGCGCAGACATTCATTTTCGATCCGCCCACGCCGTCCGTTGGCTTGTCTCTCCGGATCGGAGGACTGCCGGCGGCGCGCGCGTACCTGAGGTTTGCGATACCGGAATCCGTGGCGGGTCTTGAGCTACGGGGTGCGGTGATCAATGATGCGGTGCTGCTGCTTCGCCCGCTGGGCACCCCGACTGACGCGTTTGCCCTGTCCCAGACGACCGCGGCGAGCGCATTTGAGGTGACGGGGAATCCACTGACGGAGGGCGCGAAGGTGCCGATCGGATCCAACCTGGGTCTCGGGGCGCAGGCTCTGGACCCCGATTCTCTGGCTGCCGGTGTGACTCTGGAGTTTCCCGCCACAGCCCTGATACAGCAGTGGGCCAGTAACGACACCATTCAGTTTCTCAACGTCGGCATCCGGACCGTTCCCGAAGGGAGCACTCTCGGACGCTGGGAGTTTGGTTCGGCGGAGTCGGCGGCGGTCTTCCAGCCGGGACTGCGGCTAATCGTAACACCGCCCACTGAATTCGAGCTGCCATAATGGACACACCGCACAGTCTCGCCCGGAACGGCCTTTCGGCTCTCGGCCTCTGGTTGGCACTGGTCGGAAACCCAGTCGCGCTCACGGGCCAGGTGCCGGTGACATCTCTCGGGCTAGGGGTGCCGGTCGCCCCCACTGACGCGCGAGCCGCCGCGCTGGGCGGTGCGGGTGTGGGCCTGCTGGGAGGTTCCCTTACGCTGCTCAGTCCGTCGGATTTGACCGGTATTAAGGGCAACGTCATCGGACTGTCATTCAACCCCGAACGTATTACTCTCGTTACGGCGGGTGGCGAGGATCGGGCCAAGCGGAGCCGGATCGGCCTGATGCAGGCGGTTGTTCCGGTCGGCCAGTGGGTCGTCGGCGTCGGGCTACGAAGCCAGCTGGATCAGGATTTTCTCGTTGTGTTTCCGGACACTCTGCGCACCTCGTTCGGGGAGTTCCCCTTCGAAGAACGCCGTGAACATGACGGCGGCATCAGCTCCCTGGACATCTCGCTGGCTCGCCGGGTCGGCCCCCTGACGATAGGCGTGACCGCGGGTCCTATCTTCGGTGCGCTCCGGCAGGTTCTATCGCGGCGCTTCGAAGTTGACCCGACGGGCGTCTTGCCCACTCTAACTCCGGTAGAGGACTTCGCGAAGCTGACTTATGCCTCCAGCCGGGTCAGAGGCGGACTGTCTTTCGAAGCCGCTGACCGTTTTCGGCTCAGCGGAATGGTGGGCTGGACGGCTGCACTAGAGGCCGACCAGCAGGAAACGGGTATAACGCAAGAGTTCCAAATGCCCATCGAGGTGGCGTTTGGCGGCTCGGCACGGCTATCTCCGGAGCTTCTGGTGGCCGCTTCCGGCGGCTGGATACAGTGGTCCAGGGCAAAGGCCGATTTCAGAAGCGTCGGTGTGGCAAGCGTCTTGTGGGCCGGCGGTGGATTTGAGTGGAACCATTTGACCCTGGGTTCGGCTCGTGTGCCGCTTCGTTTGGGGTACCGCTTCGCGGACCTTCCGTTCTATCCACGCGGCCGGCAACAGGCCAAGGAGACCGCATTCACGTTCGGACTCGGACTCGCTGCGGCCGGTGGTAGGGCCGTGTTCGACCTGTCCGGCGAGGTCGGTTCCAGAGGTGATGCAGCGGAGTCAGGTTTCGACGAATCCTTCACGCGCGGGGTGTTGACAATCTCCATCCGCCGGCCTTAGACCGCCGTCCATAGGCCACGCTGTACCTAGGCCGAGTCCAGAGCTTGGAGCACCTGCAATTCAAACAGGGCCGGATCTGTGATAGGCCACCCGTGCCCCCTTCGCACCGTCCGCACCACAACAGTCTCTCCTCCAGCTTCAAGGTACCGATCCACCTCGCCGCGTGTGTAGAGGTGATCACGCTCAGCCAGTATGACGTGAGCCTTCGGCGCGCTGGGAAGGAACGGCTTCATCGGAGTGCGCATCGTCGCGCCGACCACGGGAAACAGAAGTTCCGGGCGGGTGCAGACTATCCCTGCATAATCACGGAAAATACTGAACGCCCAGCGGGGTCCTTTTCGGCCCTCGAGTCCTGCGTACTCGCGAAGCTGCATCAGAACGGACCTGCCGAACTTCCTCGCCCATCCGATGGGGATCGGCACGGTAGGGGACAGTGCTATAGCGTGCTGCCGAGACAACAACGCGACCAGGCCCCCGAACGAGTGCCCAACCGTAGCATCCAGCGGTCCGAAGCTGCGGGCGAGCGCGGCTGCAAGGCCTAGGTATTCGGCAATCGTCCGCGGTAGCTCGCCACGGCTGCGAAACGAGAGATCCGGGGTGATTAGGCTAGCATGGCGGGCCAGCCTCGACAGGCTCTCCTCGTAGTAGCGCGGGTGAACTCCCAGGCCGGACAGGAACAGTACCCGCCGCGACCCGCTGCCGAACGTCTGAACGGGAACGGAAATGTCTCCGAAATCGAACCGTTGAGCCTCTTTCATTGGGCCGATCCTACCGATAGCTGTCGGCCCTGGCAATTCGCTTCCGTCGCCCAGCCCGGTAGCCCACACCAGTCAATCCAGACTACATTCCTTCCGATTGAAGCCCAGTTGAACCTCATTTCCAAATAAGACATCGGACGCCGATGACGGGAAAGCAGGCGGCAGGAAAGCTCGTGCAGCTGCGCGTGGCAGGGGAAGCGAGGTCCTTGAGACCGACCAGCGGAAACGCGTTCATCGAGACCTACGGGTGCCAGATGAACGTCAGTGATACCGAGCTCATGTCCCGCGTGCTCATGTCGCATGGGTTTGTGCTGGTGGACGATCCCGGTGATGCGGATGTGATAGTTGTGAATACCTGCGCCATTCGGGAGAACGCGGAACGGCGTGTGCGGGGCCGCGTCGGCCAGCTCCAACAGTATCGTATCGACCGGCCGGACCTGATCATCGCGGTTACCGGGTGTATGGCTCAGCGAGTGGGCAATGACCTTCTGACCCAGAATGCCGGGGTGGATCTCATCGCGGGCCCGGACGCGTACCGGCGCCTGGGAACCGCTATCGAGGAAATCCGTCTTGGAGATGTCCCTCGCGGCCAGGCGCTCTTGGAGCTGGATTCGGACGAAAACTATGAGGGGATCAGTGCTGTACGAAGGGAAGGGGTCACGGCGTGGATCACTGTGCAGCGTGGCTGCGACCACCGGTGCACGTTCTGCATCGTCCCGTATGTCAGAGGTCCCGAGAAGAACCGGGATCCGAGCGCTGTGCTGGACGACGCGAGGGTCGCGGTCGCGGATGGATTTACGGAGGTGACTCTGCTTGGACAGACGGTTAATTCGTACGTGTCGGGCAAGTGGGATTTCGCGCGCCTGCTGGAGGGTGTGGCTCGTGTGCCAGGAGTGCGCCGGGTTCGGTTCACGTCACCTCATCCCAACGATGTGAATCAGCGCCTGATCGACGTCATGAGCCGGGAACCAGCCGTGTGCAAGCAGCTGCACCTTCCGCTTCAATCCGGGTCGAACCGAATCCTCCGGCGAATGGTCCGCCGATACACCGCCGAGCAGTTCCTGGAGATAGTACGCAAAGTCCGTCTCGCGATTCCCGGAATCGCGCTTTCTACGGACATTATCGTTGGTTTCCCGGGTGAGACTGAGGCCGATTTTGAGGACACGGTTCGCGTGCTTAAAACCGCGAGATTCGATGATGCGTACTTATATCGATTCTCGCCCCGGGAAGGCACTCCAGCTACTCGGCTTCCGGCGGCCGATGTCGTGCCAGAGGGAAAGGCTAGAAGCCGCCTGGCCACGGTGATCGATGTGCATCGGCGGATCCAGCTCGAGATCAACCAGGCTCAGGTAGGTCAGACGGTTGAGGTGCTGGTGGAACGCGCCGCCAGGAGCCAGGGCGACGTTCTGGGCCGTACAGAAGGAAACAAGGTGGTGGCGTTCCCCGGTCAGACGGCGTGGGTAGGCGAATACCGACGAGTCCGAATCATGAGCACCTCCGGGGCGACATTCCGCGGCGAGCAGGTTGCGTGAGCCGCGGTCTCACAGTCCTGGTCGTCGTAGCGGTTGCCCTGCTGGCGTTTTGGTTCGCGGCCGCGAACGGGTACGAACGGGTCCGGGTACGGCTGGGATTCATCACACTTGAGTCCGTGTCCATGCCGGCCCTGGTGTTCGGTTCCCTGCTCATTGGCATGATCGCCATGCTGCTCGTCGGACTGCGGGCTGATCTCCGGACTCGTCGAATGCTACGTCGCTATCGCGAGATTCTGCACAAAGAGGAGTGACCAGAAGAGGCCATCCAACCTCTTCGGCCACGTTTACTCGGCCGTCACCCCTCCTGGCCGCCGCTCTAGTACTGGCGGCCGCCATAGCAGTCGGCATGCGGTGGTCCTGGGCGGGACCCCTGGCTCAGACGGGCCCTGGCTATCTGGGCCTTTTCCTCGGTCTCCTCGGACTCCTTGCGGTGCGCACCGCGTTTGGCGGGAGGGTAGCACCGGCCCTTCCCTGGCTCTGCCTGGTTGCGGGAGCGGGGTTCATGCTTGGCGCGGGCTCCGCTGGCCAGCTACGGCTGGCGTGTACTCTCGACCTGGAGCCCGGCGAACGCGTATCGGTGGTCGGGCGGGCGAACTCTCCACTTCCCTCTGGCGGTGGAGATAGAGCGTTCCGCATTACGCTCCGTGATGTGCGGCTGTCCAGCGCCGGCAGAGAGTGCCGCATCCCCTCGCTCATCGTCTTTGCAGCTGAGGAGCAGGCGACGCTCCGAGATATGGCCGGGTCAGAGACACGGGGGATGCGCATCGCGCTGCGCGGCCGGTGGAGCCCATTTCGAACTGCAGAGCCAGCCGGCTTCAGCTGGCCGCTGCCGCCTCAGCGCCAGGGCCTGCTCACGGGCGCCGAGATTCTCGGCGTACGGAGTGCTCCGAATCACTGGCTGGCACGGGTACGCGGATGGGTCCGTGACCGGCTGGCCGATCGGCTGACTCCAAACGCACTACCCGCCGCTCTGGCGCTCACCCTGGCCGAGCGGGACGAACTCAGCCCCGAAA
This sequence comes from Gemmatimonadota bacterium, assembly GCA_036476995.1. GTDB lineage: Bacteria > Gemmatimonadota > Gemmatimonadetes > Palauibacterales > Palauibacteraceae > JAZDDE01. The sequence continues at coordinate 7,995 of JAZGCO010000099.1, forward strand.
CACGCAATACCTTCGCGGATGCCGGACTGGCCCACCTCCTGGCCATCTCAGGGCTGCACATCGGTCTCATTGCCCTCGGGGCGCTGCGCTTAGTCAGTTTTCTACTGCGCGGTCCGCGCAGGTATGCAGCGGCGGTGGTCTTGGTGGGCCTGTACGTGCTCATGATCGGAGCACCTCCGGCAGCGTCTCGTGCCTGGGTCCTGTTTGCGTCGTACTCGCTGGCTCGCATGCGCGGAAGCCCTGTCAGCGTGCTGGATGCGCTCGGTCTGGCGGCCGGAGGATTACTCGTGGTGAACCCGGCCTCGGTGGCCGACCCGGGCTTTCAGATGTCCTTCGCGGGATTCCTGGGCCTGCTGGTAGGGGGCGACCTCGGGACGCGCCTGGGTGAACACGTGGCGGGCCGGCAGGAAGGCGCGGGACGTGCCGAGCCACATTCACGCGCGGTGCGCTGGAGCCGGCTCGTACTCGCCAGTGCGGGAGCCCTAGCCTTCACGGCTCCGATAGCCGCCGCGCACTTTGGACGGGCCGCTCCTGTCGCCTTGCTATCAAATTTGGTAGGAGCGCCACTGGTGGGACTCGTTGTCGCCAGCCTGGCGCTTACGGTCGTTCTTCCTGGTCTTGCCGGTACGCTCTCCTCCGCGGCGTCCGACTTCCTGCTGGCGGCGCTCATGAGGGCGGCGGACTTTTTCGCGGCCCTTCCGTTCGCCAACACTCAGGTTCGGGCGCCGGTTCCGGCGGAGTGGGCCGCTATGATAGCCATAGGCTGTATATTGGTCCGCGTTGCTGCCGGCCGTCCTGCGGGGCGGATGCTACCGGCTCTCGGTCTCGCGCTGGCTGCGCTGATCGCCATGCCGGCTCTCGTATCTACAGCACAACGGGGTGAGACGCTGCTGTGCACCCTGGATGTAGGGCAGGGAGACGCGGCTGTACTTCGCACGGAACGGGGCCACTGGGCCCTTTTCGACACCGGTCCGCCGTCGGCAGGGCCGGTAATAACCCGGTTCTTGACCCAGAATGGCGCGCGGGAAATTGACCTGCTCATTCTTTCGCATCCGGATGTGGATCATCTGGGGGGAGCAGCCGACGTATTCCGGCAGTTCACTGTCCGGAGAGTGCTCGACGGCGGGCGTCCGCTGGCAAAGCTCGCCTACGGGCAATTCCTGGCTCAGGTAGAGCTGGAAGGTGCTACCTGGTTGCGGGTCACTGCGGGAGATCGTTTTCGCCTCGACAACGTGGCGATCACCATCCTGGCACCGGGTCCTCTGGAATTCGACTCCCCGGGCAGGCCCAGGACTGCTAATGAATCAAGCGTGGTATTCCGGCTTACCACAGATGACGGATTCCGATACCTGAACACCGGAGATGCCTCAGCCAAGCTTGAAGCTGACATTCTCGCCCGGTGGCCCCGGGATTCGGTACAGGCTGACCTGCTCAAGGTTGGGCACCACGGCAGCAAGACGTCTTCCTCGACCTCGTGGCTCCGCGCCGTTGGGGCTCCGGAAGCCGTAATCTCGAGCGGTACTGGAAATCGATATGGCCACCCTCACGTCTCGGTTCTGGCCCGCCTCGCCTCAGCGGGGGTGGAGACGATCTGGCGGACAGACGGGCAGGGTACTCAGTGCAAGCGTCTGACCCAGTCGGGAGTGGACCCGCCCCCAGCTTGACGCGCCGGCTTTTCGGCGCAAAGGTGATCCCGGCGCACAGCACATTGAGCCAATCCAAGAATGAACCGGCGGAGGAACGGAATGCAGAGGTCTGTTGTCACGATCGGCCGTTTTATCGTGGACCAGGAGCGCCACCATCCAGAGGCCACGGGGGTGCTCACCGGTATCCTCCAAGAACTCACGCTGGCGGCCAAGCTCATCCACCGGGAGGTCAGCAAAGCGGGCCTGGTGGACATTTTGGGGGATACGGCCCGCGAAAACGTGCACGGTGAGGTAGTCAAGAAGCTCGACGAGTATGCACACGAGGTTATCGTCCGGGCCTTCGATCACACCGGCCACCTGTGCGTCATGGCCTCGGAGGAAGCGGAAGAGTTGCTCCCGATACCCGACGAATTTCCAGCCGGTGATTACGTGCTCCTGTTCGATCCGCTCGACGGCAGCTCCAACATCGACGCCAACATCTCGATCGGAACCATCTTTTCGATTCACCGGCAGTGTACCGAGGGTCGGGATGGAACACTTGAGGATTGTCTTCAGCCGGGTCACAAGCAGGTCGCCGCCGGATACGTCATGTATGGGTCGTCCACGGTGCTCGTATACACGACAGGGAAGGGGGTGCACGGCTTCACCCTGGATCCCAGTATCGGAGAGTTCCTTCTATCCCATCCGGAGATTCGAATTCCCACACCGGGGAAGCGTATCTACAGCGTGAACGAGGGCAATTACAGTCGCTGGAGTCCCGGCCAACAGTCTCTGGTAAATCATCTTCGGGGAGACGGCGGCGAGGACCCTGGATACTCGCACAGATATGTCGGTTCGCTCGTCGCTGATTTCCACCGCACGCTGTTGTATGGCGGTATCTTCATGTATCCGGGCGACACCAGGTCTCCAAGTGGCAAGTTGCGTCTCCTCTATGAGGCGGCGCCCTTGGCCTTCGTGTGCGAACAGGCGGGAGGTGCCGCAACGGATGGATCCCGCCCGATCCTCCAGATCCAGCCGACCCAGCTACACCAGACGATTCCGCTGTACATGGGCGCTAGCCACCTGATCGAGATGGCGGGCTCCTATCTGGCCGGAAACGGGGGAGGAGTCTAGCGGCTGCCAACTGGCACCTAGGTTTCTGCCGCGGCTACTCCGCGCTGGGTTCGGGAGCGGGAGCCTCCTCCACGGATTCCTCCAAGGCCTCACCCATAGCTTCACCCATAGCTTCACCCATCTCTCGCATTCCCTCGGCCATTCCCTCCGCGATCCCTTCCATGGCCTCCTTCATTCCCTCTCCGATGGCCTGTCCGATCTCTTCCATCGATGCGCCGAGCACGGCCCGGATCATTCGATTGCCCGTCGCTTCCAAGTCCACCTTCCAGGCGCCGTCACTCCGCACCATCACGGTTTGGAAGTCGAACTCGAGAGACTGGTCGCCGCCGCTGCTGGTCAGCGAGGTCGGCACCAGGGTCTCCCCGTCTTCCTCGAACGAATCACCCAGTTCGAACTCATCGATGGCGTTGTCTTTGTTCTCGAAGTTCAGCTTGGTGGATTCGGACTCGACCGATAGCGCCTCTACGGTTTCCATGTCCCGCGCCTGAGCCGCCGTCCAGAAGCGTTCGGCGACGCTATCTGGCCCCTCACCGGCACAGCCAGCGCCCACCAGTCCAATGAGTACAACTGCGATCGAGCGTCTCACGAAGCCTCCAATATGTCTGCTGTCACATAGAAGGAGGGGGCATAGTCGCCTCCACCCCCTCCTTCGCGGTCCCGAGAACGGGCCGCTCTTTACATCGTTCGAGTCGGCCTAGAAAATGTACTTCACACCGAGCTGTAGCGTTCCCTGGTTCGTCCGGAACGGGTTGAGATCGGACTCCTCTCCAAAGCTCGGGTTGACGTCGTAGATGAACGTGTTGGTTGCCGAGTCGAAGCCGTCCTCGCCGAAGGGCGGGGAGATGGAGAGCAGCTCGGTTTCGTCGCTGAACTGACCCACGCCGACCTGACGGCTCCAGTCGCTGTCAATCAGATTCAGCACGTTGAACGCATCGACGATGAGTTCGAGCCTCTGGCTGCCACGGATCTTGAATCCTTTGCGAAGCCGCATGTCGAGCTGCGTAAAGAAGTCATTGTCGCAAGTGTTGCGGCCGATAATGCGGCCGACCGCCTCACGCAGGCACGAGTGGTTGGCCAGGTGTTCATTGAGCAGCGGAATGTCCACCGCCGGATTGCGAAAGTTCAGGTTGTCGCCGATGAAGGCCCGGTCGTTACCGAAGTCACGGTCGCCGTTGACGTTTCCGTCCACTACCGCCGTCCACGGACGCCCGGAGAAGGTCCTCCAGATTCCGCTGATCGAGAAGTCGGCCGGCAGGTTCGCGATCCCCGACACCACGAAGGTGTGCTTCCGGTTGAAGTCTGACACTCCCCACGAGCCGTTCACATCGTCGCCGCGCTCACCCAGGAAATTGATGTTCCCAGCGGTCGGCGTCTCGAACAGGCCCGTTCCCGTAATGCAGCAGGAGAAGGACGCGTTGTCCTTACTGTCCGAGTACGTGTATCCGGTCTGCCAGCTGAACGTCTCGCCGCGCTGCGAGAGTCCCACCGTGAACTGGTAGGTCCTCGATTCGGCGGTGCTCACCATCACCAGCACTTCGTCGAAGTTGCTCGTGATCCGGCCGTTGCGCGACGAAGGGCTTCCAGAGCTAGAGACCGTGGAATACACGGGCCGGTTCTCGATTCCTGACGTGAATAGCGGAGTCAGGATCTGGTTCCGATCTTCGACAGCGAAGTTCTGGTCGGTGGTCGCATACAGGAAGTCGAAGTCGAACTTGAAGCCCTCGCCGATCTCCTGCTCGTAGCCGAAGCTGGCCTTCCAGGTCTTCGGATACTCGAAGTCGGGCGCAAACACGTTGATGTCCGCAGTCGGGGCTGATGCACCGCCGCCGCCCGTGCAGGAAGTCGGAATTGTGCTCAAGTCGGCTGCGTATGCCTGATAGTCCGGAATCGGCACGTCGCCGTCATCTGAGTCACAGAACAGGCCGAGCTGGTTGCCGCCCGTGTTGAGTAGCGCGTTGGAGAGCAGCACGGAGGGGAACCGGCCGTAGAACAGGCCGCCGCCGCCCCGAATTATGCTACTTCCCTCTCCGGTCGGATCGTAGGTGAAGCTCAGACGCGGTGAGATGTTATCGTCGTTAGGACGGAAATCCGTACTAATGCCGAGGTCCGTCACGAGCTGAGCGTTGAGCGGCCCCCCGTCGAGCATCCTCGTGAAGTCGGCCCGGACTCCAGCCTGGATGCTGAGCTTGTCGCCCGCCTGCCACGTGTCCTGAATGTACAGGCCCACTTCGCTGGTCGCGTAGTCGGCCAGAGGTCCGACGTCGTCGTCGGTGAAGAACAGCCCATCCGGTCCCGGGTTCGGAAGGCTCCGGCTGAAATCATCGGGTCTCCGGGCCTCGAAGTCTGCCAGGCTGTTGAAGTCGAACTGACCCTGAGCGTTGAAGAAGAAGAAGTTCAGGTAATCGAATTTATTGTAGACTCCGCCGAGCTTGACCTCGTGATCGCCGGCGAGAATGTGCAGGCTGTTGCTCAGCTCGATCGTGGTCTCCTCGAGGTTGTTCGGGAGCACCGCGTCGTTGCAGCACTCAAGGCCTCGTAGCGACTGCGTCACGCCTCCACCGAAGTCGCTGGTCACGTTGACCTCGGCCTCCGGAAGCAGCGAGTTGGCCTCACGCGGCCTGGGTTCCGTCGCGTACTGGCCGCGAAATTCGTTCCACAAGGTCGGACTGAACACCGAGTTGAGCTGAGCTACGAACGAGTTACTGGTGTTGTTGAACACTCCGGCGTTGCCGACAGTCTCATCCGAACGAAGTCGATCGCCCAGCTGCTTGAGGTCGGTATAGTTGTGCCTCAGCGTAAGCCGATGCTTGTCGCTGAGCTGCCAATCGAGCCTGCCGAACACGGACCATTCGTCCTGCGTCTGATTGATCTGGCCAGCCTGGTCCGTCACGCCGTAGACGTTTTCCAGGATATCCAGGAACCGGGCCACGCTGTCCGGGTGGACGCGCGTGTCCGGATCGGGAACAGTGCCGGGCGCCGGGAGCCCGAAAACTGGCTGATCCCGGTCCTGGCGTTCGACAGCGACGAAGAAATGCAACTTGTCGCGGATGAGCGGACCCGAGAAAGTACCGCCGAGCTGCCTCGACTTGAAGTCGGCCGATCGGTCCTGGAAGTCATTCTTGGTGAACGCGTCGTCCTGGAAGTATCCGAACAGCGAGCCGTGAACCTCGTTCGTGCCCGACTTGGTGACCGCGTTGATCACGCCGCCGGTGAAGAATCCGTACTCGACATCGAAGCCGTTGCTAACAATCTGGAACTCCTGCACGCTCTCGATCGAGAACGCAAATGGAATCCGGTCCGAGCCGCGGGCCTCGCCACCGAAGAACGTTCCGGTCGTGCCCGCGCCGTCTATCTGGATCAGGTTCGCGCCGCGCCGACCGCCACCCAGCGACAGATTTCCACCCGTCCCGTCACCGGCGCTCACCCCCACCTTCGGGGAAAGGGCCACGAGATCGGAGAAGTTCCGGCCCAGCGCCGGGATGGCGTTGATTTCCTCGGCAGTGACGAGATCCACCACGCCCGTCTCATCCGGATCGATGAGCGGCCGAACGCCGGCTACCACGATTGGGTCGAGCTGGGCCGCGCTGACATCCATGGTGAAGTCCTGCACCACCGTTCCGCCGAGACTCACGCGGATCGACTCCCGGACCAGCGCCTGATACCCGATCCGCCGCGCTTCAACCCGGTATGTGCCGACCTGAAGAGACGGGAAGATGTAGCGGCCGTTAGCCGAAGAGATCGTGCCCTGGCGGACGCCGGTCGCCACGTTCGTCGCGGTCATCTCGGTAGCCGCGATTGGCTCGCCCGTGGTGGCCGTTACGTTACCGCGGATCGCTCCCGATGTAACCTGGGCCGCGGCTGGCGCCGCCAGGAAGAGGAGCGCAAGAGCGGAAGCGCAGGCTGCCTGCATCATACGACGTGTGAAAACCATGGATCTGACCCGCTTTCTGTAGGTTAGACTGCATCCACAGCAACACTTAGCTGGCCTCTCGTCTGACCGAGTGAGCCTCAATGGCAAGCACCCGGTGACGAGAAGCACCACCATCCGACAATTGTAATCACTGGGTCACTGTGTGACTAGGAGTTAAGGCGCGAGATCGAGTCGCCCCCGTCAGGACCCCGGTCACCGGGGTCACGCTCCGGTGAGGCGTAGGACTTCCGGCGCGACCTCGCTCAGCTAGAGCACTTGACGCTTGCTAAACCGAGGGGTTTGCATGCGCAGGACGGGTCTGTATTTTACTGTATTGTAACATTGTAACGAACAGTGCGCGGCGATACTCTGTGGCAGCCGAAGCGAGGCGGCAGGAGGAGCTGTGCCCGATGCACTCACACCTGAAACCCATGTGAGGCGTACGATGCAAAAGACCTGGTTCAGAACTGCGACGTTTATCACGGTCGGACTCCTCACCAGCTTCGCGTTTGCGCCGCTGGTGCAAGCCCAGGTCGTGACCTCTGAAGTCCGCGGCACGGTGATCGATCAGGACGGGCAGCCGGTCGTCAGCGCCCAGGTCTCGGTCACCGATACCCGGACCGGCGTGAAGCGAACTGCGATCACGAACGACAACGGTCGTTACTTCGTGCCCCAGCTCCAACCGGGCGGGCCGTTTACCGTCCGAGTCGAGATCATCGGGTATGGCCCGCAGGGCCGCACCGGCGTTGGCCTGACGCTCAGTCAGGCCGAGACCGTCAACTTCCAACTGCAGCAAACCGCCGTAGACTTGGAGGAGCTGGTTGTCGCCGTGGCGGCCAATGACGCCGTGTTCAGCGCCGGAAAGACCGGTCAATCGACAACGATCGGTCGGCTCGAGATCGAGACGTTCCCGACGATCAACCGGAACCTCATGGAGCTCACGCTCCTTTCCCCCTACGCGAACCAGTTCGAGGAGGCGC